>JBDHQE010000267.1:0-5074 GCA_039806885.1 Verrucomicrobiales bacterium
TTCGACGGTCTCCCGTTTGCCGCTCTCGGACGTGCCACTGGCAGTCACGCGAATCTTCGCATCGAGTGGGGCAAGGAAATTCTGCTGGATCAACCCATCTCCGACCTGAAAGCGATATGGAAAGAAAGCCTTGCGCGTTATTACTGAAATTTCCGGGAACCAACTGCGACACCGAGACCGCTCGCGCTCTCGAAGCAGTCGGTTTCGTCACTGAGATTCTCCCAATCTCGGCGCTCAAGCCTGAAACGCTCGTGGGAGTGAGTCTGGTGGTCATGTCGGGTGGGTTTAGCTACGGGGACTACATCGTCTCTGGACGCATCGCTAGTCTAGTGATGGAAGAAAAGCTCGGAGACACACTGCGCGAATTCCGTGACAACGGCGGATACGTATTGGGTATCTGCAATGGATTTCAGATTCTATCCCAGCTTGGGCTGTTGCCACCCGGCAGCTTGGTTCCGAACACTATTGGTCGCTTTCAGTGCCAGTGGGTGCGCTTGGAGAATCGCGCTCGGAAAAGTCCCTATCTATCCCATCTCCCGGAGGAATTCGAGTTGCCCATCGCCAATGTCGAAGGTCGCTTGGTCACCAGCGACCCAGCCGAAGCGGAAGGCTACGTTAAAGACGGTGCTGCTGCACTTCTCTACGCTGATGACGTGAACGGCAGCTTCAGTCGCATCGCTGGCCTTCAGGATGAGACTGGCCGCGTCCTCGGTCTGATGCCGCATCCCGAGCGTTTTCTCTACCGCAGGAATCACTATGATCCGGACTGGGACGAGATGCCGGATTCCGAAGGATCGGAGTGGGGAAGCGGCTACCTGATGTTCCGTTCCCTCTATCAGGCGATCACCGAAGGAGAGAAAAATCAGGCGGAAGACCTTACTTCCACCGCCCACACACCACCGTCTTTGCCCGTCTGAACAAAGAAATATGAGTCAGGAATTTACCTATAAAGGTGCCGGAGTCGATATCAAAGAAGCCGCCGATCTCGTCGGGGACATAGGCGAGTTACGTCGGAGCACAGAAGGAAAGCGCTCGTTAATGGGAGCCTTCGGACTCTTCGCCGCGACGTATGATCTCAGCGAGTATCGCCAACCCGTCATCATGACTGGCTGTGACGGCGTCGGTACCAAAGTGGAACTCCTGATCGCCCATGATCAGTTAGAGATCGCTGGCAAAGATCTCGTCGCGATGAATGTGAACGACATTCTCACGACAGGTGGAGATCCACTGCTGTTTCTCGACTACATCGGCATCGGTCGTATCGACAAGGCGAAGATCAAACGCCTGATCTTCGGCATGACTCAATATCTCGCCGACTGCAACTGCATCCTAGCGGGTGGAGAAACGGCCGAGATGCCCGGTATCGTACCTGATGGATTGATCGAACTGAGCGGATTTTGTATCGGAGCCGCAGAAAAAAGCGATCTAGTCGATCCCTCTCGTATTGCCGTGGGCGACGTGCTGATCGGCTACCCGTCCGATGGATTTCACGCGAACGGCTGGAGCCTGATTCGCAGGATTCTCCAAGCGCATCCCGATCTGATCGCTCATGAAGAATGGGGCGAATTCTTGACCCCTACCCGCCTCTATCACGACGTAGTCGCCGGGCTGAAAGAGCGAAAGATCGACATCAAAGCGATGGCCCATATCACCGGCGGTGGCCTGCCCGAGAATCTCGGGCGACTCTTTGACGGAAAAGGAGCCGATCTCGTGATTCCACGTTGGAGTCATGGTCCCGTCGGACGTGTTCTTTCCTTCGTTTCTGATGAAGAAGCGATCGACACCTTCAACATGGGTTGGGGCTGGGTCGCCATCGTCCCGCCCGATCAGGCGTCCGCCGCCTCCGATTTTCATCCGGGAGCCCGCAAAATCGGCGAGATCACCGAGACTCCAGGAGTCCGAGTCCGAATCGAAGAATAATCGTTGCGTGTCAGTTTTTTCTACCATCCCCCGATAGCGAATGAGCGATCCCATCCTCCACGAATGCGGCATCGCACTCGTCCGGCTGAAGCAGCCGATCGGATATTACCTCCAGCGATACGGTACTTGCCTCTGGGGTTTCCAGCAGCTCTATCTGCTGATGGAGAAGCAGCACAATCGAGGGCAGGATGGAGTCGGAATCGGCTGTGTGAAACTGAACATGCCGCTGGGCCAGCCCTACCTCTTCCGCGAACGCAGTGCTGATAGGAATTCTCTTATCACCGTGATGGAGGCCGAGTTTCGCCACTTGCAGGAGCTAGAGAAAAAGGAGCCCGGACTCAAGGAGAATCCCGAGAGGCTGAAGGCTGCTTTCGACTTCGGTGGCGAAGTTCTGTTGGGACATCTCCGCTACGGCACATCCGGAGCCTTCGGCAGCGGAGGATGCCATCCCTATGTACGAAGGACGAATTACCCCACCAAGACCCTCATGGTCGCGGGGAATTTCAACATGACGAACGCTCGCGATCTCAATCACCACCTGATCGAGCGCGGCCAACATCCAGTCTTCGATACCGATACACAGACCGTTCTCGAGGAGATCGGGTATCATCTCGACGAAGCGCACGACGACATCTACCGACGCGAGCGCGGAACACGCCCTGGCCCCGAGATTCCAGCCATCATCTCCGCAGAACTCGATCTCGTCAACATTCTCCAGAAATGTGCGGAAATTTGGGACGGTGGCTACACGATCGCTGGCGCTGTGGGAAATGGAGATGCCTTCATTCTGCGTGATCCCAACGGTATCCGTCCCGCTTTCTACTACGAGGACGACGAAGTTCTCGCCTTCGCCAGCGAGCGCGTCGCTCTGATGACCGTATTCGATGCACCTGCCGAAAAAGTGCGCGAACTCCCCCGTGGGCATGTCGCTGTGATGAAATGCGACGGTAGCTTTGCGATTTCGCGCTTTGCCCCGGATCGAGCTTCTACTCCCTGCTCCTTCGAGCGGATTTATTTCTCACGTGGAAACGATCCTGACATCTATCGCGAGCGACTGCGTCTGGGTGCTAATCTCGTCCCTCAAGTCATCGAGCGTCTCGACGGGAATCTCGACAAGGCCGTGTTCAGCTTCATCCCCAACACCGCAGAGATCGCCTATTATGGGCTCGTGCAGGGTCTGCGCAATCGGCGTCGTCATGAGATGAAAAAGGATATTCTGGCGGCAGTGAAAGACGGCACCCTCGACGAAACACGGATCGAGGAAATCATTCTCCAAACCTGGCCGCGAGAGGAAAAAATCGCGCACAAGGACATTAAGCTACGGACATTTATTGCTCAGGAGAAAGGTCGCAATCAGATGATCTCCCATGTCTATGACGTGACCTACGGACAGATCCAGCCCGACGACTCGCTCGTCGTGCTCGACGACTCCATCGTCCGTGGCTCGACTCTGCGTGACTCGATCATTAAAATTCTCTCGAAGCTCAATCCCAGAAAGATCGTCATCGCCTCTACGGCTCCCCAGATTCGCTATCCCGACTGCTACGGCATCGACATGTCGCAATTGGGGAAATTCATCGTCTTTCGAGCGGCCATCAATCTGCTGGAGCGACGCGGCATGAGAAATCGTATCCGCGAGGTCTATGAAGCCTGCCTTGCAGAGCTGCAAAAGCCCGTTCAAGAAATGGGCAATCCGGTGAAAGCCATCTACTCTCCCTTTACAGAAGAGGAATTGTCGGAAGAAGTCAGCCGGCTCGTGACGCCGGAGGATATCCGCTGGAAGGGGAAAGTGGATGTCGTCTTTCAGACCATCGACGGTCTTCGGGATGCCATTCCGCATAATCACGGAGACTGGTATTTTACCGGCGACTATCCGACTCCCGGCGGTTACAAAGTGGTCAATCAGGCATTCGTCGGATACCACGACAAAGTAGCTGAACGCCCCTACGATACCCTGTTCTGACTCTGATCTGACAGGGTTAGGTATGCGAGGACGCACGATCTAGCCAGCCTATTCCCTACGCAGCAAAACTTCAGGATTCACACAATCTGTCCTTCCCCTTTTCCGTGTTCTGGTGAATATTGCCCGATCACGAGAAGAAAGAATCGGGGCCAGTTCACCGATTTCTCCCGCGAGTCGAGGAGCCTTTTTCTCTGTAACTCACAAGCGCCCTTAGCTCAGCCGGATAGAGCAACGGATTTCTAATCCGTGGGTCACAGGTTCGAGTCCTGTAGGGCGTGCTTTCATATAATCAACGGATTACAAAAGTCAAAGTAGGTGTTTGACATCCCCTCGAAGAGATGTCCGACAATTTTCCGACAAATAGCAATCTCAGCTCTATCCAGAAGCCGCAAAATCTTGTGCGACGGCAGTCCAGAAAGAGTGTCCGTGGTCCCTATCAGATCATCCGCTTCCAATCGGTAAAAATCCCAATTTACGCCTTTGAACACCACGGAAAGACCCGCTACACAAACGCCTTCTACCTGAATGGTTGTCGCAAAAAGCGGCAATTCACTTTCCTAGAAGATGCCAAGCAGGAGGGGCTACTGATCGCCCAGAATATCATTCGAGGAATGCAGTCCCAGAATGACCTGCACCCAGCAGAGCGAGAATCGGCCCCAGAAAAGGTGGGAGGCGTTGCCCGATATTTTGAGGATGCGTATCGTTCGCTAGAAAGGCCCAGATCGGGACGGCAACATGAAAACTCCATCGAGGATGTGATGATGGTCCACCAGCATCGCGGCGAACGATCTGATATGCTGGCTGAGAACATCGGTGCGACACGGCAGACAGAGTCCCAATGACGCAGTTTCTCGACTGCACTTTGAATACGCTCATACGAAACGATTTCTCGCAAAGGCGGAGGATCGGGTTCTCAATCACCTCAAATCTATCGAGTGAAATTTCGTGCAAGCGGTGCGGAGATGGGCGGAGAATCGTCCCTTGGTCAAGTCGACCCTCTGCGTATGGACTCCCCCTTGGGCTGGGAGTAATTACCTTTCCTAAAGCTGTTCTCCGACGGGTTGTCAGTCTTTTCGTGCTTTGATCTCAGGGATTCAAGGTGTGTTCAAGGGGCTGCTCTTCCGGTTAGACGAAGGGCAAAGTCGAGGATGCGTTCGCGGTCCCAGAGAATATCGAGCCATGTCGTCGGTA
>JBDHQE010000268.1:0-5048 GCA_039806885.1 Verrucomicrobiales bacterium
AGAAATTTCCCGACGATGTTCCACTGAGCACCAAGCGCTCGGATCTCGCGACAGGCGTCGCCTCTTTCGTCCGAGCGCTCAAGAACGGCGAGAATCTGGAGACGCGCAAGCAGTTCGGATCTAGCTTGGCTTGGTATCTAAGCGCCCGGAGGATGTTTCCCCAGAGCGAATTCGCTCAGGAAGGAATCGCTCGACTCGTCGATCATATCCTACCGGAGTCATCTGCTTCCGCATCAGAATCGAAAATAGGCGATGTGACACCATGACGGCGAGGACACGGAATCCCTCGACTGATATCTGTTGAGCACTATCCTCCAGCCGCTCAGTCGCTCAAAGTAGCAGTTGAATCTACGTTCTTATAGCAGCTGCGCTGAATTCCGGATTCTACTCTTTTCTCACCCTCAAACCTGCGGAAACGGAATCCACTTCTTCGAAGAAGTGGAACTCTCGACAGTTGCTTGAATAAAGGCGACTCCGGCGACCCCATCATCGACAGTGGGGAAATCGTACCCTTCAGCAGGCGCATTCCGACCATCGATGCGATCTGCGATTGCCTGAGCGACGGCGAGATAGATATTGGCAAAGGCTTCGATGAAACCCTCCGGATGTGCGAAAGGGGTCCGAGTGTACCCGTGCCCGGCGGCAGCTTCGCTGATGTAGCTGTTACCCCGGCGGTAGATACGGCGGGGAGCATTGGCGTATTTTACGATCAGCTCATTCGGGTCCTCCTGATGCCATTCCAGTGAGGCTTTTGTCCCGTAAACACGAATACTGAGGGCGTTTTCATCACCATTCGAAATCTGAGAGGCGTAGAGAATGCCCTTCGCTCCGCCGGTGAAGTGAACGAGATTGTTCCCGTCGTCGTCCAGTTCTCGACCTGGGATGAAGGCGGTCAGATCAGAGCAAATTTCCTCGATTTCTAGCCCGGTGATGTAACGGATGAGATTGTGCGCATGTGTACCGATGTCTCCCATGCAGTTGGACATCCCCGCGATTTTCGGATCGGCCCGCCAGTTGGCGATTTTCCCCTGCCCGTCGCCCTCGACATCACCGACAGCGTACCCCTGAGGATACTCAGCTACGATTTTGAGGATACGCCCCAGCTCTCCATCGCGCACCATGCGTCGGGCTTCCTTGACCATGGGATAGCCCGTGTAGTTGTGTGTAAGAGCGAAGACTTGCCCACTCTTTCTTACCACCTCGCGCAGCGCCAGGGCATCCTCGAGACGATGAGTCAGTGGCTTGTCGCACACGACATGAAAACCGGCTTCGAGAAAAGTCTTCGCGACCGCGTAGTGCAAGTGATTCTGCACGACGATGGAGACGAAATCGATTCGATCCTCGCGCTCTGCCTCCTTTTGTGCCATCTCCTGGTAGCTCGCATAGACACGACTAGGGTCTAGGAAAAAGTCCTGCCCCGACAGACGTGATTTTTCCGGATCGGAGGAAAAACAGCCCGCGACTAGTTCGATCTTTCCATCCAAGTTCGCCGCCATGCGGTGGACGTTTCCAATAAAGGCACCTCGGCCACCGCCGACCATACCCATGCGAAGTTTTCGGTTCATAATAAAGGGATTCAGAGGGGAATAAAATATCTGCCGTGTGATCGTACGACGACAAGTTACGTCAGAGTATCAAATCCGTCGGCGGGACGCAATGGGATGTTCTCATCAGAGTGATAAACTCCTCAAACAGGCGGCATAGGTAGGACCTCTATGATTAGGTGGCCGCCCAGTGCATTGGCCTGAGTCACGACCTGCGTAATTCCACAAAATACGTCTGTGGCCAGCTTATGAGTGTGACCTGGGTCTCTAAGTCCACTCTTGTAATTCAGACTGATGTGACAAATCCTTTTCGAAATGAGTTACATCAGAAATTACAGTTTAATATTGAATTTAATAATATTTATGGTTATTATATTAAATAATGATTTCAATAACTCGCATCTCCCTGATTTTGGCCTTTGTATTTTCTACGGGCTCTTGGGCGTATGGACAATTTTTCGAGGAGGCAACGGTGCCGCTGTCGATTTCCACCCCCAATTCTGCGACAGCTGCTACCGCCACTCCTCTCGTATTGCCACTCTCGCGAAGCACCTCGCCCTCCCTTACGAAGCCTCTGCCATTGAGTGAAACCCTAGTCTATCCGCAGTCGGGACCGAGAGCGAGCTACGAACTCCCCTACTCAGGCTATCAATTTGATCGGCGTTCTCGACGTTGGGGGCTGTTTTCATCCGCTGCGTCATCGAAGGAAGTTCTGGAGCTGCTCAATGTCATTCGGCGTCGAGCAGAAACCATCTCGACTTTTCATCTTTCCTACGTGTTCGGAGGCGACCATCCCAGTAAAGGAGGGCTGGATTGTTCGGGAACAATGAAATTTCTGCTCTCGGACATCGGGTTTTCCGATATCCCTCGCACGAGCTTTGACCAATACGCCTGGCTCAAGAGCGCCAAAACCCTGCACAAATCAAAAGTCATCCCAACGAAATCTGGGGGCAGAAAGGGAATCAAGCCGGGAGATCTCATCTTCTGGGGAGGTACCTACGCTTCCGGGCACAAGGTCTCGCATGTGATGATCTACCTGGGGCAAGGATCGGATGGCACTCACTACATGTTCGGAGCACGGGGAAAAAACAAGACGGGCCTGAACGGAAGCGGAGTGGACATTTTCAAGCTGGAGGCCGGCCCTCAAAAAGGATTGATCGGATTTGGCTCGCTACCAGGTGTATCGTGACCGGCGGTAACGGTAGGATTAGAAGATTCCCCCATCCGCGTCACAGCCTCCGTAGCGCAGCTTTCGCTGCCCACCATCCACACATGCCGTGAACGCCAGCTCCCGGTGGAGTCGATGCAGAGCAGAGGAAGAAATCGGGATTCGGGGTCTCGTGGGGACGCAGACTAAAAGTTGGCCGAGTGAGAAGCTGCCGCCAGTCAGTCGATCCCCCCACGATATCACCTCCGATGAGATTCGGATTATACTGCTCATAATCGGCGCAATTCATCGTGCGACGAGCCAAAACGCAATCGCGAAAGCCTGGTGCGAATCGCTCGATCTGCGCCTCGATCCTGTCAGTCATGTCCATGGTGGAACCGGGGGGAACGTGGCAGTAGCACCAAAAGGTATGCCGTCCCTCGGGAGCACGAGTGGAATCAAAAAGGCTCTGCTGAGCAGCGAGTACGAAAGGCTGCTGTGGATGGAGTCCCGCGCTGACCTCGCTCTCTGCTCTTACGATCTCATCTAGACCGCCGCCCAGATGCACGGTGCCAGCGTGCCGACATTCTTCCGCGATCCACGGCACGGGTTCACTCAATGCGTAGTCGACTTTAAAAACACCTGGCCCGTGACGAAATCGTTTCAGCCGATCCACATAGCGCGATGGCAGCCGCTCGCCAGCAATCTCAGCCATCGCCTTCGGGCTTGTGTCGAAAAGAAGCACACGAGACGATGGTAGATCAGAGAGAGAACGTACCGGATGATCCGTCACGACGCTTCCGCCGTGGCATTGCAGTTCGGCCACGAGTGCCTGGATGATGCTCTCGGACCCGCCTTTCGCCAGCGGCCAGCCTTCCGCATGTCCTACCAGCATGAGCATCAGGCCGATCGCGTTCGTAGAAATCGGAGTATCCAGCGGCAACACGGCATGAGCAGCATTTCCAGCGAGGAGCGCTCTCGCTCCTTCGTCAGAAAACCAGGCTCGGGCGGCCGCCAAGGCCGACGGCAATGCGTGCAGACCAAAATAAACCGCCGTCAGAGGATGGCGAGGCAGTGAAGGCGGCCCAAGCAAATCGCTGAGCAGATCGCGACATCGTGGAATGAGCGGGGCAAAAAGCCGTCGATACGCCCGAGCAGTGGAATGATCGAAGCGTTCGAGCGTTTTCTCCAGAGAGCGCTCCAGTATGGCGGCGCGTCCTCCATCGAGAGGATGTGCGAGGCAAAAATCGGGATGAATCCACTCCAGTCCGTGTCGAGACAGATCGAACTCAGCAAAAGCAGGAGAAGCCATCGCCATCGGATGAATCGCGGAACAAACGTCGTGGCGAAACCCTGGCAGCGTCAGTTCCTCCGTTCGCGCTCCACCCCCCGCTCGCACGCCACGCTCGAACACCTGGACGGAATATCCGGCCTTCGCGAGCAGAATCGCGGCCACAAGTCCATTCGGACCCGATCCGATCACCGCTGCATCGATTTCCGTTTTCATCTTCAGTCAAATCTTACTATTCCGAAGAGCATCCTAAAGAGCAAGCTCACAGACTCCCAGAATTCCGACTTTTCCTCGTTTGCGCTATACCGATCACGCAGATTGACAGGAAGCAGAGAAAATGGTCGAATGCTCGCGCAATGAAGCTTCCCCTTTCCTTTTTGACAGCCTGTTTTTCTCTCATTTGCGTCGTCGTCCATCCCGATGCGGCACACTCTGCCGATTCCGTTGATTTACTTCCTCTAGCCGCTTGGGTCGATTCGTCTACATGGGCACAGGCCGGAGATGTCCAGGGCAGCGCTCAGGAAATGAAATGGAAATCCGTTACTCCCGGCGATAAGCTCCTCTACAACGGAGAAGCGACTCGCGGGATTACCAAGAACATCACGAGCAAAGAATCCTTTGGCGACGTCGAAATCGAAGTGGAATTCATGATCCCGAAAGGCTCCAATTCCGGCATCTACCTAATGAGCCGCTATGAGCTCCAGATCATCGACAGCTACGGACGCGCCGATAATGAACTGACCGTTCACGACTGCGGAGCGATTTACGAGCAATGGGATGCCTCGAAGCCGAAGGGAGAGCAGGGATTCGGTGGCACGCGCCCATCCACTAATGCGACCAGTGCTCCCGGGACTTGGCAGAGCTTTCGTATCCTCTTCCGCGCTCCGCGCATTGATGCGAGCGGAAAGAAAGTGGAAAATGCCCGCTTCATTCGCGTCGAGCACAACGGCGTAACCATTCACGAAGATGCGGAAGTCCCAGCCCCCACACGAGGAGGAGCCGAGGGGCCGGAAGTCGCCACCGCACCACTGATCGTTCAGGGCGATCACGGTCCCATCGCCTTCCG
>JBDHQE010000269.1:0-5047 GCA_039806885.1 Verrucomicrobiales bacterium
AGATATACATCGGAAGAATCAGTGGCACCTCCGGACTTTTCATCAGCACGGCTCACATCGAGAGCCAAGCCTTCAGAGGAAAAGTGAACTCGCATTCGCTGGCGTGAATTGATGGCGCTCAACTCCCCCACCTGCGATGAGGGGCGAATCGTATAGGCTGCGTTCCGAATGGCTTCCGTTAGTGAGGCGAACCCTTGAGATTCTGACGAAGCCTGTCGGGAAACTACTTCAGAGCCAGAGACGGCATGAGGCAGAGCAAATAAATTCGACGTCGAGATCGCAATTACCGAAGTGACGCACGAGATCAGAACAGCAAAACAGAGTTTTTGCAGATTCATGAGATGTGAATGTAGTAATGTTCCGGAGCGAAAACAAGACCGAGCCAAGCGAAGGGCGGCTGAGTAGACGGCTGAGGTAAAGTCCTATGGCCTCACTACCAGTTCCGCCGATCTGTCATCTCGATGCTGTATGTGAAATTTTATTGAATTTCAAACACCGCGACAAGAAAAATCGCTGTATTAGCAGAATTTTTTTCTGAAGCTTTGTTCATTAAGAAACATCCAGGTTAAAGGCTGTTACTTTCGATGATTCCTAACGAACCTCTCGCACTCGTCCTCGGATCTCTGCGATGCTTCGGCACCCAGCTAGGAGCATCGTCACCTCTAGCTCGTGCAGAAGAATCCGCATGACATGAGCCACCCCAAGTGCACCTGCCACGGATAATCCCCAGAGCGCCGGACGTCCGACCATCACAGCATCCGCCCCGAGCGCTAGAGCGATGAAAACATCCGTGCCTCGACGGATTCCCCCGTCCATAACGACTCCCGCCCGCCCTGCCACCGCTGCTACGATCTCCGGCAGAACATTGAGAGGAGTCGGCAAACCATCGATGGTTCTCCCCCCATGATTTGACACGATGATCCCATTCGCTCCTGAGTCGAGTGCTCTCCGAGCATCCTCACCAGTCAGGACTCCTTTGAGCCAAAGCGGCATTGAGGTAATTCCGCGCAGCCATTCGATATCCTCCCAGCTCGGTAGTTCTGCGAGGTAACGAGGGTCGAGTGCTGACTCGACATTTGGCCAATCAGGTTCGCCAATCATGTTCGGTGCACCGATTTCCTGGGGAAAAGAAAAACCGGCTCGATCCTGTCGATTGCGAATGCCACTGATCGGAGCATCCACGGTCACGACCAGACCATCGCATCCCGCTGCCTCCAAACGACGCACGAGCTTTTCCATAAAGTTACGGTCCTTCCTGACGTATAGCTGGAACCACAAAGGAGCCTCTGGTTCACGAGGAATTTCCTCCACAGCGACACTGGCGCGGCAGCTCAGGACTACTCCAGCTCCCATCACCCCAGCTCCAGCCACAGTCGCCCGCTCTCCCTCTTCATGAAACAGGCGATGCGCGGCCATAGGGGCGATTAGAACGGGGTGTAATAGCCTCTGTCCAGCGACATTGGTCGAAACCTCCGCCCCGGTCATGTCAGTCAGAACACGAGGCACGATTTCCCAGTGACGATACGACTCGACATTTTTTCGTAATCCACATTCATCCATCGCCCCTCCCGATAGATAAGCCCAGCGATCAGGCTGGAGAAAATTCGGGGCGAAACGTTCATAATCCGCCAGAGAGACGAGGTCAGACGGAATTTGAGCCAAAGGCTTCATGAGGATACCGGATTCTTCCATGCGCTCCCTTGTATCGCGGAAGCAGGAACCAAGCGCAATCGCTTTCACGAGAAAAAGAGAGGATGGATTCCACTTCTTGTGGGATCAAATCAGAACAAGGTCGCGTTAAAAGTCTGGAATCCCGGAACTTTTAACTTGCCTCATCTTCATAGCCTCGCTAGTCTGACCTCGACAGTCTACGGGGCGTTATGGAATCTGGTGAAAATCCTGAACAGTCGCGCTGCGGTAACCAATTGCGAACCTCACGATGCCAATCGTCACTTCTGTGGCGGTGAAGGCGGGGCGAGCCAGAGTTGGAAGTCCGAATACTTGCGTTCCCGCATCCTTGTCATGGATGGCTGTGGGTCATTAGACCTAGAGCGATCTGACAGTTCTTCGCGAAAAAGAATCCACTAGAGATCGTCATGTGCATGAAGCACGGACTCCCCCTCGTGTGTTCGTAACCAACATGCACAATCAATGACATCGTCAAATTCAGTGACTTCAGACGAAGCTCTCGGACACCTCTTCCCGACAGTCTTCCGAGGCTCAGGCATGCCATTTTTTCGTCTCGCGTTCACTCAGACGAATTCGAGTTCCACGATTTTTGTCCTCTTACGACACTCCCGGAAGAAGTGAGACCAAACACCACCTCACTACACCCCTCTTTCATTCTTCGATTTCACCACTCAACTCATGAATGCCACGAACAATTTAAGCTCACAAATCCGGGAAATTCTCTCGGACATACCCGTCGCCAATCTAGCCACCGTTAACAAACAGGGAACACCTTGGGCCTCCGTGCTCCATTTCGCCTTTGACGAAGAATATGTGTACTGGTTCTCCGCAGAGGATGCCCAGCACTCTCGAAATATCGAGCGCGATCCCAAAGTCAGCCTAAACGTGTGGATTCGCGGTGATGATCTGCAGGGAGTCTATCTTCAGAGCAAGGCCGAGCTATTAACCGACAGGAGCGCCGCCATCGAAGCTTATCAGGAGAAATTCCACTCCTTTCCCGCGAACTTCGCTGCGCATAAGGCCTATCGCGCCTCGATCGGGAATATCGATCTCACAAAGACGCGGAACGGCCTATTCTATCTCGATATCGATGCCCCACCGCCTCTATCGAATCTGGAACTCAAGGTGAAAAAGCGGGATGGCGAGGAAGTTCCATTCGACCAGCAAAAGATCACGAATGCGATTCTGAAAGCCATGCAAGAAGTCTCGCACGGTGATCCCTTCGACGCGGCGATGATCTCGGGAAAGGTGGTGATGCTGATTGATAATCGAAAGGCTAAACACGGAAGCGCCCCCTACACGCCCGAGGTAGAGGAAATTCAGGACATCGTCGAAGAGGTGTTGATGACCAGCAATTTCACGGACGTGGCGAAAGCTTACATCCTGTATCGCGATCACCGAATGCAGATGCGCAAACGCGATATTTTCAAAAAGCGTGTCAATCTGAAACCCTACGAATATCCAGAGCTTATCGAATACAAGGAAGCGATTCGCAGCTCCTATTGGGTGCATCACGAATTCAACTACACCAGCGATGTGCATGACTTCAAAGTGAACACGACGGATGTCGAAAGAAGTGCGATGAAAAACGCGATGTTGGCGATCGCTCAAATCGAAGTCAGCGTCAAAACCTTCTGGGGCGATCTGTTCAAACGACTGCCGAAACCAGAAATCGGAGCTGTCGGTTTCACCTTCGCCGAGAGTGAAGTCCGGCACAGCGATGCCTATTCCCATCTGCTGGAAATTCTCGGGCTGAATCGCGGATTTGAAGGAGTCATCGATGTCCCCGCCATCCGGAATCGAATCCGCTATCTCACGCTGCATTCAGATTTCGCAGGAAACGTGGACAATCGGGAATACACCAAGGCGATTCTCTTGTTTTCCCTGTTCATTGAACACGTGTCGCTGTTTTCCCAATTCCTGATCATCATGTCTTTCAATAAATTTAGAAATACATTCAAAGGGATCTCCAACGCGATCGAGGCGACTTCCAAGGAAGAGCAAATTCACGGTCTTTTCGGAATCGATCTCATCAATCTGATTCGAAAGGAGAATCCGGATTGGTTTGACGAGGACTTGAAACAAGAAGTCTTTGAAGCCTGCCGACTGGCCTGCGAGAGCGAGGAAAAGGTGCTCGACTGGATTTTCGAAGCTGGGGAACTGGACTTTCTACCCAAATCAGTCGTTCTAGAGTTCGTAAAAAATCGTCTAAACCAATCGCTAGAGCGCATCGGATATGAGGCCATTCTGCCGACGGATGCAGAACAAATCGCGAAAACGGAATGGTTTGACGACGAGGTGATCGGAACCAAGCACGGCGACTTTTTTGTCAAGCGCTCCACCAATTACAACAAGCGATCAAAGAGCATCACGGCTGACGATCTATTTTAAGCAAAGCAGCGACCCAACTTTTGATCAGTCTGTGGTGCCCATGACTCATCCGGATCACATCACTGATCACACGACTTTTACCCATCCATGAACACTCGACCCGACACGAAAGTTACGTGGCTGACGGATCTCAGCCGACAATTCATGAATCGTGGCTATGTCCTCCCTGGCGTGGAGCCGGAGGATCGCCTCTGGGAGATCTGCCAAATCGCCGAGAATCATCTAAAAATCGAGGGCTTTGCCTCCCAGTTCTACGATTATGCCGCCAAAGGATACTATTCCTTGTCTACGCCGATCTGGGCCAATTTTGGCTTGGGACGCGGACTGCCGATCAGTTGCTTTTCGGTGGACATCGGCGACAGCATGTCGCAGATCCTCGCAGCCCAGGCAGAAGTAGGAATGATGAGCAAGTTCGGTGGAGGCACCGGCGGATACTTCGGTCATCTGCGCGGTCGTGGCTCCCTGATTACGAATAACGGGACCTCATCAGGAGCCGTTCACTTCATGCAGCTCTTCGAGGGCCTGCTCAACGTAGTTAGCCAGGGAAATACCCGTCGGGGATCCTTCGCCGCATATCTGCCCATCACCCATCCGGATATCGAGGAGTTTCTAGAGATCGGGACCGAAGGAAATCCCATCCAGATCATGACCACGGCTGTCACCGTGCCGGATCAGTTCATGAAGGAGATGATCGAAGGCGACAGGGGAAAGCGCGAAATCTGGTCACGAGTTCTGCAACGAAGGAGCGAAATGGGCTATCCCTATGTGTTCTTCGAAGACACGGCGAATCGCGATACGGTGGATGTCTACAAGGACAAAGGACTAAAAATTCGACACAGCAATCTGTGTAGTGAGATTTTCCTGCCGACGAACGATGAATGGTCCTTCGTATGTGATCTTTCCTCGATGAATCTCCTCTATTATGACGAGTGGAAGAACACGAGAGCAGTCGAGCTGATGGTGTATT
>JBDHQE010000015.1:0-29153 GCA_039806885.1 Verrucomicrobiales bacterium
AGAAAGAGGTCCGGCACAACGTACTTCAACCGTCCAGCCCTGACGACGAAGCCAGCGACCGATTACCAAAGCATCCCCGCCATTATTCCCTCGACCACAGAAGAGGATAACGTGACTTGGCTTGGGAAAGAAGTCGATAATCGCGGCAGCACATCGCCGTCCCGCTTCATCCATCCAAGGTTCTGCCGAGCGAGTCGCGAAGAATCGCCGCTCTGCTTCTGCCATCTCTGGGCAAGAAATCAGCATGGAGGCTGTGGGCAGAAAGATTCAGCGCTCAGCGTGATCTCTTGGTGATCAGCCACGCTCGTATTGAACGAGAGCTCGAGCGATGCTGTCCGCAACGATTTGCCGATAGAGTGGATCGCACATCGCCGTGCGATCCGTCTTGTTACTCACGAATCCGCCTTCCACCAAGATACAGGTGTGCTTAGTGTTTCGAAGCACCGCATAATTCGCTGTCTTGACACCCCGGTCCGGAAGGCGGCAGTTACGAACGAGTTCGGTCTGAACAAACTTCGCCAGCTTCTCAGAGCCTGCTGAGCGGTAATAAGTCTCGATGCCGAAGGCTGAAGTCTTGTAGCTGGAGTTGAAGTGAATACTGACAAAAATTGCCTTACGTTGGCGATTCGCGATGACAGATCGCTCGGAGAGACTAATAAATTCATCCCGGGAGCGGGTCAGAATCGCTTTGAATCCAGCCTCGGTTAGGCTTCGCTCGAGGCGGCGAGCCACATCCAGGTTAATGTGCTTCTCATACACATAAGAGTCCGTCGCTCCCAGATCTGCGCCCCCGTGCCCGGGGTCGATCACGATAGTAACAGCGGCGGAGGCTAGGCTTATACTGAGTGCGAACACGGAGAGAAGGATCGCCGAACGAAAGAATCGAAAGAAGGCACGCATAGGAATCAACGTGAAATTTTGTGAATAAATTATAGGATTTAACTATTAGATACGTAAGAATATACACTTTGTTATTAGAAAATGACGAATAAATTTTAAAATAATTCAAATTCATTCACGGAATTTTAAAAATTTGATCTACTTGACGCTCCTTCGAGCGCGATTAGACTCTTTCTCTCCCGTCACTCGTCACTCATGACCTTCCACGCCTTTCGTCGTATCACTCTTTTCGCTCTACCCGTATTCCTTTGCAGTACTGGACTTTCCTCGCTTCATGCCGACGAGGTAAAGAAGCCCGAGAGTCTCACCGAACGCATCAGTTATGCCTATGGACTCATGATTGCTCGACAGCTTTCAGAGAGAGGTATCGAGATCGACTTATCTCAGTTTAACGCTGCTTTTCGGACGGTGATCGACAAGAAAGAGTCTCTGATGACGGAGGATGAGGTTTCCGCCGCTTTTTCAGAAAATCAAAAAATTATGGATCAAAAGAATGTCACTGGTGAGGACAAGGTGAATTTGGAAGCTGGGATGGCCTATCTTGCAGAAAATGGAAAGAAGGATGGAGTGAAGACGACCGCCAGTGGCCTCCAGTATGAGGTGCTCAAGCAAGGTGATGGTGAGAAGCCGAAACCGACGGATGAAGTGACCGTGCATTATCACGGAATGCTGATCGATGGCAAAGTCTTCGACAGTAGCGTCGAGCGAGGTGAACCCACGAGCTTCCCACTGAATCAAGTGATTCCCGGATGGACCGAAGGGGTTCAACTGATGACGAAGGGATCAAAATTCCGTTTCGTGATTCCCTACGATCTCGCCTATGGCGACCGTGGTGCAGGGGCAGATATCAAGCCCTACAGCACCTTGGTTTTCGAGGTTGAACTGCTCGATATCAAGCCAGGGAAATAATTTTGTCTGACGATCTTGGATTCAAGAGGGTTTCGTCGGTGAGCTTACCCTGTTTGGTCTGAACGATGACATTTCACCGGGCGGATTTTGCGATTGCTTCTCCGATTTCACGATACACTCGCTCTAGCTCTGGGACGGGGACTGCGTGTGCTTTTGCCACCTGAAGCGGCGCACCCCAGAGTGATTCAAGTTCTACGGCTCGTCCCGCGAGAAAATCGACGAGACTGGAGGGCTGATAGGCGCCCATTTCCCGTGTTCCGGTGATATTGGCATCGGCGAATTCTGCCGGGATTTCATGACCCAATGCCGCCGCTATGGCGATAACCTCATCCATCAGAGTGCGCGTGCGTTTTGCCAAGATGGGATCTTCGAGAATCTGCTGGGTGTCAATCCCTCCTGCTGCGATGGAGAGGCCATTGAACGGGACGTTCCAGATCAGCTTGCGCCATCGAGCGAGGCCGAGATCGGGAAGCACACGGCAATCTACCCCCGCACGACGAAAGAGTTCTGCGGTGGGAGTCAGCGCTTCCTCCCCGGAAAAGGCCCCCATTTCTACTCGACCATGAGCCAGATGGTGAATCACGCTAGGTTCGCCACGATTGATACACACGAAACACATTCCTCCGAGAATGGGGTGATCAGGGTAACGCCGTGCGAGGAAGTCTTCATTCCCGAGGCCGTTCTGGAGGGTTAGCAGTACCGTGTCTGGTTTTAGCAGGGGAGGCAATAAGTCAGGCAGGACATCGTTAGCGGTAGTTTTGATCGCAATGACGATAAGATCCACGGGACCGATCTCCCGCGTGGAGCCAAAGGCCCGGACAGAAGTCAAATGTAGGTTTCCAGCGACACTGTGGACCGTCAGTCCGTGCTCGCGTACGGCATCGAGATCACTTCGCATCAGAAAGGAGACGGGAGCGATCTGCGACAGTCGAGCTCCGTAATAACAGCCGACAGCTCCAGAGCCGACGATGGCGATAGTAGGGTGAGAATTCATCTGAGAAAAGAGTTCATGGAGAAGCGTATGACGCAAGGGCAAGATTCGACAATCTTCGAAACCATCGCCTTGACGTGACGATATCCCGACTTTGATTAGAGTTCTCTATGTCGATCTCTCTTGATTTGTTACACGCGACGAAAGATTTGGTCGAGCGTCTGCGTGGATTGCATTTCGCCGAACCAGTCAGCCATGTGTACAATCCGCTCGAATATGCGTGGGCGACGCATGAGATGTATGTCTCCCGATTTGGAAATACGACAAAACGTGTGCTTTTTCTCGGGATGAATCCTGGTCCGTGGGGCATGGTTCAGACGGGAGTACCCTTCGGCGAAGTGAGCATCGTTCGAGACTGGATGGGAATTTCGGCGAAAATTGGAAAGCCGGTGAAGGAGCATCCCAAACGTTTGGTGGAGGGCTTCGATTGTAAAAAATCAGAAGTGAGCGGACGGCGGCTGTGGGGACTGTTCTCCGAGCAGTATCCGCAGGTCGAGGACTTTTTTCGCCACCACTATGTGGTCAATTACTGTCCGCTGGTCTGGATGGAAGCGAGCAGTCGTAATCGCACGCCGGACAAAATACCGGGGGCGGAAATGGCTCCCGTCAGTGCCGCTTGTGATGCCTATCTGGCTGAACATCTGCGCCGGATGGAACCAGATGTGGTCATCGGCATCGGAGGTTTCGCGGAAGCCTGCCTAAAGAGAGTCACCGAAAAGGCGGAGATTGCGGTGAAAATCGGGCGCATTCTCCATCCCAGCCCTGCGAATCCCTCTGCGAATCGTGACTGGGCTGGGACGGTACGACGGCAGCTCGGAGAACTGGGTGTCAGCTTAGAAGCTTGAAGCACTCCGTAGAAAGGGGTGGTCAATACTCGCGCACCAGAAGATAATCTGCGATCTGGTGCAGACGCAGAGCTCTGTCTCCGAGAGGTTCCAGCGCCTTATGTGCCTTCTTGGTAAGTCGATCCGCCTCCCGTCGACTTTCTTCTAAACCGAAGAGAGCGGGATAGGTGGACTTGGCGGCAGCTTCATCTTTTCCAGCGCTTTTCCCCAGCTTTTCGCTCGTCTGCGTGACGTCGAGAATATCGTCGATGATCTGAAAAGCCAATCCCATCGCTTGACCGTAGGTTGTGAGCGATTCGACCTGCCCTGCAGAGGCTCCGGCGCTCATTGCTCCCAGTCGGAGTGAGCAGGCGAGTAGAGCGGCAGTTTTGCTTTCGTGCAGATAGCGGAGTTGAGCAGGAGAGATGACGACATCCAGCCCCTCGCCTTCGAGATCGACTACCTGCCCGCCGATTAGATGGCGACTGCCGCTAGCGGTGGCTAGCTCGATGACGTAGTCGGCGACTCCATAGCCGGAAGACGGCGGCGTTTTCGCCAAGATCTCAAATGCGATGGTCAAGAGGGCATCGCCTGCAAGTACGGCGATTCCCTCGCCGAATTCGACATGACAGGTCGGCTTTCCCCGACGCAAGTCATCGTCATCCATACACGGGAGATCGTCGTGAATCAGCGTATAGGTATGCAGGCACTCGACGGCCGCAGCAGCAGGCAGCGCAGCGGTTTCTTCTCCACCACATGCCTCTGCCGCCGCTAGACAGAGCACCGGGCGCAGGCGCTTGCCTCCCGCGAACAGGCTGTATCGCATCGCACGATGAATCGTCGCTGGGCGGTCAGTCGCCTTTGGCAGGTATTGATCAAGAGCCGCATCGACAATCTTGCAACACCGTTCGAGATAGGATCGCATGAGGCGACAGCAGCAGTGGGATGTTGGAGGTGAATCGACTCAGAGCAGCAGCTCCGCAATCTGGACGGCGTTCAGAGCGGCACCCTTGCGAATCTGATCTCCGACGACCCAGAAAGTGAGTGCGTTCTCCATCACCAGATCCTCCCGAATACGACCGACTAGGCAGTCATCACCGTTGGTCGAGTCGAGCGGAGTGGGGAAAACGGGAGTATCGGCGTATGGATCGTCGATCACATGGACTCCGGGTGCGGCTGAGATCGCCTCGCGAGCTGCTTCGACGGAGGGCTTGTCATGAAAGACAGCCGTCACAGCGACGGAGTGCGAGCGATAGACAGGCACGCGCACGCAGGTTACAGAGGCTTTGAGGTCGGGGACATGCATGATTTTGCGTGCTTCATTGAGCATTTTCATTTCCTCCTTCGTATAACCATTGTCGAGGAAGACATCGACCTGCGGGATCACATTGAAGGCGATCTGACGAGAATACACTTTTCGCTCGGGTAGCGATTCACCCTTTGCGATCGCGTTCGCCTGCCCTTCCAGTTCGATGATCCCCTGAGCGCCACTGCCGGAAACGGCTTGATAACTGGCTGCGATGACGCTTTTCACTCCACCGAAGGCTCGGTGCATCGGATATAGCGCCATTGCGGTGATCGTGGTGGTGCAGTTGGGGTTGGCGATGATGCCTTGGTGCGTATTTACGTCATCACCATTGATTTCGGGGACCACGAGGGGGACCGTATCATCCATCCGGAAGGCGGAAGAATTGTCCACGACTACGGCTCCAGCGGCGACGGCATGAGGGGCGAAAGTTTTCGAAATACTGCCGCCTGCGCTGAACAATGCGATATCGATTCCTTTGAATGAATCAGGGGTTAATTCTTTCACTACCACATCATTGCCGCGAAATGATAGTGTTTTTCCCGCAGAGCGGGCAGAGGCGAGGAGGGTTAGCTCGCCGATGGGGAAATTGCGTTGCTCGAAGCACTTGAGGATCTCGATCCCCACGGCTCCGGTGGCACCGACTACCGCAATGTGTTTTTGTTCACGACTCATAGGTGGTTGCATTTTTCTGCGAAGTGCGCGAATCTAGCGCCGCTCAACCTGATTGCAACCTTTCCGACATGGGAAGCGACATTCGTCTCCCGATGCGGAAGCCGTTTGACGGTGCGTTGCTCTCAGTGGCGAACTCAAACCAGAAAATACAACCACACTATGAAAAACATTATCGTTCTGTCCGTTCTTGCCGTCAGCTTCCTTACGCTGGGTGCTTGCCATAGCAAGCCCTGCCATAAGAAGGCTTGCGTTTCTGTCTGCAAGTAAGGCACAAAATTTTTCCCGGATCGGAGGTAGCGATTCTTTCGCTCTCCCCGAATCTCAGGAGAATTTGAAAACGGTCGCCCTCGCAAGGGGTGGCCGTTTTTTGTACGTCTTTCTGTACAAGTCTAATGTCCACGTCACGGTCATTGGCTCGTGCCTTGATGTCAGTGATCGGTGAATCAGTGACTTGATGTTGGTCTGAGCAGTATTCCCATCCGATCTCCCATCTTGGCATAGAGTTCTACGCCGTCTTCGGACTGCTTGCAAAAATCGTCGTCTGCACGAAATGAGCCCCGTGGGAACAATGTCATCACCATCGATCCACCGAATCGAAAGTAGCCCTTCTCCTCTCCAGCGGTGACTTGAGTCCCCGGTGTGATTGTGTCGACAATCGCCCCGACATTCGTGGCACCGATTTCCACGAACAAATAGGTTCCAATATCAGAATTCACGATTTCGGTGACACGTCGTTTGTTTTCTAAAAGATAGTGGAGAGAGCGCCTGAGAGCGATGGGACTCACGGAATACAGGTAACCATTGATTAGGCGGGGAGGGCCACAAACTCCGCTGAGAGGGAAGTGAAATCGATGGTAATCTGTCGGACAGAGACGAGAAATTACGGCACTGCCTCCGAGCAAGTGATTCGCGAGTTCGTGGCTTCCCAGTAGCTTCTCGAGTGGAAGCGTCCGCCCTTTCGCATAAATCGGAGTGGAGGCAGAAAGATTTTGAATCAGTAAATGTCGCCCGTCAGCAGGAAAGAGAACATCATTCTCCCCCGTTGAGAGTGGACGAGATTCGGGACGTAATCGCCTAGAAAAAAATTCGTTAAAAGAATGATAGGATTCTGGTGATTCGAGAAACTCCGACGGATCGATCTCGAATCGTTTGATGAATCCAGAGATCTCTCGAGCAGAAGCTGATGTGTCAGCCCATTTTCCATAGAGAGCGGAAAACCAGCGGTGCTTGATGATGCTTTCCAAAAAGAACCGCCCCGTCAGGCTCCCGTAGGCCCAACGAAGAGCTTTTCCACCGTAAACCGACTCGACACAGAGTTCCCTTTCGTAGCGGTGATAGAAAACGATTTCTTGCGGATCTGTCACAAAGCACGGATAGACCAAGCCAGTTGGATGGGCAAGAAGCATTCCCTCCCCAATTTCAGTTTCAGCCCCTCCATGATTGCCCTCCTATGTAACGATGACGGGATCGCCGCCGACGGACTCGCTGCGCTTCGATCTGTAGCGTCGAAGTTCTTCGATGAAGTTTGGATCGTCGCTCCTGATGGACCTCGCTCGCAATCTGGGCATCAGGTGACGACCGATTCTCCGATTTACTTTGAGCAGAGAGAGGGTCGAGCTTTCTCGGTGAGTGGGACTCCGGTGGATTGCGTGCGCGTTGCTCTCACTCACCTCCTCCCGGTGCTGCCGGACTGGATCTTGTCGGGGATTAATCACGGAGGGAATCTCGGTCGTCACGATTTGGCAATTTCTGGAACGGTAGCAGCGGTGCGGGAGGCTGGCTTTTTCGGCGTTTCAGGAATTGCGTTTTCCCACTTTTTACGTCGTGGAGTCGAACTGGATTGGGACTTGGCCACTACTCATGTGGAAAGAGTTCTGCCGAAACTCCTAGCGGATCCTCCTGGATCAAAGTTCCTGTGGAATGTGAATTTGCCACATCTAAGCAGGGACGATCCACCGCCCAGAATCGTTGTATGCGATCCAGAGGATCAGTCTCTGCCTGTCCGGTATCAAGAGACGGAACCGGGTGTGTTGCACTATACAGGAGAGTATCATCTCCGTCCCCGTATTCTAGGCAGTGATGTGGCCGTCTGCTTCGGTGGCGATATCGCCGTATCATTGGCGATGCGGTGATGAGGGGCGAAACATTCCGATGCTGATTGATCCTGACTGAATTTCTGCGATAATGTGATGTAATATTCATGACGATTTTTTTGCAACGCATTCTCGGGATTTCTGCCCTAGTGGCAGCACTCACCCTCGTGTCGAGCGGGGTGTTCGGGGATGAACCGATGAAGACTCCTCCGTCTCCTGAGCGAATCGATCTTGCCCATTTTCCAGGAGAAATCATCGATAAGGTTGTCGTCCCCGTCCCGGCGGAGATTTTTACTGTGCTCGATAAGTTGGACGAGTCAGATTGGAGCCGGGAGATCGAGATTCCCAAACAGACCGATTGGGGCGGGGATCGTTCGCGCATGGCCTTGACATTTGGGGCATTGGTCGCGGAGGGATTCGTCGCTGTGCAGGCGCGAAGCTCGAGTGAGATTGAGACAATCGGGCGACGTGTACTCACGTTAGGGGAATCGCTGGGATTAGCTTCTTCTGTGCGCCCACACAGTCTCGCGATCATTGAGGCATCGAATCAGAAAGACTGGACGAAGGTGCGGGCGGAACTCGATGCTACGCAGGAAACGGTGCGATCCACCATGGAAAAGTTACGCGACGATGAACTCGCGGGATTGATCAGTCTGGGCGGATGGCTCAGGGGCACTAACGTCGTGACCTCACTCATCGGCAACGCCTATAGTGAGGAAAAGGCGGAGCTCCTGAATCAGCCTGGTTTGATTACTCACTTTCGAGAAATGATCGCAGGGATGCGGGGGCCATCTGCCAATTCGACTCATATACGGACGATTGCGACAGGATTGGCTCGGATCGAGGCGATTATTACAGATTCCGAAAAGCTTTCCGAGGAGGATGTGATCCGACTCCACGACATCAGCCAGAGCACTCTGGAAGAGTTCTACTTTGATAAATCGGGCGATGCTCAGCCCACTCCCTCCGTTAACTAATCTGATAAGAACCGACAGGATGAAGTTATTTTCCTCGATTCCCGCTTTCTGTCTCGCCGCTGTAATTGCAGGGGGGACCTTGGCATACGCTTATGTAAATGAAGCGATCTCGCTGGCGCTGGAGGCTGCGGTTCCCTATGTCGAGCAGGGCTTTCAGGTGCGTGAGGACAATTGGTCCGGTGAGACGACTCCTGGGAAGCCTCTACTGATTCGTCACCAGTTGTTTCGGGGAAATGAATACTGGTTCTGGGCGGGTACGAGCTGGCCGGGAGCTACGATTGAGATTGCAGTCTTCGACAGTGAAGGAAGTTCTGTAGGTCTGGAGCGTTTTTCGAGAAATGGCATGGCAGGAGTGCGCGTGCTGCCACAAAAAACAGGTACATATAATCTCTGGGTCCTGCCTCAGTATGTGAAGACTGGGAAAGGTATGACTCCTGCGGAGCGAGGAGCTAGTGATCCGGTCGATGGCGTTGGCGAATTCTCGGGTGTGCTCGATTGGGGCGTTGTGTATGGCTATCGCTGAGGGAAATGGCTGGCATGGCTGAGAAGACTCTGCAATTCGAGACTCCGCACTTCTTGCATGGATTGTTTGCGGATGATCTTTCGCTCTTGAGAGATTTAGAGAAGAAACTCGATTTGCGTGTTACGACGCGGGATTCCTGGATTCGATTTGAAGGAAATGAGGAGCAGGTCGCCAGTGCTGCTGCGATCTTCTCCGATTTGGAAGAAGTCCGCCGAAAGGGTGGAACGATTACAGCACACTCGTTTCGCTTCGCTGTCGACGTGGCCCGTGAGGCGCTCGAGAATCATGGCAGCGAGAACTCGTCGGTGAAGGTCTCTGAACTATTTGAGCATCGACTCTTGGGTGGTGGTGGCAAGCCACCGGTGACGCCGAGGACGAAAAATCAGCTCGCCTACATTGAGGCGATGAGAAATCATGACGTGATTTTCGGGATCGGCCCAGCGGGCACTGGGAAGACATATCTGGCGATGGCTTATGCTCTCGATCTGCTAAAAAGTCATCAGGTAGAGCGCGTAATTTTGACTCGTCCGGCGGTTGAAGCGGGTGAGGCGCTGGGGTTTCTCCCTGGTGCGATGGAGGAGAAAGTTTTGCCCTATCTTCGCCCTCTCTACGACGCCATGAGCAGTATGTTGGACGGATCAGAAGCGATACGGATGGGACAGAAGAATCTGGTTGAGATCGCGCCGCTGGCCTTCATGCGGGGGCGAACCCTCAGTCGAGCCTGTGTCATTTTGGACGAGGCGCAAAACACGAGCCGGGAGCAGATGCTGATGTTCCTCACCCGTCTAGGTGAGGGATCGAAGTGCATCGTCACCGGCGATCCGTCCCAGATCGATCTTTATCCAGTCGAGCGAAGTGGGCTGCTGGAGGCGGTTTCTTATCTGAAAGAAACGGATGGAATTGCATTCATCCGCTTCGACGGACGGGACGTAGTCCGCCATCCCGTAGTCGCAAGAATTATTCAGGCGTATGAGATTGGGCGCTCGACGAATGTATCTGCGGATCGACCCACCGTCCGGACATGAACCATTTCATTCGAGTCACGGATGATGCTCTGTGTGCAGACATTCGGCAATTTGATCTGAGATTCGCCTAAGTCGCGGTTCATCGAGAATTTTCCCTCCAGAGTGGGCATCGACAATATAGAATCGGTCGATCGCGGCCCCTGCTTGCGTGCTGATGCGAGCGTTGAGTACATCGATACCGAGTTTCCCGAGTTGAGTGAACAGATCATACAATAAGCCGAGCCGATCCGGTGTCTGGATTTCGATGACTGTTGAGGATGGATCGAGTTCGTTCGAAAGAAAGACCCGCTTGGGAATGACGAAGTCGGCGAGTTCCTCCGGAACATCGGCTAGAGCCCTATGGGAATCAATGAGAGAGCGAAATTGCTCTCCAGTTCCATGGGAGAGGAACCCCTGAGTCAGAAGATCGTCAATGCGGTCAATCACGATGGCATCAGTTAAGGGGCGAAAATCCTGAGTGCAAATTCGGAAAATATTGAGCACGAGATCATCAGATCGCGAATAGAGATCAGCGGAAAGAATGTTCAGATTCTCCGATGCCAGTGCACCGGCGATTTTGGCCAGTAGATAACGTCTGTTCCAGCCTGCGACTTCGAGCAGAGAGTATCCCTCATTCGGTCTCGCTTCCCAGCGGAGAACGGGCACCAGACTCTCGTTCGTCGACTTTCTTAATCGGAGGAGAAAGCGACGGAATAGACGCACATGCCGCACGATGCTGGTTACATTTCTGTGATGAAAATACCGCTCGGGAGTCGTCGAAAAGAGAGCGTCGATCTCTCGATGATAACTGACGCTTAATCGCGAATACGTCTCATGCTTCAGCTCTGCGAGCGGACGTACAAAAGTGTCGCGGAATCCGATGCGATCTGCGAAAAAGCCAGAAGTGCGGCGATGAAGCTGAGCCATCAGAGAAGCCTTCCAGTCTGTCCATGCCTCGTCATTCGTTCCTTTAGAATCCACGTAGGTGAACAGATACAGAGCATCTAGCCAAGAGGCGCTTTTTACTGTCTCTGAGAATTGGGTGATGGTATGCAGATCATTGATGTCCGTGGTCGTGGCCGTCCGCCAGAAACTGAGATGATGATCGACTAGGAACAGAATCAGACGCATTCGATCACCACGAAAGCCCAGACGTCGACAGACTTGTCCGGCGAGAATCACGCTCGCATCCTCGTGATGTTGCACATTTTCTGAGCGGCCTGTGTCGTGCATCAGGAGGGCGACATAGAGAGCGACGGGATCTTCTATGTCCTGAAAAATTCGCCTGAAAGTTTGCAACTTCGGATCCTCTGAGAGAATCAACCCATCAAGAATATCGATACAGCGCAGAGTGTGTTCATCAGCGGAATATCGGTGAAAGAACTCGTGCTGTACGAGATCGGTAAGCTGGCCAAATTCAGGAAGATATCGACCGAGAAATCCGACGCGATGCATGCGACGTAGGACACGAGAAACTTGTCCGCGGCTCTGTAAAATTTCTTCGAATATGTCACGGACGGCCCGATTGCGTCGAAAGTTCCCATCGATCCGACCCCATTCTTTCTTGAAGAGTCGTCTGATTTCGGGACTGGTGCTCAAGTTCCTCCGCTGAGTGTGGAGGAAAAAGCGCATCATGCGGACAGGGTCCTCCTGAAAGATGCCTTCGTGAACGGGATAGATCAGCCTGCCTTTAGAAAAAAAGCCGTCAAATTCGCCAGAGACAGGAGAGTTGTCGACTGGACGCTGGTCCGAAGTGACTCCAACTTCCAGTCGGAAGGCCTGCATCAGCGAAGTGCTGTGATAAAATAGTGCTCGAGTGAGTCGATAGTACTCTCGCATGAAGGCTTCGCTACGGCGAATAATGTTCTGTCCCGGAAAGCCCAATTTCGTCGCGACGATTCCTTGTAAGCGTAGAGTCAGAATGTCGCCTGGAGTCCCTTCCTGTTCGTAATGAAGGACATCGCGAACTTTGACGAGAAAAGAAAATGCATTTTCTATCTCTGAATAGGCATGTTCCGTCAGTTCCCCTAGCGCGACGAGACTAGAGAGATCTGTGCTCTTCCTCAAAACTCTTAAAACCCAGAGAAGACTTTGATAATCACGTAATCCGCCGCAACTCTCTTTCACATTAGGCTCCTGTAGGTGAGGTGTGTTCCCGTGTTTGCGATGCCGAGATCGATTTTCTTGGTCGCATGTGGCGAGAAAGTCCAACTCCTGTCCGTCTAGGCACCGAAATTGGAAGCTGTCACGAAATTGGTCAAAAAGATTTCGATTCCCTAAGATGAATCGAGCATCGATCAGAGAACATTTTACTCGATGCTCCTGGTTCGCCGAGCGACATACCTCGTCTAGGGAACCGATTGAGATGATACGAACTCGATATCCGATGAAAGAGAGCGATTTCAATAAACGCTCGGAGAGTTCTACGGGCTGAGTGGCACCGCGATGGAGAAAAGTTAGATCCAGATTGCTTCCAGCATTGAACTCTCCGCGTCCGTAGCTCCCGCAGGCTAGAATGGCGAAGGCATCGAGAGTAATGCCCACCTCTTTGTTAATCGTATCAGAGAGAAGGTGGGAACAGAGCTCGTGCACGATGGCGTCGGCGAGAGCGGTGCGTCGTGCAAGACAATCGAAGGGATCACTCGTGCTCGTGACTTCCGATGAAATGAGTGAATTTTCAGCTTCGAAAAATCCCCGGATCGGTGCGTCGGTGAATGGCTCCTCTTCCGCCGTGTCATGCATCTGAGCGAGCATGCCGTCGAGTCTGAGTCGAGTGTCGTCAAAGATCCGAAGCGAGCGCATGAAACAACAGAAGAGAAATCCGAAAATTGGGAAAGGAAAGCGGGAGATTCTCCAGATTCAGGATTTTTGAGCAAGAAAACCGGCATGTGAAATCGCTGACCCGATCAGTGAACGATCAGCGATGTGGAAGAGGAACGATCTCACGAACGCGTGGAGCACTGCTACTGGCGCGCGAGGAAGTGGGTGTCTGTAGGTCAGTTCGTATTTCAGTTCCAGGCACAGGGATGGATGGCTCTGAGACTCGGACTGCAGGGGCGACAGGCTGAGCGATTGAAAATTCTGGTCTACGTTCCTTTTGAGTTGATCTCGTGATCGACGAATCTCGTAAACGTTGATCAACAGGGGCTTCGTGCCGCCTTAAATTGGGGTGATATGCCAGAGCATCCTGATAATTGAGCCACATTACATCTTTGCCGATCCACAATCCAAGCACGAGAGTGGCGATGGAGAATCCGAAGCCGAGGCGATTTCGCTGCACTCCGATGAGAACGGTCGCCCCAGCAGATAAAATCAGAATTTTGAACAGCCATGACTTCCCGATCCACGCCTGTGTAGTTTCGGAAAAGCTCTTCGCTCGCGACGGGACAGCGTGCTCGTAGATCTGTTCTAGGCGCGGTTCTGACTGAACTCGTGCATCTGTGTAGGGAAAGTATAATAGGGCTGCCGTCCCGATCACGATGAGCGCCGCCACCTGTAGACGAGGGGCCTTTATAAAAAATCCGATGGAGATCATGATGACCCCAGTGAGCAGCCCGTACGTGATGAGAGGCTCCATCACGAGGAAGCGATACTCGGGATCGCCAATTGCTTTCAGAAGACTTTCAATCTGGAGGAAGAATTCGCTCATGTTCTGGGAGAGCGGGTTATCGGTTAAAATAGTGTGGGTTGTTCGCCACCCGCATTCGCGGGAGGGGTGAGTCCCAGCTTTCGATAGGCAAGCGGAAGAGCGGCTCGCCCTCTGGGGGTGCGTTTCAGAAATCCTTTTAAAATAAGATACGGCTCATAAACCTCGTTAATCGTCGCTTCATCTTCACCGACGGCGACAGCGATGGAATTGACCCCGACGGGGCCACCGTGATATTTATGAATCACTGCTTCGAGGATGCGCTTATCCATCTCATCTAGGCCATCCTCATCGATATCAAGCATCGCGAGAGCGTCTCGCGCGACGGAAGCCGTCACGACATTATCAGCACGAACTTGGGCGTAATCACGTACCCAACGAAGAAGTCCGTTGGCGATTCGAGGCGTTCCCCGACTGCGGGTGGCAATTTCAAGTGCGCCCGCATCCTCGATCGGAATCCCTAGAAGGGAGGCGGAACGGCGAATGATAATCACTAGCTCTTCGGGCGAATAATAATCGAGGCGATTCGTAATGCCAAAGCGCGAAAGGAGAGGTCGTGTCAGCATTCCAGCCTTTGTCGTTGCTCCCACGAGCGTGAACTTCGGCAGGGAGAGTGAGATCGAGCGAGCGCTAGGGCCAGAATCGATAATGATGTCGAGCTTGAAGTCCTCCATCGCTGGATAGAGATACTCTTCGATCGCAGGATGGAGACGGTGGATTTCGTCGATAAACAGAAAATCTCCGTGAGCTAAATTGGTCAAAATCCCGGCAAGATCGCCAGCTTTCTCGATCTGAGGGCCGCTCGTTATGTGAATTTCACTTCCGAACGCACGGGATAGAATGTGTGCGAGAGTGGTTTTGCCTAAGCCTGGAGGCCCACACAACAGGACGTGATCGAGTGCATCGCCGCGCCCTTTTGCCGCCTCTACCATCAGCATCAGCCGTTCCTTAACCTTCGCCTGTCCACAAAACTCCGCAAAATCCGGAGGACGGAGACTCTGCTCGAAGTCCCGCTGCGGAGAGGCGCTAAAGTCGTTGGTAGAAGAAGGCGTCACGAGTGTCAATAGGGAAGGTAGAGGGAAAGGTAAAAATATTAATAAAACTTGAAATTAAATTAACCATAAAACCTATCAAAGTCGATAAGAATCGCTTGCATCCATTACGATCTTCGATAAACGATTGCATGAAGTCGAAAATCGTAGTTTAATTGACGAATCTTGATCCGACTCGATCCAATACAAATTTGAACTTGACGCGAAGCCCTAAAAAACTATCAATCCCTACTAGAAACGGACTCGCGTCCGCGACGGCACACAATATAATTTTCGTAGTAACAGACTTTCAATGAACTTTTACCGAGCCGCCCGAATCCTAAACTCGCATCGAACGATCACCCGTGCTCTAATTGGAGTGCTGGTGGCGATGGGAATTAACTCAGTCGTTGCGCAGGATGGTGCGGTTGTTAAATCAATTGATGTTCAATATGTCGGTCAGCAAACGGTCTCGCCGGAGCGCATTCTCTCCCACATGTCCACGCGAGTGGGGGGCAAGCTGTCCATGGGACAAGTGGACGAGGATGTAAAAAGTCTTTACGCGAGTGGTGATGTGGAGAGTGTCCGCATTCTCGCGGACAAGGTCGCGGGAGGCGTAAATCTCATCGTTGTGGCTCAAACTCGAGCAGTGTACGGAGGTTCTGACTTCGTCGGAAATACTCTGATTGAGACATCGAAATTAGCGAAGAAGGTCGATCTTAAGCTGAATAAGCCGATTGATGAGGCGGTGCTCAAGACGGCGCGAGAGGAGATTCAGGAAATGTATCGAAAGAAGGGTTTTGCAGAAGCGACTGTGACTTACGCGATCAGCGCCCCTTCATCGGAGGGATACTCTCGAGTGGTATTTACTGTAAACGAGGGTTCTCAAGGCGTGTTGCGGAACATCGAGTTCGTAGGTAATTCTGCCTTTAAATCCTCTGAGTTGAAGGAGCAAATGAGTCAGAAGGAAAGGACTCTTTTGACGATGTTTAAGAAAGCAGGAGCGAGTGACGCTGAGACTCTGGCCCAGGATACTCGCGCAATTGAGGATTTTTATCGCGATCACGGTTACCTAAATGCGCGAGTGACGAACGTTTCACGTGTGCGGGTAGATGCGAAATACGTGGATGCTGTGATCACGATCGATGAAGGGCAGACTTATGTCGTGGATAGCATGGCGATCAAGGGAATTACTGTTCTCAATATGCAGAGCGATGTGATGCCCTATCTAAAGACAGCTGCTGGTTCCACTTTTGAAGGAACGAAGCTGAAGGACGATATCAAGGTGATCACCGATCAGTACGGTGTGCGTGGGTACGCGGAAGCCAGAGTTGTTCCACGACTTGAAGATGCGGGGAATGGACAAGTTCGCGTTGTGCTGGATGTGACTGAGGGCCGTGCCTATAAGATCGGGCAGATTCACATCGAAGGCAATGATAAGACCAAGGATACAGTCATTCGCCGTGAATTGCCGCTGGAGCCGGGTCAGATGTTTGATACTGCCAAGACCGATGTAACGAGGCGCCGACTGGAGAATATGAACTATTTCTCGAATGTTGAGGTGATGCCTGTCGATACGAGCTATCTTGATGAAAAGGATTTGCTGATCCGCGTCGTTGAGAAGCCGACTGGCACGATTAATTTCGGTGCAGGATTCAGCTCGATTGATAATTTGACGGGCTTCTTTGAGGTGACGCAGTCGAATTTCGACCTCTTCAACTGGAAGAATTTCACTGGAGGTGGGCAGCGTTTTCGCTTTAGCGTTCGTGCCGGTTCTGAGCGAAAGGATGTTAGTTTGTCGATTACGGAGCCTTGGTTTCTGGGGCATCGACTCGCCTTTACGGCAGAAGCGTTTTATCGGGATTTACTCTTCCTGAGCGATCAGTACGATCAAACAAATTATGGGGCTGCGTTCTCTTTTCGTAAGTCGGTCGGTGAGTTCACTTATATTGTGGCTGACTACCGAGCAGAGCAGATTGAAATCGATGCCCGCCCGACGGCTTCACCGGCCTTCTTGGCTGAAGATGGAGAATTTTTCAAATCTTCTGTTGGGGCGAAAATTGTTCGCGATAGTCGCGATAGCGTCTTTCTACCGCGGAAGGGGAATCGCTTGTCTGCTGGATTCGAATTCGTCGGTCTCGGCGGGGATGTTGATGACAATATCGCCACCGTTACAGCGGCGCAGTATTACACGTTCCCTGGGGATGTCATTCTTAGCCTGAATGGTGAGTTCGCTCATTCTGCGGATGGGGATCACCTCTTTACCCGTCACTTCTTGGGCGGAGCGAATACTCTGCGCGGTTTTGATTACCGTGATGTGGGTCCGCGTGATCCTGTGAGCGGAGAGGTGCTCGGAGGCCGGACGTCGTGGTATGGGACTGCTGAGATTACATTCCCCATCGTCGATAAAGTCAGATTCGCTACTTTCTATGATGTGGGTGAAGTATCCGATGGACCTCTCGGGACGATTGGTGGTGGGCTGAACTCCGACTGGGGGATTGGCCTCAGATTGTTCGTTCTGGGGAGTGCTCCCGTCCGTCTCGATTATGCATTTCCTCTTCAGACCGACGCTTGGAACGATGGTGGAGGACGCTTCCAGTTTACGATGGGAGCGACATTCTGAGAAATCATCATCTAAGAATTCTGATTTCTCATGCGTTCACATAGTCGGGTTAAACTCCCGTGATCGAGCGTCTCTCTATTGCCCCTGTTGAAAGGTCTATCTCCTAAAATTTTTATGAAGTATCAGTTACTCTCTATTCTCGCCTCTGCGGCATTCCCTCTCCTGATGATTCCTGTTTCCACTGCACAGGAACTTAAGATTGCAGTTGTGGATATGCAGGACGCTTTGAATCAGTATTACAAGACGGAGATCAAGGTAAAGGAGATCAACGACATGGCGGACGAGAAGAGAAAGAATCTCGACGAACGTGCGGCTGCACTCCAGCAGATGAATAACCAAGCGGCAGAACTAGATGCCGTGTACCGGGATACAGCCCTGTCAGAATCCAAGCGAAAGGATGCTCTTGAAAAGCTGCAAGTGCTCATGCAGGAGCGAGCCGCCAAGGGGAAGGAAATTGGCGACGCGCAGCGTAAAGCGTCTCAAGAAGTCATGACCGCTCGTCAGGAGATGGAGTCAACTTTGGTAGATGAAATTAAAAAAGTGTTAGACGGACTCGTACAGGTGCAAGGGTATGATTTGGTATTCGATAAGTCCTTCCTACCCAAGGCTAATAAGGCGATTCTCTATACTTCTGCGAACGTAAAGGATCTGACGAGCGATGTCGTGGCCTCGCTAAACGAAGGGCACCCGACTCCGGCGAAGCCTACGGACCCCCCATCGAATTGAGAGGCTGATTCTCTCACGAGTGCGTTTCTTGCAAAATACATCCGCGATCTTCTGCTGTCATTCGATAGTCCGATGAAGATCACCGTAGGCGAAATTGTTAAATTAATTGGCGGATATCTTCTCCGAGGGGATGCGGATGTAGTGATTACCAACTTCGCTGCCTTGGATCAAGCGGATGGGAGTTGCGTCAGCTTTTACGGAAACTCGAAGTATCGGGATTCGCTTGCGCGCTCCCGTGCAGGGCTTGTTTTACTGAGTGATCTCGATTGCGAGGCTCCGGAGGTAGGAGCGTTGGTAAAGGTCGAAAATCCAATACTCGCTTTCGATCAAATTATTCGCGAGTTCGCGACTCCTGCTCCTGCCTTCACCCCCGGCATTTCTCCGTCAGCCTGGGTCGCGGAAGATGCGCAGGTGAACCCATTAGAAGTTGAGGTAGGTCCGAATGCTTCGATCCTGTCTGGCGCACGTATCGGGCGGCGGTCGCGAATTGGTGCAGGAGCTGTCATCGGTGAGGGGGCTGAGATTGGTGAGGACTGCATTATTGCTCCCAACGCGACCGTGTCATGGGGCTGTGTTCTTGGAGATCGTGTAATTCTCCATTCTGGAGCGATCATTGGAGCGGATGGGTTCGGGTTTGAGTTCGTTGACGGTCGACATCAAAAGATCGAGCAACTCGGAATCGTACGTATTGGCGATGATGTAGAGATCGGTGCTTCCAGCACAGTTGATCGAGCACGGTTCGGTGAGACGGTCATTGGTCGAGGTACAAAAATTGACAATCAAGTTCAGATTGGACACAACTGCTTCATCGGGGAACACTGCATCCTCGTTGCTCAGGTAGGGGTCTCGGGGAGTACGCGTATCGGAAACTATGTCGTATTGGCCGCACAGACAGGTGTGGCGGGACACTTGACGATTGCTGATCGAACGACTTGTGGCGGTCGAAGTGGAGTGATTTCTTCGATTACTGAGTCTGGCGGAACTTATTTTGGCTATCCCGCTAGACCCATGCGAGAAGATCGACGCGATGCGATGAGAGTTAAGCAGCTCGGGAGCTTGATCAAGCGAGTGCGACAACTCGAAGAAGAGTGCGAACGATTGAAAGCGGCTTTAAAGGCTGGTGAGGTGCAAGTGAGCGATTCCGCGAATACGCCATAGAAATGTAGCTCGAAAGAGGGGATGATGTGATTATCGGCGATCTTGGGACGTTCGTACGATTTTTGTGTGTGATTCAGAGACAGCGAAGGAACGGGAAGTGCCCCGTTTCTTCGCTGTTGCACAGATCTGACAGAATCACTTACTGAACCGAGTCTGAATCAGAATCCGATTTTTCTGGTGGAGTGGCCTTTTCGTTTCGCTTGGTGTCCGGATTCACAGAGTGAGGCTTTGAGATACGAAAGTCGAATCGATCCAGCTTCATGGCTTCGACTAGCTTCTGAGCTTCCATCGGCAGCGCATCTTTTCCTTCGGCGGGAGAATACGGCCCGTCATAGATCGAATTTCCCTCCTTATCGCGGAGCTCTAGCCGATATACTTCGTTCTTCCGAGTTAAAGTCAGTTCCCCTTCGTCATTGTTGATCCGAAGAACCCCTTCGTCTCCGAAGATGCGGAGTGGAAGACCGGGGCTTACCCTTCCTTGAGGTGTGCGATTTTGTGGCCGTTCAAGTGCCTTCGGAGGTTTCGGTGAGTTTACTTCAGGATCGGTTTGTCCGCGCCAATCATTCCGATCACGCCAGTTCCGCTGCATCGGAGATTGTGAGTTCTGCGCCTCTCGACGCAATTCCTCCAACCATTGCGGTGGGGCGAGCGGCATGGGAATCGTAGATTCAAAAACTGATCCGTTCGGCAATTGAGGTTCATCAGTTTCATCCAAAATCGCAGTGAGGGTTTTCTCGGTACCATTCTGAATCACTGTGAATGCAACGGAATCTCCCTTCGATTTCTCTCGAATTAGGAGAGCAAGGTGCTCTGGTGAGATGATGCGTTGATCATCTACACGTAGCAGGATGTCATTTTCTTGTATTCCAGATTTCGCGGCAGGTGAGACAGGACTTACTTCGATCACCTGAATCCCGAATCCCTCGGGAATTCGGAGATGCTGCGCGAGCGGGGGAGGAACTGGAATCGTAGCCACCCCGAACCAAGTTCGCTTTCGATTCTGTTGGGATCGCTCCCTTGGATTCAGGCGTGATTCCGGATGGGGATGATTCTGATCGATACGAGGTCGATCTTTCGGAACGCGCCCGCGCTTAGGCATTTCGGGCGGTCCTTTCTTGCGTGCCGTCGGAGCTGTCTCATTCGGATGGGGCTTTGCAGGTGGGGGCACAGCCGCTTGAGTCCCCTGCTCAGCAAGGATCGGTTGAATCAAGGCAGTCGCTAGAACAATACTGAGGATAAATGATGTTTTCATTGGATTTAAAGAAGAGATTGCGATTACCAGAGGAAAGCCTAGAGGCAAAAACTCGGCTGATCAGTCTGTCAGAAGCGGAATTAAAAATTCTTCCCTTTGTGGCTCAGTGTAATGAATCTCCGTACCAGTCTCTGCGTCGTGCCAGTGATAGGCATCCTGTGTTTCAACTTCGATTTTCTGACGCAAGCCCTCGTTTGTTTGAATTACGCCGCCGTTCGAGGCATTGATCATTGTACCGTGAGAGGTTACGGGTAATGGCTCGGGAAATGCAGTTGTGTTCGCTATGCGCTCTGCGATGACAGAAGTGTCAGAAGCGCTCTGAGAATTGCTGCTGCTGACGATCTGCTTCGCCTTCGTCGAACGTAAGGTGCCTATTTGATTGAAGAGAAAGGCACCAGACAGAGCGAAACAGAACCCTGCCATGACGACCAAGCGTTTCCAATGAATCGAAGTCACGCTTCGTTCAGCAACTGCTCTATCCAAAGATCGAGCGAGTGATCGAAGCTGGGTTGTTTCGATAGGGGCGGGCCTGATCCCCCGCAAGAGAGCTTCGAGTTCCTCGTCGCCAGGGTTTTTCGGATCTTCACTCATCTTTCCGAGTGTAGAGCGATGCAGGCGCGTGGTTTTGTCTCAGATTTTTAACAAAATGAAGACTGGGCTAAAGTCTCTTGCCAGCGAGTGATCTGGGCGTGCACATTGGTTGGGGACGGTGCCCCGGTGGCTCTCCGAGCCTCCAGAGCCGTCGTCAGATCCAGACATTGATGAACGTCCGCTTCGAAGGCAGGTGAAAATTGCCGATACTCTTCCAGTGTGATTTCCGGAAAAGGCTTTTTCTCCAGAATGCTGTAAGCGGTAAGTTTCCCAATCACTTCGTGAGCTTCACGGAACGGAATTCCGTGCCGAACCAGATAATCGGCGAGATCGGTGGCGAGAAGGAAGGGATCGGAGGCGGCTCGTAGCGTATTCTCTGTACGGACTTTCGCGGCAGTCATCATCTCGGCATACACCTCGAGAGCGAGCTTGATCTGATCGATTGAGTCGAAGAGCGGCTCCTTATCCTCCTGCAAGTCACGATTATAGGTCATGGGTAGACCCTTGAGTGTTACGAGGAGGGATGTCAAATTGCCGATCAAGCGCCCAGATTTCCCACGAGTCAATTCAGCGATGTCGGGATTTTTTTTCTGGGGCATGAGACTAGACCCCGTCGTATGCGCATCACTCAGTTCAATGAAGGCAAACTCCGCCGTGGCCCAGAGAATCACGTCTTCGCTCAGCCGAGACAGATGGATGCCGGTCAGTGCGATGGAGAAAAGAAGTTCGGCGATGAAATCGCGGTCACTGACTGCGTCCATGCTATTTTGCGTAACGGAGGAAAAGCCGAGTCGCTCGGCTACTTTCTCTCGATTAATGAGAATCGTAGATCCGGCGAGCGCACCAGAACCGAGCGGCATCACTTCGATGCGGCGCAATCCGTCGTGCAGACGCGCTTTGTCTCGTTCCAGCATCTCCAAGTATGCGAGCAGGTGGTGGGCAAAGAGCACGGGCTGCCCTCGCTGTAGGTGCGTATATCCAGGGAGAACAGTATCTGGATAACTAGCCGCCAATCCTAGCAGCGACTTCTGTAGTGCGGAGATCCGATCCACGATCGCTCGAGTCTCCGCACGACAGTAGAGACGCACGTCTAGTGCGACCTGATCGTTGCGACTCCGGGCGGTGTGGAGTTTGGCGCCAGCAGCTCCGATTTTGTCCGTGAGCGCCTTCTCGATATTCATGTGAATATCTTCCAGATTCATCTGAAAGTGGAATTCACCGCTCTCTATTTCGCGCTCGATCTCATGTAAACCATTCACGATCTGCGCTTCCTCTTCCTCAGTGAGTATCCCCGCGTCTCGTAGGCCGCCAGCGTGGGCGATGGAACCTGCGATATCATGAGGGTACAGACGCCAGTCATAGGAGATGGACTCTCCGTAGCGCTGCAAGAGGTTCGATGTCTCCGTTTGAAATCTGCCTTTCCACATGCTGTTGATTCGCGCCGGGAAAGCGCTCTGGCAAGCGAGATTTTTCTGGGTTGAGTCAGAGTTGCTCAGGAGTGGCCGGATGGGCGCTTTCCGAGGCGCTGTTCGATCAGATTCTCGCAAAAGCCGTCTTTCCGAAGACGATCACAGCAGGCCTCTATCCGCATCGATTTCGATGTGGGACGAAACCCCAGACGCCGAGTGATGCAGTCGATTAGCATGGTGATATGGTCGTCTTCGAACTCTATGATTTTGTCACAGTCTATGCAAATCAGGTGATTGTGATGGGGAGAGTCCAGAAAGTTGGGGTCATATACGCGCTCGTCGCGACCGAGATCGATTTCGCGAAGCAGTCCACACTCGACTAGCAAGGCGATGGTACGATACAGCGTGGCTCGGGATGTCTTGGGATCGAGGCGTCGCGCTTTTTCCAGCAGCTCTTCTGCTGTAAAATGATCGTCGCTCGCGAAAGCAGCTTCGACAATGATGTCTCTCTGTCCTGTGCGACGCATTCCCTTTTTGAGAAGGTAGGCATCAAAGCGATCTTTAATTTCTCGATTCATCCTGTCTGATTTCAATATAGTGGCGATGGAGCGAATTGGAATTTGAGATATAATGATACGCCCTGCATTGTCATTATGTCCGTTTCCATTCCGTCTTGTATCCGATTTACTCCTGTTTATCAAACCCGAGTTTGGGGCGGGCGTCTTTTAGAGACTCGATTGGGCCGTGAGTTACCTGATTCAGAGTTCCCTTACGGAGAGTCGTGGGACGTTTCTGCTCGCGAGGAAGCCGATTGTGAGGTTTCTGCCGGGAGTCTTCAGGGAAAAAGATTATCTGAACTGTGGTCTGATCGTACTCTGAGATCAGTGATTTTCGGAGAGAAAGCACCTGAATCGGATCGCTTTCCCTTGCTCTGCAAAATTCTCGATGCTCGCGAAAGGTTATCGATTCAGGTACATCCTCCAGCAGAGTTGGCGAAAGAGCTGGGGGGAGATTCGAAGACTGAGGTCTGGTATATTGCTGAAGCCAAACCGGGAGCAGTTCTTTATGTCGGGTTGAAAGGCGGAGTTGATCAAGTAGCTTTTCGCCGTGCACTGGAAACAGGAGATGTGGAATATTGTGTGCATTCTCTGCCCGTATCGGCGGGACAGTTTATTTTTATTCCGAGTGGACGACTCCATGCGATCGGAGCGGGGTTGATGATCTACGAAATCCAGCAGAACTCGGATACTACCTATCGCGTATTCGACTGGAATCGAGTCGGAATAGATGGACGCCCACGCACGCTTCATATCGAGGAGTCTCTCCGATGCATCGACTTTTCCGATGTGGAACCAGAGATGGATCGTATTGACGGAAATGTGATCGTGGATTGCGAATACTTTCGCTTAGAAAAGCATTTGATTCATAGCGGAGAATCGATTGCTCAAGCGATACAGAAGCGATTTGCGATTCTGACAATCATTTCGGGATCGGTGACTGGAGCAGATACTTTGATGAAAGAAGGAGACTTCGCCATCATTCCGGTCGGAAGCAACGCTGATCTGATCGCAGATGGTGATACGGAGATTTTGATTACCACTTGGGGTGGGAATGACTGACAGTGCAGGTAGCGCATACTCAGTGAGTTATACGACTTGGTGATGAGTTAGGTCCTGGATATCAATCATCCCGACTGGGCGTAAATCATCGTCCACGACGGGAAGATCATCAATGCGGAGACCTTCCAGCAGTCGGAGCACCTCGCCGACCAGCTTTTGCTGATGGATAAATTTTGGATGAGCGGTCATATACTCGCCGACGGGTTTTTTACCGATTTCCGCTCCATCTGTGCCGAAGGTGCGTGCGAAGTCACCTTGGGTGAATATCCCCGCCAGGAGTCCATTTGCGTCGACGATCACCACCGCACCGGCGCGAGCGTGGGTCATGCGAGAGATCGTCTCGCGTATGCTGAGATCAGGTGTGACGATGACGAGATCCTCTCCCTTGCGCATGATATCGCAGGCTCGCAATAGTAACGCACGTCCTAGGGAGCCACCGGGATGAAGCTCGGCGAAATGCTCGCGGGTAAAGCCCCGTGCTTCCAGTAGCACCATGGCTAGAGCATCTCCCATCACCAGAGCGTTGGTGGTGCTCGAGGTCGGTGCGAGATTGAGTGGGCAGGCTTCCCGCTGCACTTGGACATTAAGCACGCAGTCAGAGGCTCGTGCTAATGTGGAGGTGGGTTTTCCCGTGATCGCGATCAACCGTGCTCCGCGACGCTTCAGATAGGGTAGCAAGGTGAGCATTTCTTCGGTTTCCCCAGAGTAGCTCAATGCCAGCACGCTGTCTCCCGCGTTGACCAGTCCCAGATCACCGTGGATCGCGTCTTGGGAATCGAGCACGATCGCTGGAGCGCCTGTCGAGCAAAGCGTGGCGGCCAGCTTTCGCCCGATGTGTCCAGATTTCCCTACTCCCACTACGAGAATTTTCGCTCCACTCTCCGTCGTTTCGCGCAGGATCGAAACAGCAGTGGCGAATGAGTCGTCTAGCTGATCATGAAGACGGCGAAGTTCCTCGATTTCGAGAAAGATCACGCGTCGGGCTTGTTCGAGAAAATCCATGAGGAACGAAGGAGTGTAAAAAGGAAAAATTGAGAGGATAGGGCGTTCTCATCGAACTTTCTTCGTGTTATTCAGAATGCGCAAGCTTGGATCGGTCACGAGAGACGCGAGAGTCGATTGAAAAGAATCGTCGAGCTTTGCTTCGACGCTTCCGGTTTCCTTTCTCATGGAGCGAGCCGTTCCGCCTGCATACTCAGTGCCCGCACCTCCATCGCCGCATCGAAGGTGCCGGGGAGTTCCCAGCCCATATTCATTCCTCCGAGCGCATAGTCAGCGATGTCCTTCGAGTCGCTGAGATAGCCTCCTGCCCAGGCTTCTGTCAGTGCCTCAATCATCAGCGGGCGCAGATCGCGATCTACTCTTCCCCATGTGCCCTCGTGAAGGCTGTGATCGAGGAATTTTTCTCCGCCGAGCGTATAGATATATTTACCGGCTCCCAGAAATTCACGGGCTTTGTGCTGTTTCGAAAAAGCTGATCGGTTATCGTATAGAGGGACTCCGAACCAGAGATAATCACCGTAGCCTATTGATTGGCGATTTCGATTTTGTAGAGTGAAGAAGATCTGAAATTGGGCAGCATGGCGGCGTGGATCGTAGTCGCCCTGATGAAGGTTGGTGCATCGCACAAGTTTCGCTTCGACGTGGAAGCGGAGGGATTTTAACTCGGAGAGGAACGGAGCATTCCAGAATCGCTGCTCGGCCAGCAGATGTATCCAAGGATCAGATTTTTCTCGTGCTTTTGCCCCATATTCCGCTCCGCTGTTGGCTGCAAGAAGAAGGGTGCTCGTCTCTCCATCGATTACGACAGATTTGGCCCGATTTTCGCAGATAACTTGATTTTCTCTACGGATCGCTGTTGTCGGATCGAGAGGAAATTGGCTGTTCCACTGAGCCAGTTTCCAGAGAGGACTGGCACCCGCCGAGAAGCCGAGCAGTGTTCCATACGGAACCTGTTTTCCAGGCGCGGGTTCCATGAGAGTGAGTCCGGCTTTGAACATCGAATCGCCTATCAGGTCTTCGCCGACGAGATGTGTCGTGGTTACAGGAATGGAGAAACCGAAAATGCTGAGAAGAAGGGGTAGGGCACTCAGAGGATGAAGTGAAATCATCGGAAAACAGGTGATCTCATCCTCGGATGAATACCGAAAGAATCAAGTTCCTCTGGGATGCTTGCTTTCTATGGGAGTTTCTCTATAATCTCGACTATGGCATTTTTTCCTATTCCCTCTTCTTGGCAAGGCAAGGTTCTGTCCATTCTTCGCATGATTTCTGCTGCCGATCTCATGCAGCATGGTGGACAAAAGATGTTAGGCTTTCCGCAGGTTGGACAGGGTCAGTTTCAGATCTTCTCACTGATGGGCTTAGCTGGGGTATTAGAACTCTTCGGCGGATTGCTGCTGCTCGTCGGACTCTTTACGCGCAAAGTTGCTTTTGTCCTCTCCGGATTCATGGCGGTAGCGTATTTCATGCATCACGCACCTAGTAGCTTCTGGCCCTTGGTGAATGGTGGGGAGTTGTCGGTGATTCTCTGCTTTGTTTATCTGTTCCTTTCTGCTGCTGGAGGCGGGGACTGGAGTCTGGATAAGAAGTTGCGCAAAGGGTAAGTGGCTCACTCTCTGTGATCCGTGTTGCACATGATTTCTGATCCCGACGCGATGCGTTACGGCATGATCGGCGACGATCTGCGTTCCCTGTCAGAAAAACTGGAGAAATATACGGGAGAAATCTGCTGGGAATATCTGCGTCCGCATTATGCGCACGGGGCTTTGGTGTGGGTGGATTCGAGCTTGTCACTGACGGAGGTGGGGCGGGCTTTTTCCGAAGACGATACCGAACAGGTCTCTCTGTGGCGACGTTCTGGCGATATTCTCCTTCCTTCCGATCTGCACGCCAAGTATTGGAGTGAGGCGCAGTCACGCTTCTTGGCCTTGGTCGTGTCGCCTTTTGTTTTGATCCAGGATATTCCCTCAGGCGAGGAAGATGCGGCATCGTGAGCACCCCGGCGGGTTATGGTCACGAGAGGCAATAGCCACGTCTGAGCAATAGCCACGTCTGCCTACGTCTACGCAAATTTGAAAGACCAGAGTAGGCTCTCGTTCCTTTTAATTATTACAATTCTCTTACGGCATGGGATGCTCCTTCAGCAGTTCTTCGGTCGTGTAGATCATCATGCGTCCGGGCTGTTGTTCTCGCACTTTCTTCACCTCGGTTTCGCTGACGGCACTGGCTTTGTTGCCAAAGCTGTTTCTCACGAAGGTGAGCACGTCCGCGATTTCGCTGTCTTTAAGCATCCCCCCGAAGGGAGTCATCGGGACTAGGCCGTCGTATTTTTTCCCTTCCACTTCGATGGGACCCATCAGACCGTAGAGGGCAATCTTGATGAGTCGGTCGAGATCCCCCGTTACCCAAGGACTACCCGCGATCGGGGGAAACGCGGGGTCAAGGCCTTTCCCATCTGCCTGATGGCAGGTGACGCAGAGTCCCTCGCGGAAGAAAATTTCCTGTCCGGCGACGTATTGCTTCTTTTGCGTTTCAGTCAGGTAGTCAGGGACGGGCAGCTCCGGATGCTCGGGCGCAGCTTTCTCGGTGATTCCAGCGAGCCGATCTGTAGCCGCTTCAATCGCGTTTTTACTCCATTCATCCAGCGGGTGAGAGGCGGCGATGGCCACGATCTTCTTTGCAGAATCGATATCCGATAACCAAGACGCAGCAACGGTGGCCTCCAGTCTGACACGGCCTTCGGGATCGGCGGCAGCTTTTTCTAACAAGGCCACAGAGTCAGCGATACGGCCATAATTATAGCGCAGCGCTCGAACCGCAGCGGCTCGCACATGGAAGTCGTCAGAGGCGAGGAGCGCATGGAGTAGCTCGACGTCCACGGCATTCATTCCCCAGGTGACCCACAGGGCCTCCAGTCGGTGATGCTCGTAGTCGGGATCATTTTTGTCCAGCCCCTTCACCCAGCTCTTCACGGCGGGCAGGACTTCCTCCGCGCTGTGACCACGCAGCGCCCTGCGAGAGCGATAGCGCGTCCTCAGCTCAGGCAACTTCAAGTTTTCCAACAGCTCGGTGACACTGGCTCCGGCCACCTTGGCAGGCTTCACCAGCGGGCGAGACGGGTAGGTGATGCGGTAGATGCGTCCATGGACGTGGTCGCGCAGTGGATCGCGTGCGTTGTGCTGCATGTGCCCGATCAGCACATTGTGCCAATCGATCACGTAGAGAGATCCGTCGGGAGCGAATTCGAGATCGACTGGACGAAAATTGCCATCCGAGGACTGGAGCAAATTCTGCCGAAAGCTCGTCTTGTACCCCGTGCCGTCGTCTTCAATCTGATGCTGCTTGATGCCGAGAAAGCCTATGGTATTGCAGAGAATCAGATCGCCCTGAACCTCGTCGGGGAAATGTCGGGAAGAGATGATCTCCAGTCCTGAGGTGGGACGGACCTTTTGACTCTCAGGAATCAGGTCGGGTGTCGAAGCGGTTTTGCTTCCGAAGGTGGGCTTGACCGAGACGGGCAGCATCCAGTTCATGCTGGTGCCAGAGGTATGGAGAAAGAAGTCCTGTCCCCATTTGTCGAAGGCGACTCCCCAGGGGTTGGGGATCACCAGTTGCGCTGTCCTTTCCAATTGGAAACGCTGCGGACTGAAGCGAAAAAAGCCACCGTCCACGCAGCGGATGGGACCGTAGGGAGTCTCGACGTTGGAGTGAAGGAATACGCCTTCGCACATAATAATCCCGCCGGATGGATCGGCTGTGAAGGCGCTGATGGCGTGATGCGTGTCGTGTGTATCGAAACCTCCGAGCAGGATCTCGGTCGAGTCGACGTGATCATCGTGATCCGTATCACGCAGCAGGACAAGATTCGGTTCTTGAGATAGATAGACGCCTTCG
>JBDHQE010000270.1:0-5011 GCA_039806885.1 Verrucomicrobiales bacterium
CAAGGAGCAAATTTTAGCGATCAGTGGCAGCGATACACGCGGCACGATCTTCGGGGTGTACGACTTCGAACAGAAGCACCTCGGCGTCGACCCTCTCTGGTTCTGGTCCGACCATGAGCCTGCGACACTGGCAGAACTGAGCTTTGATGATTCGATCAATTTTGGTCCCTCGAAAGAACCCACTTGGAAGTATCGCGGCTGGACACTGAACGATCACCCGATCTTCATGGAGTGGATGGAGAGCGGCTTGGTTCAGCGCACCCGATACAGTCGCTATATGTTCGCCATTCATCCCGAAGTAATGGATCGACTGTGGGAAGCTGCGCTACGACTGAAAATGAACATGTTCGCTTGGTACTTCGTGGACGTCGACTGGCAGCCAGATCGCGAGCGACTACAAGCAGCTGTTGATCGCGGGCTTTTCATCACTCAGCAGCAGATGGAGGGTATCGGAGCCGATACCGGCTTCTGGGACCATTACTGGGCACAACACAATCCTGCAGGAAAGCCGGAACAATTCTCCTACCGCCTCCATCCAGAGGCATTCCGCGAATTTTGGAGCTACTACGTCAAGCGCTGGGCAGAATTTTCTCCTCAAGTTGTCTGGGAATTAAATCTGCGAGGCTGGGCAGATGGACCATTTGAGGAATTGAGTCTCCCGGACGGAGGCACACCTCAACAACGGGCTGAACTAATCTCTCAGGCTGTGGCCGACCAAGCGAAGCTGGTTCGTGAAATCGATCCCAATCCCAATCTGGAGATGATGACCACCCTCTACGCTGAAGTCGGGCGATATTACGACGAAGGCTGGATCACGCTACCCAAAGACGTCACCACTGGCTTCAGCGATGCGGGAATGAGCGGCATGTCCTACTCGAAGAAGTTCTGGACTGAAAAGCGTGATCCACAGCGCAAATACGGTCAATATTTCCACACACAGTATTTCGGTGGCGGCCCTCAGATCGCCCGTTGCACTCCTATTGACACATATCTCAAAGTCAACATGGACGCGATGTACCAACGCGGAGACACTCAGCATATGCTATTGGCGATGAACCACCTTCGCCATCAGCAACTCGAGATTCGAGGCATCGCTGAGATGCTATGGGATTATCCTACCTTTGATCCACGCGAATATCAGCTTCGATACTGTCGTGAGCAATTCGGAGAAGAACTCGCTTCTCGGATATCAGCTCTGTACGATGCCTATTACGAGAAATATCCACACTTTATTAAGGACGATGGCTTCAAGACCTATCCGATGTACTATAAAGTCATGGAGCCGATGTTCACCATCATCGCCAACCTCCAAAATATCGACGTCGGTACACGTGATGGATTCGCCCTGAACTATCAGTATAGCCGCGAAGCCTATGAACAAGGCATTCACGATCTCGGAGAGGTTCTGGAGGATGCTCTGGCTCTGCGTCCTTCGATCCCGAGCGAACGCCTTTCCTTTTTTGACTATGAATTCACGGACTCCATTCGGCTCATACGCGGGATCTACAAGCTATCCATCGCTACACAGGACGCGATCGCACACCTCAAGGATGGTGACCGCGCTGGAGCACTTACAGCACTGAATGATGCCCGACCACTGACAGAAGAACTCTATTCGGCCTTCCGTAGCCAGCGCTCCGGCGAAAAGTGGAAGAACTGGTTTCGCGGCGGAACCAATCAGGACTTCTATGCTCTTTATAACCTTTATCAGAAAGCGCGTCTGAGACTGGAGATCGATTCCATGAGCATCGTCTCCGTGATCGAGCCACAGCGACATCCTTACTTTGGCAATGTCGTCACCGACGATCCGGCGCATGTGGGCGATGCAGTCTACGGATCGCAAGTCGAGCGACTGAACAGCTCTTTCTACAACGGAGCGCTTCAAGCTCTCACAGAATTCCCTCTAAACGGCGTCTTTCAGATCGGTGGAATTCGATCAGTTGACTCCAAGTGGAGCGCCTCAGCTAAAGGCGCAGCGCTCGTTAGCGATCACGGGTTAGGCTATCATTTGCAGCTCGATGGACGCGCCACCGTTTATGTTGCGCTACCACAGAGAGACAAGCTCGACTGGCTTGAGAAAGACGGATTCAAGCTCGATGGGCAGACTCTCACGGTGGGCGAGTGGGCATGGCCCTACCGCTATCGCAATCGTCCCCCAGCGAAAACGACTCAATTCGACATCTACTCAAAGGAATTCCCTGCGGGAGAAGTTAAGCTCGGACCGAATGTCACGAAATCAGGGAAACTTCCCTACATCGTATTCGTGAAGCCCTCACTGCTGGCATACGAGAATTTTCGTCAGGGTGCCTCCCTATGGAAGATCAATGGCCCGGCTTCGGTCGTAAAGATTAACGACTGGGATGCTGAAATGCGCCCGAGCGAATTCGACCTCAGCACCGTACCTCGCTATCGTCCGGTGGATTTACACGCCTTGCGACTCGAGGCGGGCGCTTCTGCTGAATTCTCATTCGCAGATGCTCCGAAGGACGACTTCGTCGTGCACATTCGCCTGAAAAGCAGTCAAAACGCCACCATTACTCTGGGAATGATCGAGATCCCAGTCGCAGGAGCGCAAGGCTGGCAAAACATCACCATCCGCCTTTTCCCAACGAAAGGGGTTTATCGCATTGAAACTCAGGATGATTCGCTGAAAGTCACGAAGAGTGCAGAACTACCCATCCCATCAGGATCGCTTGATCAACTGAAGCTCTCGCACACAGGCAAAGAGCTTTTCTGTAACGCCGTCTGTGCGTATCTGCGCTAGGCCTGCGATGGCCGATGAAAACCGACACTAGGCTTTCACACTGACGTCGCCTCTGCCTTTGTTCCAGCCTTCGGCAGAGTAATGAACTTAGTAAGAATCGCGCTCAGGAAGTAAAGGATCGCCAAGATCCAAATGATTCCAGCATCGCCCACCAAACCGATAAAAAGGCCGACGATCGCTGGTCCCACGAATACGGGTAAGCCCGCCCCCAAATTCAGAATTGCAATGGCTGCACCCTTGTCCTTCTCGACCAGCGAGGGAACCAGTGCTGACAGCGGGACATACCCTGCGAGTAGTCCACCCCACAGAATTCCAGCCACCCAGATCAGCCATAGATTCGCCCCGAACAGGAGCGGCGCATAATAAAGCAACAGCGTCGTCAGACCACAGCCGACACCCCCGAACCACATGATCGTTCGCTGCCAGCCGATCTTGTCGCCGACGAAGCCAAAGAAGAGATTGAATGCGATATTAGCGATGAAAATAGTGCCCCACAACTTTAGCCAATCCTCGGTCGGGATGCCGTGCTTCGCCATGTACATCGGTAGGAACACGGGGAAAGCGAACTGTGCCGTCGTATTAATCACGCGGACGATGCCTCCGATCAGGACTTTCGGCTCGGTATTCACGATGGTGAGTCCATGAAGTAATTCTCCCAGCTTTTCGCGAAAGCTTCCTGCGGCGATTTCCAGACGATCCCGAGTGAAGAAAACGGCCAAAATGGCACCGAGCGTCACCCAGATCAAAGCGCTCCACAGCGTGTTGATATGACCAAAATTTCGAATCGCCCACACGGAATAATAGGCCCCGAGAACATTGAGCCCACCTGTGAAGACGAACCAAAACCAGCCAACCGCGGTCCCCAGTCGCTCCTGCGGACTGCGATAGGCGATCCAGACTAGAAATGAATACGCGAAGAGTGGGTAGCCAAAGCCACGCAGCGCGTAAGTCGGAAGCATCAGAGCGAAGTTCAGATTCGGCACACCCCAAGCGACGAATCCAATCGTACCGAGTACGTAGAGTAAAAATCCGGCAAACATTGTCTTTTTGATGCCGAAGCCCTCGGACAAAACCCCGGAGAACCACGAGGAAATGGCAATCGTGACTCCGTAGGCTGCGAAGAGCGTGGCCGACTGCTGCACGCTCATTCCGTGTTCGGCCAGGTAAGGACTGAGCCATCCGATCTCCAGACCATCGCCCATCATGAAAATGAGGATTCCCAGATAACCCCAGCCCAGAGAAGCCGGGATACCGACGCGAGTTAACAATTCTTTCATCTCGGGGCAGAGTTTCTCAAAAAAATGATTTCTGCCAAGACAAAAGATTACGACGCAACAGATTCAGCCGAATCCTCTCACTGATCCTTGAATTTTTGGTCGGACTTCGGCAGCGGACCGATCTGTTCAAAGGGAATGGGCTGGAAGTTCGGGAGCTTCTTGTACACCTCCGAGTCCGGACGCAGACGGTAATCGCCTTTCGCCGCATCGATGAATCCGGGATCCGCATCGGTGCTCCACATTTCATCGGCTGCAAACTTCCAGTTACCGGAACTGTTCGTGACCTGCCCGCATCGCACCATTAGATTGTTCTTTGCTCGATTGATACGCTGCTGTCCGGGCTGAGGATTCATGAAACCGACCAGCTCGGGGTAGTGTGTCGTATAAGGCGGGCGGGTGATGTCCACTTCCTCAAGCAAGAGACGTGGCCACTCATGCCCGGCAGCTCCGTCTAACTCAGATTGCCAACGCTGATCATTCCATGGTGACGCTCCCAGAGCGCGAGAACACTCGATGAAAATATTATTCTCTGCCGTGTTGTCATGTCCTCCATGACAAAAGATCGTCCCGAAGTTCCCCTTTCCATAATAGCCGCAGCGAACAAATATATTACCAAAGACGGTCTCACCTCCGTCTCCGTCGTCGAAGTAGATCGCCGCAGTTCCGTGACCCATGGGACTGCCGATGTCGCTCCAGAGATTGTACCGGATCACATTTCCACGACTGGATGGATTCCGCCCCTTGTAACAGGCACCAGCATCATCCGAGGCAGTGCAGACATCACGCACAATGTTGTATTCAAAGACATGATCGTTCCCTCGAATGCCCACCGCCATGTGCGGGGCGTCATGCAGCAGGTTATGCGCAGCACGATTCCCCACCCCTTCTAACGAGATTCCGCTGGCATAGGTCAGTTGGTGCTGGGAAAAGCGCCAGATGCGATTGTTCGTCGCTAGGTGCCTCCCTGGAG
>JBDHQE010000271.1:0-4988 GCA_039806885.1 Verrucomicrobiales bacterium
TCCGCACATCGCGGTCATCCCCTATCAGTAAAGTCTGATGCACTGGGGTGAAAGGCTCGACTCCGAACGTAGAATAGAGATGTTTCCAATGTGCGAGACTACACCTCGTCCAGACCAATGAAGAGACGGTATGCACCATAATTTCTAGGGCTTCTCGTCCATTTTTCTTCGCTTTCATCAGGGCGTTCAGAGCAACGATGAATGAATTCTCCTCATCAAATTTTCGATACCACCCGCGACAAAAGTGCTCCGTCTCTTTCGCCATGTTGCCTGCGACAACTTTCGCCAAAGCCTGAAATCGTGGCGAATCGGACTTCTTCGCCAATTTCAACAGCATTTTACAGGCTCCATTAAAATCGTACTGACACAGGATTTGAATTTCATCGTCAGGATTCCAAAGAACGATCGCAGCACGATGATACCAGTATTCCATCGTGCAGCCCGCATTGCCGGTAAACCCCTCCGCTTCTGCTTCATCCGGCTTGCCTGTCCCGATCGGCTTGCGCGTGAGTAGATCCGCACTTTTGATCGCAAAATCACCCAGACTAGCCGACTTTCCCGATTCATCGAGCCAACGGTGGAGGCTGAGACGTTCTTCGTAGATCTCGCCCATCGAATCGCCAGGTAGAGGAGTCAGATTATACCCACGTCGATAGTATCTGCTTTCGAGTTCCCCCATTTGATAGAGCGTCACCAGTGCGAGATGGGCGATCATTCCAGCCTCACGAGCAGCCAGAAAAAGGGCGCGAGCGCGTGCCTGATCATTGCCCTTGAGCATCTGCAAAGAAAAATTAGCCTCGGTGTAGGAGTGTTCCATTAGCACTGCGACGAAGCGGCCCTCTTCCGAGAGCTTCAGATCGTGCAATGCCGGAATCAAAGTCCTCGCTTGATCGCTGATCGGCTGATTCAGAGCCTGTGCTTTTCCCTTTTTGCGCTTCAGATTGTATGTCAGACAGAATCGAAATCCTGACTGAACTGGCTGCACCTCGTGCTCACAATCGGCGAAGAGAGCCACCCACTGAATCCGGCGGCGAGATGCAGGAGCGGAGAAATCGACCTCTGCCTCCCTCCCATCATGACGAATCAGCAGCCGTCCACCCTCATGAGTGGAAGGCAGAGCGATGATCAGCGTGCCAAACATGGCATCGAGCTTCTCGCTGTCGCGATGAGGCTTAAAATGTCCGCCCTCCCCATACAACAGAAGCTTGTAGGGATGCGCACTAATCTTCCCCTGAATTCCCAAATCGCGTGCGATCTGGTCGAGCGTCTGATTCAGAAACGCAGCCCAGTCAGGGGAGTCGAAGTGAAACTGCGCGCTGTCCAATTGCCAACACTTCCGGACGGATTCGTCGAAAACGGTTCGGTCCCGCTCGCCAAAAGGAGCGGCCTCCGATACTCCGATGATCGCATTGGCCTGCTCCAGAGATAGCGGTAGAGCGATCTCCCCTACCCCTTCGACGATGAGTTCGGGGAAAAACGATGGAACGTCCTCGTGCGAATGAAATTGCCCGGTTCCCTGGATCGCCTCCAGTGCATCAAGTAGTGAAGTGTTCATCGCCGACTCAATACACTTTTTACTACATACTGACAAGAAGAGTGATACAAAGCATCATTTCTTACCTCCAGACTTCACTCACTCCGCCACCGTCACGCTCTTCCCAGCGTCGTCTCCAGCCGGTAGCGCGATTTTGAATTCCTTTTTCCCTGACGGTCCACTGATCGTGACGCCCACGATCATCGGCGCATTCCGGGGATTCGAGGCAGATATGCTCCACGAGTTCTCCTTTCTCCGCAACATCAGCAAGCAGGGCTGATCGACGCTGAGAAGCGTTCCGCCCAATGTCTCTACGACACCTGCTTGGTAAAACACAGCCTCGACGATGCCGAGTCGAACATGCTCCACAGCGGCGAGTTCAGGGGTGTTGGCCAGTACGTGAACGGGCACGGTGTGGACATAGTTCTGAAATTCGTCTAACTCCATCGGTGCCACCAGATACTGATAGCTCGCTCCGCTGGCATGGCTCCCATGGTCGATCGATAGACTGAACACCTCGGCGGACATAGGATCATCACTCCGCTCTGAGGCGATCTCTCTCCAGCTCCCCGTCTGCATTGCCTCTCGCAGCAGTATCTTCTCTTTCTGCAGGAAGAAATAGCCCGCTCCTCTATGGTGAACCCATTCGACATCTTCTGAATTTAACTCACCGCTCAGAGAGTGAACTTTTCCTGATTCGCTCACCATTACGTCCCCGTGCTTCAGATTCTGCTCCAATGATGTATACGCAGGGGTTTCACCGCTGGTAATTCCCGCGCCCAAGGCCACACACTCGTCGTCGAAAAAGAACCAAGACTTATGTGCCTTGAGGTGGCCACGCTCGTGGATAAAGCCGCTAGCTCCGTAGATTCCATCACTCACCCCTCCGGCGAAACCACTGGTGCCCAGCGATGAGACAGGGCCAGTCGGTGACTCGGGCGACCATTCTGCCGTAATGCCGGGCAGTCGCTTCCAATCCCATATCGGGAAGATGTTATGATACGCCAGCCCGTCTCCGGTGTAGAGATAGCAGACTCCGTCAGAGAGAAGATGCGACTTTCGCCCCTCTCCGTTCACCAACTCGCCAGATTTCATTCGCGACGAGAGCATTTTCACCGACATCATCCATCCAGCTCGGCGATGCGACATGTAGTCAGACTGCCAGAAATGTTTATTGCCAATGAGGGAGTTTTCTTGCCTCTCTAGCTCCTCACAGAAAGCGATGAGTTCCTGCTGATGCTGCCCGACCGAGCCTTTGAGCGAACGACTGGCTCTGAGCAAAAACGAAGGACTCGGAATTTTCGCCGGACGAGTAATCTCACGACCGCGCACGCTGTAATCCAGCACATTTCGATAGAGCATCCAGCGCGTTCCATCGAGGATGTAGGAAGTCAGCAAATCAGACTTCTCTGGCGGGAATGCATAGGCCGTGCCCACGGCATACGCGAAGAAGCGACTGGCATCCGTGGCGAATCCGGCTCCGTAGCCACCGCTGTACAGCTGCTGACCATGCTGGTGAAAGGACCGATCCTCCTTAATCCCCTCCCCCAGTCCGGGAGCAACTCGAATCTCATCCTCGATCTTCTCGAAAGCAGACAAGACGATTGCGGGCGAGCGATCAAATACGCCTCTCATCACGGTCATGCTGGCTGTCCAAACGAGGTTCTCCCCGGTCATATTTTCGGTATCACTGCGCCTCAGGATTGCGCTGATCGCTCGGTGCTGCTCTTCGCTCAAATCTTCGTCTAGGAGGATCGCGATCTTTGAGAAAATCATGGGCACTCCAATCATGTTCCACCACCAGTTCTTGCACCGTGGGTCGCGTCGAAACCAATCATTCATCGACCTGTCCATCGCCGCCCGAATTTCAGCACGTTTCGGATTCGTGGACGCTAGACGTACGTAGCATTCCGTGAGCACTGCGATCCTCTCCGGATGCTTCGCAGGACTCCACCCGGCGCGAGAAGGGTCATCGTAGAGGATATCGGGCCACGATCCGTCGTCATTCATCGTCGAAATGATCTCGAGAATCTTTGGAGGCGGCTGGTCGAGAGGCTTTCTCCAGTCGTGGAGCAATTCATCCCTCAGCCGATCCCGAATCACAGGCAAATCTAGCTCGTGCTGTCGAGTGATCGCTACTGCGGGCGTATCGCTGATCATGCGGGCAACCGCAGTGGCATCGGCGAAACCGATCTGATCGATGAACACACGGGAAGTGAGCTTTTCTTTGCCTGCGGTCAGCATGAGAAAACTCACCCGCCGAAGTTGATCAGAGGTGATAGGAATGCCTTCTCTCTTGAGGGCTGTATAAGGAACGACACGCTCTTGCCAGTCAGATCGTAAGGGAAGAGAGGTGGAAAATTTGACTTCACTCCCCTTCTCGAAATATCCCAGTGTCAGACCGAGTCTGGTTTTGTCCTCACTGCGCACCCACAGACGGATTCCCTCCCATGCGGCAATCTCGTCCGACTGCGCGATTTCTTTCCGAATCCAAGAATAATCGACTTTCGTATAATCCGCGTCGAACACAGACACCTTTTCTCGTTCGCCATCAGAGGATTCGGAGATTTTCGCATTCTGTTTGTGCGTCCATCCTCCAGGACCGAGCAGATGATACATTGCCTTCGTCTGCGATCCCGGAGCAGCGGATGTCTCTGACACGGCAGCCCCACTCGTTCCGCTAGCTTCACGATTCCTCGAAGCATGATTCCCTTCCCCGAATGCAATCGATAACAAAGAGAGGCTGCAGAGCCACGAACATACGAATGATAGCCATTTCATGCCAGCGCACGCTACTCACACTCCTTCCTTTGAAAATTACCGAATTCGCGTGTAGCCGTGATTATTCGGCAAGCGCTAAAAAATAGCGTCCTTCGCCGCTATAGCGTCATACTAGGAATGGCTTACACAGACAGGATTGTCTGCGCTACTCTTCCTCCACTAGCCCTGCCCTGGGTTCGCCAAGGTCCTCGTTGGCCTTTAGGTTATTGCGACGATAGCCGGTGATTTGTAGTGGGAGGGGTGTGGGCGACACGACGTTCGAGAAAGGGGTTTCCTGGCTGCCGCCAGTTGTAGGGTAAAGCTGCCGACGGGGACGTCGGCGGTCCCAGGTATGACTTACACAGACAGGATTGTCTGCGCTACTCTTCCTCCACTAGCCCAGCTCTGAGTCCGCCTACGTCCTCGTTGGCCCGTGAGCTATTGCGGCGACAGCCGGTGACTCGGTGATGAGCGTGTGGACGGCATGGAACGACGTTCTAGAAAGGGATTTCCTGGCTTACGCCAGTTGTAGTTCATGCTGCCGACGGGGACGTCGGCGGTCCCAGGAATGGCTTTCGCGGACAGGAATGTCTGCGCTCCTTTCTTCACTAGCCCAGCCTGGATCGGATGGGGCTACGGGGATTGCGCCCCGTAGCCCTTCCACACCACCGGACATGCGGTTTTCCGCATCCGG
>JBDHQE010000272.1:0-4918 GCA_039806885.1 Verrucomicrobiales bacterium
AGCTTCTCAGAATGGAGTTTCGGCGTTTTAAACAGGTGCGTAGGCCCCAAAATCTCACGGAAGTTTGGACACCGTTGTTAGTTCCAAAATTAAAATCGAGGATACTTATCCACGCACCATTCCTATGCTATCGAAGAGCTTGCTACCAGCGTTCTTCGAATTGGCATCAAATCGCCTCGAAAGGAAACATGGGACGGCGGCGCTTGGTGTAGGTCAGTTTTGTCATGTCCGCTCGGGTGGGGCCGGGGGTATCGACGTGGAGGAACCCGCCCTTCGCGACTTCTTCGTAGGCGGCCATGGGGGCGATCACACCCTTTGCGACGATAGCATCGAACTCGAAGGGATCGATTTCGCAGGAGGAAAGCTGGGCTAAGCTGAAAGGCACCATGCGGCGCGTGGTGGCCATCACGACGACTCCCTTCCCTTGCTCATCCAGGCTTTCCAAGATGGCTGTCGGACCTTGATCGAATTCGGAAAATCCGCCGTGCCGAGCCTTGCTTTCGGAGAATTTTCCTTCGTGCAGGGAACGGATGCGCCAGCTCGCATTCACCGGGGCAGCGGGATCGCCCACCGCAGCATCGAGAATCGCTCCAGCACCCAATTCAGTCGCCCGAGCGGCAGCGGTGGGATCGCAGAGACAAAGAAACAGCCGTCCCGGAGAACTCGCTTTGAGCCATTCATGCACGAGCACGGTGCTGTTTGCCGGAGAGCCACCGCCTACGTTGTCGCCCATGTCGAGGAAGACAACAGGATGCAGGGCACTCTGCGCCGCGAGTGAAACTGCGGTCGCGGTATCGAGTTGCTCCGGCTCAAAATCTCGTCGCCTTTCCCACATCTGAGTGGCGATCTGATCGGCGGTGTTTTGGGCGAGCTCTCGATCACCATCGGTGATGACGATGACGGACGACCCCATCTCCACGACATCCGCGTAGGGAAAGCCGAGCAGGATGGAATGGTCCAACACTCCCGCTTTCTCCGCGATGGCCTGCGCCTCGCGATAGAACCCTGCCATGGGTTCTTGGCTGGTGTTTTGTAGTCGGATATTCATCGCCATGGGGGGGCAAGAGGCCGCCTGCGCCAATCTCACTTCCCCTGCCAGCGCCCGCAACAGTAGCTTCGCGGCCCGCGTTCCGGTCTCTCGTTGGTCGAGGTGAGGATTGGTGCGGTAGGCCGTCAGAGCGTCGGTCGCTGCGATCATCTTAGGAGAAAGATTCGTGTGAGGGTCGAGCGTTGCCACGATGGGAATCTCTCGTCCGACCTGCTCGCGAACGCGACTGAGCCAATAGCCGTCAGCATCCTCCCACCCCTCGGCGACGGTTGCTCCGTGAGGTGCGGCGAGGATTCCATCCAGTGGTCCAGCCTCGACCAGAGCCTGTAACATTTCCTCCACTAGAGTCGCAAATACCTCGCGCTCGATTCGCCCGAAAGGAAGCGCCCGGGCCACAAAAATGGGCACGACCTCGACTCCAGCCGCATCGAGGACTTCAAAAAAGCCGCCAACCTCGTGCTGAACGTGCGCCATTTTTTCCCGAATCGCCTCTCCTCGCAACAGGAGATCCTCCTCGAAGTGATGACGCTGGGTATTCTCCGCGAGAAAGGTATTCGATTCCTGGATCAATCCGACAATTCCGATGCGCATCATGAGTTACTTTTTAGAAACAGCCGTAGGAACGAAGCGAACGCAAACCGGAGATCCGATTTTGATTTCGGATCCGGAGAAGGCGGGAACACCGGTCTCCGCATCAATGCGATACACGGCCACAGTGTCCGAATTCTGCGCCCCGGCGATTAACCAAATCCCGTTGGGTGAAAGAGCGAAGCCTCTGGGCTCTTTCCCGTGCAGCGGCATGTTCCCCACGGCGCTGAGTCGTCCATCCGCCGCGATGCGATACGCGGCAATGCTGTCGTGACCGCGATTCGAAGCGTAGAGGTAGTAGCCAGATGGATGACAGAGAATCTCAGCCGTGGTGCCCGTCGGCTCCACTCCCTTCGGTAGGGTTGAGATCGACTGGAGAGTCGTCAGTTGACCGTTTTTCTCGTCGACTGAAAAGGCCGTCACCGTCAGTCCCATCTCCTGCACGACGTAGGCGAATTTCCCATCGGGCGTGAATGTTAGATGGCGCGGCCCACCTCCAGGGGTGATTTCTGTCGTTCCCTGAAGTTCCAGCTTTCCTGTCTGCGCGTCTGCGGAGTAGCAGTAAACTTTATCGGTGCCAAGGTCCGCAGCGTATAAAAAGCGACCGTCGAGGGAAAAATTAACCGAATGAGCATGAGGTCCTTTTTGCCGCTTCGCGTCGGGACCGTGGCCCTGGTGCTGCACGGTGAAAGGCTCGGAAATCGCCCCGTCCTTCGCAATGCGATAGCAGGACACACTGCCTGCCCCATAGTTCGCCACGGCCAATAGCTTGCCATCGGGACTGACGGAGGCATGACAGGGAGCACCTCCACCGCTCGGCTGCTCATTAATTTTCTCCAGCGATCCAGATTCGGGAATTCGATAGGCGATCACCCGGGCTGTAGATTCCGAGACCGCGTAAAGACGATCTCCCTTCTGCGAAAACGCCACGAATGACGGATCTTCTAACTCGGCAGCGAGTTCAGGTTCACTCAAAGTACCTCGAACAGAGTCGAATGCGGCACGGTAGATGCCTTTGGAAACGCCTGATTTCGTGTAGGTGCCAAAATAAATCGTCTGATTCTCCGCCGAAGCGAAATGAACGGAGAAAAGCGCTGCGCCGAGAAACAAAATGAGAGTGAGGCCTAGTTTCATCGCGACATTTTCGCAAAATCGGGGTTGATCGCAACATGAGACTTTTTTGTTTTTGGCTCGCCTTGCTGTTCGTGATCGGACAGAGCGGCCCGATATCGTCCATTGCTGCGGATCGCCCGAATGTCCTCTTAATCTGCGTCGATGACCTGAAGCCCGTGCTCGGATGCTACGGTGACTCCACGGCGATTACTCCGAATATCGACGCTCTCGCGAGCCGTAGCCTGCGTTTCGACCGCGCTTACTGCAACCAATCTCTCTGCTCTCCCTCGCGCAATTCCCTAATGACTGGCCTGCGCCCAGATACGATAGGCATCTACGATCTCTCCACCAACTTCCGAAAGGCCGTGCCGGACGCTATCACACTGGCGCAGCATTTTCAGAACAATGGCTACCGCACTGAAGCGATGGGTAAAATTTTTCATGTCGGACACGGAAACCATGAAGATCCTGCCTCGTGGACTATCCCTCATGTGAGCGCCCAAGCTCCCTCCTACGCCAATCATGAGAATTTGACTCCTCCCGAACTTAGAAATCGAGAGGAACCCTGGAAGAGTCCGCGCGGTCCCGCGGTGGAGATAGCGGAGGTGGACGACGATTTCTTCGTGGATGGAAAAATCGCAGTGATCGCTGCCGAACGTCTTGCGGCCGCCAAAGGTCAGAATCAGCCTTTCTTTCTCGCGGTCGGCTTCATCCGCCCTCACCTGCCTTTCGTCGCACCGAAAAAATATTGGGATCTCTACGACAGAGCTAAACTACCCATCTCCTCCCATCTCGACGCGCCGGTCGGGGCTCCCGAATACGCGCTGAATTTCGCTGGCGAGCTTCGCAAATATCGCGGAATCCCGTCAGGAAAAGACGAGCGCTTTAGCGAGGCCCTTACGCGCGAGCTAATTCACGGCTATTACGCGGCCACCAGCTACACCGACGCCTGCATCGGGCGAGTGCTCACAGCACTGGAGGACGAGGGATTTGCAGACAATACTATCATCCTTCTGTGGGGTGACCACGGCTGGCATCTCGGTGATCACAGCATGTGGGGTAAGCAAACCGACTACGAAAACGCTGCTCGTATTCCGCTCCTGATTTCCGCACCAGGGAAAAAGGCGGCTGTCACCTCGTCTTTCGTCGAAACGGTGGACATTTATCCCACACTCGCAGCCCTCGCTAGGCTACCTGCCCCGAGAGGCTTGGACGGAAAGAGTTTCGCGCCACTCTTCGACGATCCATCTGGCGTCCATCGCGATCACGTCATCCACGTCACCCCGCGCTCGAATCTGATCGGTCGGGCGATACGCACGGACCGCTATCGCCTAGTCGAATGGAAAGTACCCGGTGCTAGTCCAGCGACAGCCGACTACGAACTCTACGATTATCAGGACGATCCCGACGAACTGGAGAATCGCTACGAGACCCTCCCCGCCGTCGCCGAGCAACTAAAAGCCATCCTCGCCACTTATCCGGAAGCGGTACACTCCATCATCGCCAAACCACCCGTCGAGCTGAATGAAATGCAAAAAGCAGCTCTCGATAAGCGGATCCGTGCCTTTCACAATCGTGACAAAAACGGCGATGGCAGACTGACGCTGGAGGAATTCCTGACCAGGCAGCCCGACGGAGACGCGGCTGCCGAGCGCTTCCCGAAATTCGACTACGACGGAGACGGCTTTCTCAGCGAGGAAGAGTATGTAAAAAGCGGAAAACTGTGATTTGCTCCCACCACGAAAGATCAGAATACTTCTTACAGTGAAAGCGCAAATACGCGCTTTTCTCTTGGCGACTTACCGCCTACCTTCAACCACATGGATACTCCACAGAAAACCTCTCGTCGATCCTTTCTCGGAACTGCTGCCTTAGCAGCGGGAGCCTACACAGCCGCCACTGGCCCCAATCTCCTGCTCGGTCAGGCCAAAGGAGCCAACTCTCGCGTCCGCGTGGGCATTATGGGTCTCGGTCGCGGTCGCGCCCATATCAAAGCCTACCTAGATGTGCCGAATACTGAAATCGCTTACCTTTGCGACGTCGATTCCAATCGTCTGGTCACCGGAGCCAGTACCATGGCGGGGAAGCAGGAAAAAGAGCCTGAAAAGGTGACAGACTTCCGTCGTATGCTCGATGATCCCAATATCGATGCGATTTCCATCGCTGCGC
>JBDHQE010000016.1:0-28634 GCA_039806885.1 Verrucomicrobiales bacterium
GGCTCGAGGCTGAGTTAGCGCGAGATCCGGAGCCTCAAATCCGCATAGTATCGAGCCTGTCCGAGGCTCGTGCTCCCGCAGGTGTTTTTCTATGCAATGAGCTGTTAGATGCCTTCCCGGTGGATCGCATTCTCTTTCAGGAAGGAGCGTGGAAGGAGCTACACGTAGGCTGGAACTCCGAGATGCAGCGTCCGGAGTGGGTCTCGCGGCCTTTGCGGAATGAATGGCGAGAGTTCGCACAGGAGCTGGGTGACTCTTTTCCCGAAGGCTATATCAGCGAGATTTGTCCAGAGATCGAATCTTGGATGCAGGAGAGTGCTCAGCTGTTTGAAACGGGTCTTTGGATGATCATCGATTACGGATACGAGCGATCTGAGTATTATTCTCCCCGGAGGAACAAGGGAACTCTACGATGTTATCAGGCGCATCAGGCGGGGGAGGATCCCTTCGCTTTTCCCGGAGAACAAGACATCACGGCGCATGTCGATTTCACTCGGGTAGAAGAGGTGGCGCGACTCTGCGGATTGAATCGACGTAACTTGATCGATCAGCATCATTTTCTCATCGAGGCGGCTCGACCTTGGCTCCTCAGAATGGAAGGTCGTCTGCCGGATCAGCGGACCCAGAAGCGTCTGCGTCAGTTCCAGACATTAACGCATCCGTCCTTGATGGGGCAGTGCTTTCATGTGATGGAGTTCACACGGGGAATCAGGGAATCTCCGTGACGTGGAATCACCTGATGTCGAGGGATTTGGAATCAGGCTCGAATGGCGAAGCGCTCGGTCTCTTCGATTGCCTTTCCACTTTCGCCCTTGAATTCCGGAGGTCGCTTTCGGGTCAGCGGAGTCTCAAAGAAACGAAAGACCAGCCAAGAGACGAGAATCGACAGGGCTACTCCTACGATTTTACTGAGTAATTTTACTTTTAGACTCTCCCGATCCTCACCGAACCAAGGCAGCACTCCCAAGATGATCATGTGGTGGCAGAGATAGAGGGAGTAGGACCATAGGCTGATCGCTGTAATCGGCTTCGCAATCCAGTTGGCCCAGACGGGAGCTTTCGCCCAAGTGGACAGAAGCGGCATACAGAGACTGAAGCCGAGTGGCATAGCGACGAGAGCGATACGATAGAACCATTTTGCCTCATCCGCAGGACGCAGAACCCAGTGCGCTGAAGCAACACCCGCTACCATCATCGCTCCGATCATGAAAAGAGCGAAACGAGCGCTTCGCGAGATTCCCTTCGCCTGCATCCATGCTACGACGGCCACTCCATAGCAGATCGCATCTAGGCGAGGCAGTGTGGTGACGCGCACCTGTGGAGCAGGCCATGCCGACATCACCAGTTCACGAAGAAGCGGAGCCACGATGATAAATAATAGAATAGTGAGAACAAACACGCGATTTCGAGAAGGGATCAATCGATTCAAGAGTAGAATCACGAGGGGGAAGAGAAAGTAAAATCCCTCCTCGACACACAGTGACCACGAGACGTCGAAAAAAGCCTCATTTGGCTGCATTAGATTCGGGAGAAATAGGAAATAGGGTAGAATTCCGTCCCAGCCGCCTTTAGGCCATTCGCCTCGTGTGTGGTAGAAGAAGATCGCCACTATCAGAAAGAGGTAATAGTTCGGAAGGGTCCGCCACCACCGCCGCTGCCAGAAGTTGGCGACTCCGAGCAAGCTCCAGTGTCCCTGGTTAGGAACGCTGCGATACAGGATGCCACCGATCAGGAATCCGCTGAGTGCGAAAAACAATTCGACTCCATAGATTCCGATAGCTTGGAGCTGCTGATGCGAATGGTTGACAACGACTAGCAAAATCGCCGTCGCTCTAGCCACGTCCAGTCCAAGGATTCGGGAGTTCATTTAAATTACTATTTCTAGATTAATATTTATAAATATAATAATTAATATAGACAAAAAGAATTAAATTTCTACTCTTATCGCGATAGGATGGGGAAAGATGCCGACACGACGTGCGTGTGGTTTCGGAGTCAGTCCGTAGGGTAAAAAACGCGATTACATCGGAAGCTCAGATTCTTACCGAATCTAGTCAATCACGAGATCTAGTCGATCACATGCGGCGAATATGAGCCATCAATCAGATTCAAGATTCTTTGGGTAGACAATAAATAGCCTGTCCCTTATCTGCTGCCTTGCCGTAATACCGTGATTCCTGCCGCCTGAGGGGAGTCTGCTTGCTTAGACGCTTGCTGCTCGATAAAACTTCGCGTCTTCTGTCCGTCTCAGTTTACACTTTCTCAGATAAACAGCTTTTTGACTACCTTTCCGTGGACGTCCGTCAGACGGAAATCTCTCCCTTGGAAGCGATATGTTAAGCGCTCGTGGTCGAAACCAAAGAGATGCAGGATTGTTGCGTGCAGGTCGTGGACGTGGACGGGATCACGAGTGGGATTCCACCCGATCTCATCCGTCTCGCCGATGATCTGCCCACCTTTGACGCCACCTCCTGCCATCCAGAGACTGAAGGAGTTTGGATGGTGATCTCGACCCGTTACCTTAGAGGAGCCCGCTCGATTTTCGCCTAGGGGAGTACGACCAAATTCTCCACCCCAGACTACGAGGGTCTCATCGAGCATGCCACGCTCTTTGAGATCCTTAATCAAAGCAGCGACAGGCTGATCGGATATCTTACAGTTATTCGCGAGAGCTGAATCGAGATTGCTGTGTTGATCCCAAGTGGAAAGGAAGAGAGTGACGAAGCGAACGCCACGCTCTACTAATCGGCGAGCCATCAGGCAGTTGCGTGCAAACGAGCTTTGGAAACCGTTTTTGTCAGTGGAGTCGTATTGACTGCGATCCACGCCATAGGCCTCCAGCGTCGATTTGGATTCGGTCGAAAAATCCATCAACTCAGGTGCGGCCGTCTGCATACGAAAGGCCAGCTCGTAGTTTCGAATTCGTGCCGCGATCTCTGGATGCCCTACGCGGTCGAGCCGCTGCTGATTCAGCGCGTTCACCACATCGACGGTACGAGCTTGGATAGACGGACTGATCCCATCGGGGTTATCTAGATTGAGTACAGGACTGCCCTGACTACGGAAGGGAGAGCCAGCATAGTTAGAAGGCAAGAATCCGCTCGACCAACTCGTCGCGCCTCCCGGCAGCCCACGGCCTAGAGTTGTCATCACGACATAACCTGGCAATTCCTGCGAGGGATTGCCCAGCCCGTAGTTCAGCCATGCTCCCAGCGTCGGATTTCCCCGCAACGCCGAACCCGTCAGCATCAACAACTGACCGGGCAGGTGATTGAACTGATCGCAATGCATGGAGCGAATCAGCGCGATGTCATCCACGCAAGTCGACAGGTGGGGGAGTAAATCGGACAGCTCCATTCCACATTCTCCATATTTGCGGAAGCTGCGAGGACTCCCCATGAGTCGGGCTTCGTTCTTTTGGATAAAGGCAAACTGAACGTGCTCCAATAAAGAGTCTGGCATGGGCTGGCCATCCATCTCATTGAGTTTAGGCTTGGGGTCGAAGAGATCCATCTGGCTAGGGCCACCCTCCATGAAGAAGTAGATGCAGCTCTTCGCCTTGGGTGCGAAATGAGGTCCCTGATGTGTGGCGTCTGAGGCAAGTAGGCCATCATCTCGCAAGAGGGAGGCGAGAGCTAAAGAACCGAGCCCACTAGCACCCGATGTAAGAAAGCTTCGACGTGAGAAATTATGGCTGTGAGAAGTAAGGCTAGGAAAAATCATGGAATACTGAGGAAATGGCGTCCATGAGGGGATCTGAGCACGAAGAAATTCGAGTGGTTATCGCTGATTGACGTATGTTTCGGTTCTGCGGAACGGGATTTTATGAACTATTTTTTAGTCACGAGAAATAAATTCGTCAAGATTCATCACAATACGCGAGGTGACGACTAAGGCGGAGCGATGATCCGCCTGTTTTCGCAAATCATCGTAAGCAGTGATCAGTGTATCCAGTTCAGCGGCATCGGGGGATCGTCCGAGACAGCGTTGATAGAGTTCTGTGATGGCGGCCTCGGTCTCCTCTCCATATTGCTCTGCCAGTTTCTCTCCCAGATGTTGGGCGCATTCGAAGAAAACGGGGTCGTTGAGTAGGGTCAGTGCTTGCATGGGACTGTTCGAATACTCGCGGCGACTGCACGCAGTCTCGGCACCGGGCGCATCAAAGATATTTAAGGAAGGGTAGGGGATCGTACGCTTGAGAAAGATATACAGTCCCCGACGATAGCGATCTTCACCCTCGCTCACCGGCCATTTCACACTGCGTCCTACCTCTGTGACGAATTCGGGTAGAGGTGGCCGAATGGATGGGCCGCCCATCTTTTGAGACAGGAGGCCACTAGCTGCCAGATGAATATCACGGACTTCCTCGGCGTCGACTCGAAAGCTATTCTGACGCCATAAGAGATCATTCGCCGGAGCACTCAGTCCGCGGACTGCATATGATGCAGGGATAGCAGAACTCTGCCTGTAAGTCGCAGACTGCACGATTTTACGAATCAGGGCCTTGCGGCTCCATCCGTTGTCATGAAACTCCGTTGCCAACCAATCGAGTAGTTCGGGGTGAGTAGGCGGGGTGCCCACGACTCCAAAGTCATCCGATGTATCCACTAGGCCATGTCCGAACAGGTGTTGCCATATCTGATTAACCGCTACGCGCGGTGTCAATGGATTGGCCGGATCGACAATCCAATGAGCCAAGTCAAGGCGGTCTGGCTCCCCGCTATTCTTGCGTGGATGAAAAGGGTGCAGGACGGATAGAGGGGCCGGATAGACTCGCTCGCCTTTTCGAGTGTAGTCTCCACGTTCATGTACGAAGCTATCACGACGGTCTGTACTTCGCTCTACCAGTGATTGTGCCTTCGTTTCAGGAGCGCGTGGACGCTTGGCCAATTGTTCTTCAAAGCCACGGCGCAGTTGCTGCCACTCCGGATCAGTAACTTGATGGAAGCGTGTGATCAGCCTTTCCTGTTCGGCACTGCGAGCAGTCGGGGCAAGAGCCAAGGCCTCTCTCACAGCGTCAGGGATGTCGCTAGATATCGTCGGATTTTTATCGGAAGTCATCGCTAGGCGGAAGTGACGAAGCGTTTTCTTCCCTCCTTTCTTGTGGGCCAAGGTGAATACTAGGCGTGCCCCCGCAGGTACGTCCACTGCATCGGCAAGGGTGAGAACAGCGTAGTGAGACTGTTGTGTTCGTGTCGCAACGCGCCAGCCATCCACAGTCTTGGGATCGAGCAATGCGTTGCTGGGAGTCTCTGACTCTGCATCGACTTGGATCTCTCGAATGACCAGAGAGCGAGGCTTCTCGGCCTCGATCTCCAGTGTCGCTGAAAACTGTGAGAGAACGAACTCTCCTTCCGGACCACGTCCAGCTCCGTAACCTAAGTCGCGCCCGACACCGAAGGCCCCTATGGCTTCCAATCGGATTCCAGTCAGACGCGTGGCCGTCGGCACCATTGATTCGACGGTGTAAGTGGCTGTGTCAGGATCGACTTTGCCGCGACCCGTCACGAAGATCGAATCATCGGATCGGATCTCTACGTCATCCTTTGCGCTAGACAGGACTTTTGTCGGAGTCAGATTTCTCCAATGCTCATCTGTCTGAACTTGACGAAGCTTCGCCTCCCATGCTACTCGCCGGTCTGTCAAATGGTGGGATTCGTATGCAAGAAGCGATTTTTCTAACGGACTGACGACTTTTTCCCAAGCCCTCAGTGCAGCTTTATGCTCAGCAGCTTCTTCGGGGAAAGGCGAATCGACGTCGAGAATCTCTGTGTTATTAAAAAAAGCGTAGAGCTGATAAAACTCCTTTTGACTGATCGCATCATGCTTATGATCATGACACTCCGCACAGGCAACAGTGAGGGCGAACCAAACGGTGCTGCTAGCATTTACCCGATCTACCACTTCTTGTGTACGACTTAATTCCAGATCGACCCCTGCCTCAGTATTACGCAGTCCGTTGCGATTAAATCCGGTAGCAATCAATTGAGCAGGAGTCGGATGCGGCAGTAGATCGCCTGCGAGTTGTTCTATCGTGAACTGATCGTAGGGTTGATCGCGATTTACGGCATCGACTACCCAGTCGCGATAACGCCATGCCCACGGACGCTCTGTGTCGCCCAGATAGCCATCGCTGTCGGCGTAGCGAGCGAGATCGAGCCAGTGACGCCCCCACCGTTCGCCGAAATGAGGTGAGGCTAATAGTTGATCGATTACAGCGTTCCGTGCTTGCTCCGGATTGGTTTGAAAGGCCACCTCGAAGGAATCCAGCTCTTTGGGACTGGGGAGCAATCCGGTCAGATCGAGATACAAACGACGTAATAAAACACGCGGTGGTGCCTCGGGGGAAGGCGAAAGGCCAGCTTCCTCCAGCTTTGCGAGAACAAAAGAATCTATGGGGTTCTCCGGAGTAGAGGCCGTTTTTAGCGTCGGAACAAGCGGACGCTTCAAAGGAGCATATGCCCAATGTTGTTGATCCTTCGCTTCACCATTTCCGAGAAAAAGTATAGAGAGGACCGCTAGTAGGACCGCTAGTAGTATAGCGATTCTCGAGTCCCGGAAAATGACATAATGGAGCATTACCCTGAATTGTAAGAGGTATTATCGAAATTTTCCTAATCTTTTCTGATCACGACAACACGCGATGAAGGGATCGCGAACAGATTCTGGAATCTCGACTTCTTGACGGCTCAGAAGTCTTCGGAAAAATCCAGAATGCTCGGTCTCCATCACTGTCACTCCAGAGCGCGATCAATGAATCGCTTCTTCGCGCAAGGCATAAGTGGGTAGTGTATTATGAATCAAGACTCTAGTTGGTGAATTCTGTTCTCATGATCGCAGCATCCAGAAGGAACCATCTCAGAGAGCAGAGCGAAGACGGAATTTTTTAGTATCCAACACTTGCGAGTTGGGTAGTCTTTTGAGACTGTGGCGCGGTGCGGATTGCAATGATAATCCCTTTCCCTGCCGTTCAGAATTTCACTTTTTCTTCCATCGAATGACGCAAGCACGCAGCTCATCAGGCTCTCGCTCCACTTCCAAACCTTCTCGTAAGTCTTCAGCAGCAGAAAAGCCTGTCGAAGAAGACGAATCGATCTGGACGGTGGATAAAGCTGCAGAGACCTACGGAATCAAGCACTGGGGAAGTGGCTATTTTTCTGTTTCACGTCGCGGAGAGGTAGTGGCGGAAATCACTGATCGAAAGAACGGCGCACCTCATGCCGTGAGTATTCCCAAGTTATTGGAGGATTTACAAGCGCGAGGTGTTCAGACGCCTTTGCTGCTAAGATTTCCACGCATTCTGGAGCGCCGGATTGAGGAGCTCAATCACGGATTCATGAAGGCGATCGACGATCTGGAGTACGAAGGTAGCTATCGTGGCGTCTTTCCGATCAAAGTGAATCAGCAGCAGCAGGTAGCGGAAGAGATTGCAGCCTACGGCCACCGCTTCAATTACGGCTTCGAAGTCGGGAGCAAGCCTGAGCTGATCGCAGCACTCGCGTATATGAAAAACCCGGAGGCGCTTCTGGTCTGCAATGGCTATAAAGATGCCGAATTCATCGATCTGGCGCTCTACGGTCAGCTGATGGGATTGCGGGTGGTGCTGGTCCTAGAGATGCCGCATGAGCTGGAGGTGATCGAAGAGCGATCCAAGCTCTTGGGTGTGCAACCAGTGATCGGGGTGCGCGTGAAGCTCTCCGCAGAGGGGGCAGGGCAGTGGGCGAAATCTGGGGGCGAGAGGAGTCCCTTTGGAATGAACTTGGCTCAACTCATCCAGATTGTGGAACGGTTGAGAACGAAGGGAAATCTGTCTTGGCTAAAAATGCTTCATTGCCATCAGGGATCGCAGATTCCTGATCTCACAATTATCCGCCGTGCGATTGAGGAAATGGCACGTATTTATGCTGGCTTGGTCAAAGAGGGGGCTGAGATGCGCCTACTGAATCTGGGAGGTGGTCTGGCGGTGGACTATGACGGATCACGCTCAACGCGCTCCACCAGTGCGAACTACTCGATCGATGAGTACTGTCACAGCCTCGTCGATGCAGTGAAGCGGGTGCTCGATGAGAGCGGTGTTGCTCACCCGACCCTCGTAACTGAATCAGGACGGGCCGTCGTAGCTCATTATTCTATGCTGGCGCTGGAAATTTTGGATGTGAATCGCTTTGAGAATCGCGAGACCATGTCTCTGACGGGTAGCGAGAATGAACTGCTGATCGCTCTGGCTGAGGTCTCCGAGAGTGTTCATGACGATAATCTGCTCGAATCCTATGGCAAAGTGGGGCGGTATAGAGAGGAACTGCACGAGGATTTCTTAGTCGGTGACATCAGCCTTCGCGAGCGAGCCGCCTGCGAGCAGTATTTCTGGAAGGCGATGACGAATATCGCCCTTCGGACTCGTGAACTGCGCTACGTGCCGGAGGAATTGCGGGACTTATCGAGCCTTCTCGCCGATCAGTGTTACGGAAATTTCAGTATTTTCCAGTCGTTGGCTGACTCGTGGGCGATCGATAGCGTTTTCCCGGTAATGCCTCTGCACAGATTGGCGGAGAGGCCAACTCGTGAGGGCGTGATTCACGATGTTACTTGTGACTGTGATGGCGTGATTAAGCGCTACGTCTCCGACACAGATGTGCAGGAGGCCCTGCCTCTACACGAGCTGAAAGAACAGGAGGCCTATTTTGTCGGGATTTTCCTTGTTGGTGCCTACCAGGAGACCTTGAGCGATCTTCATAATCTCTTCGGCGATACTCATGTCGTAAGCGTGGATGTCGAGGAGGGCCGCGTGAAATTTTCTCGTGAAGTGGAAGGAGATTCCGTCGCTGATGTGCTCGCTTATGTGGAATATGAGCCGAAGAAGCTTGTCGAGCAGTTCCGTGAGCTGGCGGAGACAGCTATTCAGGAAAATCGTATTACAGCCGCTCAGAGACGTGATGCTCTCGCTGCTTATCGTGAAGGGATGGCTGGATATACGTATTACGAGAGCTGATTCTCAGTGAATCTGGCTTCTCTTTTTTCTGACTTTGTGGACGCTAAAACCGGTATTCACCAAGGGACGAAAAGAGACTGTTTAATTTCCTTCGTGTCTCGGAGAGCTTCGCATGAAGCCCTTCAGTCGTAGCCACTGGTGGAATGCAGCGAGCAGGCACCCCGAGACGATCAGCCCGAGCGCAATTTGCGGCAGGGTTAGGGAATGGAATCGGATCTGTGAATCCACGCTCGTCACGATAGAAACAGCACCGAGAAGGGAAAGCCGCTGAACTCGTCGCATCGGAACAAAGCCGGTGTACCGCACCCAAGCGCTTCGATTCGAGCCTAGAGAGCGAATGTAGGCTGAGAAAATGGCTGCCAAGGCTGCTGCCAGCCCTAGCCAGGGATTCGAATCCCTAGCGAATCCGAATCCGATCAGTGTGATCGCATCTGAAACCCGTTCTGGAAGTTCATTGTAGAATTCGTCTTCGCGGAATTGGCGAGACGAGACAGGTTGCATCCACTCAGTCACTCGGATCGCGAAGATGCGGAGCAAGCAAAGAATCGCTCCGATGATCCACGCATTGGCGAAGCCCAGAGTCTCATTAGTCGCCATGAAGGCACATCCGGCGAGGATTCCGAGAATCATGCCCGTCACGGACACGATCCCGTCAGAGATCCCCCAGTGCATGAACAAAAGCGAGATCCGCCGTCGGATCGCTCCGGGGCGTCGCTGCGTAGATCTGCTGAAACCTGGCATAAGAGATGGAAACAATGCGTCTTAGGATCTGAGGTATCCCGAGAAGAAACGCGAGCGTCACGATCTTTCCGCATGACATTCGTGACTTGTCGAATCTAAGTTTAACTGCTATTTGAGGCTACTTCTTCCATCTTTTTTCACAAATGTTCTATGACGCAAAATGATCCGATGCCATTCCCCGCCGGAGATGGTGAAGATCAGCGGGAAGAAGCGAATGAGGTGGATGTCGCCTTAATGAAGCGTATTCAAACTGGTGACCTGGTGGCATTCGAAGAACTGGTGGGAATCCATCAACGGTCTGTGATAGGAATCGTGACGAAGATGCTGGGGAATCCAGCCGACGCCGAGGACATCGCACAGCAGGCATTTTTACGAGTTTGGAAGTCCGCCGGTCGATATGAGCCACGGGCGCGTTTCACCACTTGGCTGTTTACGATCACTCGCAACCTCGTGTTCAATGAACTTCGTCGTCGTCAGAGAAAACCAGCGGTCTCGATGCAGGAGCACGAGGAAAGCACATTTCACGAGATCGTTGATGTCAAGAGACTCTCTCCTGAGGAGGAAATGCTGCATTCAGAATTAGAGATGGTGGTGGATCGCGCGATCGAAGAGCTGCCTGAAAAGCAACGACTGGCTGTGATCTTGCGTCGATTCGAAGAAATGCCCTACGAAGAAATTGGTAATGTTCTGGGGATGTCTGTGCCGGCCGTGAAGAGCCTGCTTTTCCGTGCTCGGATGCAGCTGAAACAGGCTCTGAGCCAGTATCTCGATCAAGAGTAAATCTCGCCTGCCTGCCCCAGAGCAAGTTTGCTCGAGCTGCGAGGAGATTACTTTCCGATCCGCAGAAGATGGTTCTCCGTGCGGAAGATGAATCCATCAGCGATCACGGCGAAGGATGACAGCCCGTATTCTCCGAGTTCATTTTCTGCGATCTTTTGAAAAGTCTTGTCAGGGCGTATCACGGTAGTAATTCCGTCTCCGTTGTGGAAATACAGATGGCCATTAGCATAGACGGGGGAGGCGGAGTAGCCCCCGCGTCCGTCCAGCCTCTCTTGGTAATGGACTGCTCCAGTGACTGCGTCGAGGCAGCTGAGGATTCCTTTGTCATCATTGAAGAGGATCAGTTCGCCCGCCAGTATGGGCGAACTCTCGCGGGGTACGAATTTTTCTTCCTTCCATGCGAGGTGCGTATCGGTCACGTCACCCTGTCCGTCGGTACGGATCGCGTAGAGGATGGCGCGTGCGAAGCCGGAGCACACATACACGATCCCATTCTGAAATACTGGACGAGGTACGACTGAGAAGCCCTCGCCATAGCGAAATCGCCAGATTTCTCGACCCGTATCGGGATCGTAGGAGATCACAGCTCCCGATCCAGGGATGATCGCTTGTGTTTTTCCCTGGATCGAGACGAGGAGAGGTGTGGAAAAGGAAAAGGTCTTGCTCACGACAACATTTCGAGCCGATTTCCAAGCGATGGAACCATCTTTGGCATCAAGCGCGACGACGAATGGATCACTCTCTCCGTCGCAGGCATAGATGAGCTTCCCGCCGTAGAGCACGGGAGAGCCTCCGTTGCCGTGTGTCGGCGCGTAGGGGAGTGTCGTCTGCCTCCAGAGCACTTTGCCATCAGAGGCGTCCAGAGCAGCTGTGCCGTAATGGCCGAAGTGAACATATAGTCGGCCTTCCGCATACACTGGCGTGGGAGATGCTTGGCTGTTCTTTCGATGTGCGAAGACGGACTCCGGGTGAAAAATCTCGGTTCGCCAGAGTTCCTTCCCACTGGTTAGGTCAAAGGCCAGCGCACAAAGGGAGAGGGGGCTTCCATCTTCTCCGATGGCTGTGCTGACGAAAACCCGATCTCCTGCGACCACCGGAGTAGACCAGGCTTTTCCGGGTACGGGAACTTTCCAGCGAATCCCCTCGGTCGCTGACCAGCGTAGCGGCGGTTCCGCACTTTCCGCATGACCATCTCCCGTAGGACCGCGAAATTCCGGCCAGTCTGCTCGGATCTGTCCCGCCGTCAGGATTAGTGCGATCAGGACGAGCATTGCACCAAAATAAAATAGGTGATTTTTCATTGAAGAAAGTTCAGTGAGTAAGACGCCAGAGTGCTCCCAGTGAAACATCTGGATAGTAGGAGTGCAGAATAAAAGTGACGAGGAAAAAATCTACGATCAGGTGGACGATGAGAACGCCGAGGAGAGCGCTCGACTTTTCGAACATGCTCCCTTGAGTCCAAGCGAAGAGCATGACGATCACGATTCCGCATCCCGTGAAGGCCATGTCGTAGAGCACCGCTGTGTATAAAACCGCCTGGACGGTATTCGCGATACGAAATCGAAATAGACTGCGGAGGAGGACGAAGGCCGTGTTGATGAAAAAAAGTTCGTCCCAGATCCCGACTAGGTTGATTCCGAAAAAGAGGCGGCGGATTTCTTTTGGTTCCGGTGTGTTGGGGAGAGTCCAGTGACGGAAGAGTTCATCGTCAAAAAGCATCCGATTTCCCCATCCATATAGACTCAGGATGTTCCATGCTAAGGGAAAGGCGAGAAGAATGTAGATGAGTTCTCGTTTTTCCCACTTCTCCGGCCACAGACGGAAGCGGATCGTGCCTCGATCAAAGAAACGGCACCAGAGCGCTGGCAGAATGATTACGGCGCTAAAGCAGAAACCCACTTGGAGGAAGTTTCGATTCGAGAGCGTCGGGTTGATATCACAGAGGGCCAGAATCGCCACGCAGACGAGCAGGACGCCGATCCGACTGCGTAGTTTTGGCTCCGGATCTGCAGCTGCCAGCCAAGCGCTGAGCGCAAAGGGAATGCAACCAATCCTCCAGAGATCCGCTGGAATGAGCAGAATAGTCGCCGCAGCGAAAGCGCAGAGGAGCGCTATACGACGCGGCGTAAGCTCTAGGTCGAGTCGCTCGGCTGCAGGTAGCGGAATCAAGCGGAGAGGCGATTGCTTAAAGCTCAGCCACCTTCAGATCCTTGAAATCGATCGCCATCTCTACCTTTCCGTGCAGCTGGAGACCGATCGGCCCTTTCGGCGTGCCTGTGTCGCTATGGTAGGTCAATACTTTCTTGCCGTTCAGCCAGCAGATGTAATCCATTCCACGGACTTCAATGCGCATATGATTCCAGTCATCGTGCTTCAGCAGCTCCTTGATTCCCTCGGCTTCCACAGGATATCCTTTCTTCTGTGGAATGTACGGTGAACAAGTCATATCGCGCTTCAGCGATCCAGAGATTCCGATTTGAATCTGATCTGTTCCGCGCAGGAATACTCCGGAATCGATGGTTCCTCCGATGAATTTGAAATCAAGTTCGATCACGAAATTTTCATATTCCTTCTCCGTCCAGAGATCGGCTCCTTTCTTGTCTGCATTACTACGGACCTGTAGGATACCGTTTTCGACGATGAAAGCCGATTTCAATTCGGGCACCACCCAGCCGGTCAGATCTTTGCCATTGAAGATCGACTCGAATTTCTCCTCAGCGAAGGAACGTGAAGTGGACAGGCAAACGAAGGTGAGTAGAACAGCAGAAAACAGTAAACGCTTCATAATTCCACGATGATGGCGTCGTTTCTGAATCTCGGCAAGCGCCCGATTGCGCCAGAGCTAGGAATCTGAACGGATGAGAATTCGGAACTAATATTCGTGAAAAATTTCTGAAAATTGGAATTGCCGAGATTGAAAGAATCCTGTTATTTCCGCATGCGGGTGCGGTTCTCGGCATGATCCGATGCGTCGTCCTGAAACCCTCGCCGAGTGGTTTCGAATTTCACCATCGAATAGTGAAGTGAAGGCTGAAACCGGAGTCGGCTTTCTCCATTGAATATTCGATTTTATGACCATCCCCTCTAGCCAGAAATCAGCTCCGAGTCTGGAATCATTTCTCGCCTACGTGCGCCAGCGCGATCCTCAGCAGTCCGAGTTCCATCAAGCCGTGGAGGAGGTAATGCACAGCCTCTGGTCCTTCGTGAGTAAGAATCCGCGTTATGCGCAAAATGGACTATTAGAGAGACTAGTCGAACCAGAGCGTATCATTATGTTTCGCGTGCCTTGGGTGGATGACGAAGGAAAAGTGCATGTAAATCGCGGATACCGCATCCAGATGAACAGTGCGATCGGCCCTTTCAAGGGAGGCTTGCGTTTCCATCCATCCGTGAATCTCAGCATTTTGAAGTTCCTGGCATTCGAGCAAGTGCTCAAAAACTCCCTCACCACATTGCCGATGGGTGGTGGCAAAGGTGGTTCCGATTTCGATCCGAAGGGGCGCAGTGACGGTGAAGTGATGCGCTTCTGTCAGTCCTTCATGACAGAACTCTTTCGACACATCGGGGCTGACGTGGACGTGCCTGCGGGTGATATTGGAGTCGGTGCTCGCGAGATCGGCTTCTTGTATGGGCAATACAAGCGCATCGCCAATGAGTCTGCCTCTATTCTCACCGGTAAAGGACTGGCCTACGGTGGTAGCCTGATGCGACCCGAGGCGACAGGATACGGCTGTGTTTATTTCGCACAGGAAATGATGGATCGGAAAAAGTTGCGATTTGAGGACCAACGCGTAACGATCTCTGGCTCCGGCAATGTGGCCCAATATGCTGCACAAAAGTGCCTAGAAATGGGAGCGAAGGTCGTCTCTCTTTCTGATTCCGGCGGGACTGTCCATTTCCCCGATGGACTGACGGGTGAACAGCTTCTGTGGTGTCTGGAGTTGAAGAATGATCGTCACGGTCGGATTTCTGAATTGGCAGAGCACTTCAAGCTGCCTTATCTCGAGGGTAAGCGCCCATGGCAAATTGAGTGTAATATCGCGCTCCCTTGCGCTACGCAGAACGAAATCGACGGTGATGACGCCCGAGCTTTGGTGAAAAACGGTTGTGAGTGCGTGGCAGAGGGTGCCAATATGCCGTCAAACTTGGAGGCGGTGGGTGTATTCCTTGATGCAGGCATCCTTTATGGCCCGGGGAAGGCCGCGAATGCGGGTGGTGTCGCGACGAGTGGACTGGAGATGAGTCAAAATGCGCTACGCATCCCATGGTCGCGGGCGGATGTGGACAATCGTCTTCATGCAATCATGCAGAATATTCACCACGCCTGTGTCGAGTATGGAACGCAGGCTGATGGTTCAGTCAACTACGTGGACGGAGCCAACATCGCAGGATTCGTGAAGGTAGCGGATGCAATGCTCGCTCAGGGCGTTGTCTGAGCGAGGGTTGTCGATTCAGAATGTACAATCAGAGTGCGATCCGAGTTGGCAAAGCAGCGGAATGAGTCTAAGCTGAGCCGAGTCGTAAGAGATATGCTTTCACATACGGGCCTGTAGCTCAGCGGTTAGAGCAGGGGACTCATAATCCCTTGGCCGTGGGTTCGAACCCCACCGGGCCCATCTGAATTCCTCTGCAAGTGGAACGACATGGAACGACATGGAACGATTCAGGCAGGTTCCCACGCTTTCTTCGTTTTTATCTCACGGATTGAGAGCAGAGCTGAGTCGGTTGGTAGCGATAAAGACGGTGATGTTTAAGGGATCACTCTTCATTCCCTCACTTCTTCTCCAGAGCGCGGGTGATAATGCGGCGCAGGTAGCGCTGGTGTGGGGTTCCTCCCAGTTCCGGCGGCAGATACTTCTCCAAAACTGCGAAGGCTTCCTCCTTCGCCGCTGTGGGAAAGCTCCTTTCGGTTACGAGAATTAAGCGCTCGATATAATTTACTTGGAGTGAGTCGCGGAAGTGATCGCTCTTTCCATCCATGATTGCCTGATTTAGGTGTTCCATCACTTTCGGCAGCGGCAGGGTATTTCCGTAGAGCGTAGAATCGAGGATACGACCCATCGTCACGGAATGTAGGATTTGATTCAAAACTGCATTTTGAATGGTCGAGACTGTTTCGTACACCTTTGGATCTTCGTTCGTTTTCAGATTGCGAAGCTCGAATCCCCGCCTCTGCACTTGAAGATGAGAGAGGAGTTCTGGAGTGAGGAAAGAAAAGGCTCCTGGGGCAAAGACGTAGGTCGCTAACGCTTTCATTGCTCTCTCCTGCTCTGCTGCTGGGACGGGCGTGTAGGGTGCTGTGGCCCCTTTTTGTCCGTGCAGAGAGCGGTCTACGAACACTCCTCCAATGTAACGACTGAGAACTGATGCGGCACGCTCATATTCGCCCATCAGGCTCGCATAGGCTGTGACCATAGACTGGTAGCTCTCGCCTTCGACAGGGTACTTCTGTGGGAGTTCGGCGACGGTCTTACGCACTCGCTCGATGGTCTGAATCGCGTATCCGATGGCGTCGGATGACATATCAAAGAGCATGACCCGAGGGTCGATACCGCGTCCGACTGTGCGCATGTCATCGGAGTCATTTCCGAAGGCATGTTCCGGTCGAGTGGATTCTTCCAGAATCGCTTGGAGAGCTTTTGTCTCGTCTTCTGGCTTTGTCTCTACATAGCCGTATCGGATGGCCCAATGATCATACGGACCAGGTACGGTGATGTAATATTGCCCCTGCTTTTTGGGATCGGGTGAGAGATTGGCGGGGACGTAGTCCATCACGGAGCCAGTGAGGCCTTTTTTCGTGGTGATGCTCGTATCATTCAGTTGTTCTAGTGGGAGCATCTGGCTGGCTCGGAAGTTGTGATTGAGTCCGAGAGTGTGGCCGACTTCGTGTAAAACGAGAGTAGTCAGTGTTTCTTTCAACAGGGTGTCCATCTCCATTTTACTGGCCCCGGCGACGGCAAGATTTGCCTGAGCGGAGATGCTGCTCTCCTGAAGGAACAGCCCGGCCTCACACAGTGAGTGCTCCTGCGTCAGTCGCGCAACTGTCTGATATGCGGCTTCCCCTACGGTTCGGCGAAGCAGATCGCGGAGGCGGAGGCGATTGGTCAGGAATACGTATTCTAGCATGATGTCGGCTCCCAGAATCTGTCCGGTACGCGGATTGGCGAATCGCGGACCGTAGCCGCCGAAGGGGGGATTGGGCGACGATGTCCAACGGATCACGTTATAACGGATATCGCCTGCATCCCACTTAGCATCGTCTGGCTGGATCTTGCAGACGACGGCGTTGGTGAAGCCTGCTGATTCAAAGGCTAGGTTCCAAGCCTCCACTGCCTGACGGATGATGTCACGCAATTCGACAGGTGTCGTATTCTCGATCCACCACACGATGGGCTCCACGGGGTCGGATTTAGCGGCGTCTGGATTCTTCTTTTTCAGGTACCAGCGCTGGATTGGATCACGGTAGTTGGCGCTCTTTGAGGAGGTGAGATCGGTCACCAAATTGGTGAAGTATCCGATGCGGGGATCGTCATATCGGGGTGTATAATCATTCTTCGGGACAGCGATAATCGCGTGCTGTACGTCGATCGTAATGTAGCGAGCATCGGTGACATCATCTTTTCCCCATTCTTTCGGAGCACGGTTTTCGTATACGTAGCGCACGCGGAACAGAGAGTTCTCTGGGTAATTCCGTATCTCATGGAAACGAGTTCTCTCCGCTGAGAGATCGCCGAGTACAACTTGTTCTACCGAAGTGCTGGCGATGGCTTTGATGGGAATGAACAATTCCTTCAGAAACAGATCATCCGCTCGCAGGAGGTACGTTGTTTTATCTTCTGTCGTAGCAACGATCTTTATGCTCGCGATGATCGCATCACTGATGTTGGCATCGGCAGCCCGGGAGAGTGCGTTTTCTGGATCAAAATAAAATTTTGTGTTCCGCATGATGAATTCGAGGCGATCGAAGTGCTTTCGAATCACGAAAATCCGTTGATCCAGAATCCGGCCTCGGTTGAAGCCTACTTCAGCCAGACCATCCAGCACGTAGCCGAAGTGGATAAATTCCTTATCGAGCTGATCGTTTTTGATCCCGAGATATGTAGTTCCTTCCTCTCGATCCGTGTAGAGATGAAACAAGCCATCCTTGAGATCTGCGTTTTTTACCCAGTCGCCATAGGTTTTTTTTGTAACGCTTGGCACGGCGATCATCTGAGCCTGTATCGAGCCGAATGAGAATAGGGAAAGCAAAACCGCGAGCGCGAACAGGTGGAATCGGGAGAGACAGTTCATAAAGAAACGATTGAGACAAAGTAACGGAAGTTTGAGATTTTACAAAATTTCGAGTGAAATCAAATAAATATTTAAAATTTTAGCTAATTTTGAGACTCGCACTCCAGTAAAGCTTTCGATGTACTCCCGAAAATTTTAATCGGTGAGCGGATTTGAACCATCTGCGGTCAATAGCTCCTGATCACCCGTTGCGCAGAAGACTGAGACGCCTAGGATCGAGGAACTGATCCAGTAGCTTCTCCGTGGAAAGAGAGCGAATTTTCCCGATCCCGCTGTGCATGATGCGGGCGTAGGTGTCTCCGAGGAGGTCCCCGTATTGATCGAGATGGTAGGTGCTGCGCACGAGATCGCGGCGTTTTTCGATTTCTTGCGCTGGTATCACTGGAAGCGTCGGCAGTGCGATTTCGTGCAAGAGTTTCGGATTGTCAGCGATCCGACGAAGAATTTTCTCCTGAAAGGATTCGTCGAGCAGACCGAAATCGATGCGATCTTTTTGAATCCAGTGTCGCAGGGCGACCTTTTTCGCTGAGCGAGGGAGGGGGGAGTCGTAGGCCAGATAGGTGCGGCTGAGCATAGATTCAGTCGCTCGATCAAGAGAATCGCTACCAATCCAATCGAGCGGGATATCGATTCGACGATACAGATGATCGAGATGAATCCCGCGAGCGGCGAAATCGCGAGTGATCTCCGGAAGATCTCGGCCCATCAGTGGTTTCTCTGCGATCCACGGTTCCAAATAGATCAGACCGAAGCCTTCGGCGACGCTGGTGGTGACGATGAAATCGCTCCATCCGAGGAGATCGGTGAAGGCGTATCCCCCCGAGTCTGCGACACCGAAACGCACTGGCAGTTCCAGCTCGCGGGCGAGGTTTTCCCAAGCATCATGAATGGCCATCCACTCAGTATTCTCCGGGCGCATGCTGGTAGCAAAGTCTACCTGACCCCGGTATGCCAGTGCGAGTAGCAGCAATTCACCGAGATTCTTGCGCCGAATTCCACGAGTAGGATAGAACGCAAAGAGTTTCTCCTGTGAGAAGGGACGCTCTGCCGGGGTGGTCGCAGTGGGCAGATCGGGGACTGCGTTCGGAATGATGTGGAGATTAGCGGATGGAGCACCAACGGCGCGAAGGATGTCTCGGTCTCGACGGTTTAACGTAGCGTAGTGGACATGCTTAGCGATCGGATACATGGTCTCGCGAAAGGCTTTGAGCGAGTCAAAATATGCCCGTTGACTAGCGTAATTCCCTGGGCGCCCGTCTTCCGCGAAGTCATGGATTTGCAGGAGAAGCCTCGCTCCCTGAGAGGCGAGTGACTGAATGGTGGTCGGGAGGAGCACATTTTTCGCCAGAGTAGGATTGTGGAAGTGCCAGATGTCCGGCGCTCCGCCTAGCTCAGCGGTGGCGATCCGCATCAGTCGATCTGCTAGATTCTCCGCCATCTCAGGACTTCCACTGCGGCGATACTGAAGGGCGGCGACGACTTTTACTCCGGGAATTTGTGCCTCTGGATAGGCCGCTTCACCCGACAGTACGACGACGGAGTGTCCTCGCTTTACCAGAGCGGTGGCGGCGGCTTCGATCACCCGTGTGACGCCGCCTCGACGAAGATGATAGTGGATGATCGCCACTCTTTTGCCTGTTTTTGAAACGGCTTTTCTATCTTCCATGGCGTGCGCGGTATTCGGGCAAAGTAATCATCGGAGGACGTTCTTCCTCTGCGATTTCATGAACGAATGGTTCTTCGCGTCGATTATCGATGGGGAAGTGACGAAACAGAGTTCCGAGTTCGATGTTCGCATGTACGATTCCTTGATCCTGCATGCGTTTGATGAATGTCTGGAGGATGCCGAAAGCCATCGGTCCAAGATTCATCGTGGATTGATTCCTATGCACTCGTGTCTCGAGATCGATCTGAGCAAAAGCTCTCAGTCCGTTCGACTGATGGAGATCGACCAGATGAGCGATCTCGACTCCGTAGCCAACGGGGAAGGGGAGCTGCTCTAGCACTTCACGTCGCACGGCATATTCTCCGGAAAGAGGCTGAATCATGGCCGATAATTCGGGCAGAAACATCGAGAAGAGAGGGCGCACCAGAATCTCAGTTACGCGTCCCCCACCCGAGGGAGACAGATCTTCCGCGAAGGCGAGAGGGCGAGCATAGAAGGCCTTCACGTAGAGAAGTTCTCGATGGAACAAGAGCGGAGCGAGTGTGGCGCTCGCGAAGCGGGAATGAATGTTCCGAATATCGGCGTCAACATAACAAATGATGTCGCCCTTCAGTTGATGAACGGCTTTCCACAGATTTTCCCCCTTGCCTGACTTCGATCCATATTGAGGCAGAATATCCGACGCGAGATACGTGTCCGCTCCGGCCTCTGCAGCGATTTCACGGGTGTCGTCGTCTGATCCAGAGTCGATGACCGCGATCTCGTCCAGTAGGGGGAGTTGATCCATCAGGTCTTTCTTTAGAGCCGTAACGACCTGGCGAATCGTCTGGGCTTCATTCCAAGTGGGAATGCACAGGCTGATCGCAAGACCCTCTTCTTCCTTTCGGTGAAGCAGTCTCTTCAGATCGTCGAACTCCCGGTGATGAAAGGTATTTTCTCTCAGCCATTGGTCGATGGATTGCCCGTTTCTCTCCATTGAATCACATGCTTCCCGCAGAGCAGCTCAGGCGAGAGTTGCTGACCAACAAGGTGCTGACAACTTTCTTTCCGACAGCGGTGACGGGGAGACCTGCCACTGTAGAGCAGGCTCGATCTCTTCGCCACCAGCCGCGAGAGCTTTCTGTAAGATTTTTTTTCTGTGATTTCAGGTCAGAGTTCTAGAACCCGATCCATCCGCTTCGCTAGGTCAGTGAGTTCCTCCCAGTTTCCAGCGGCGACTTCAGCGGCCGCCCAGCCGGTGAACTGAATTTTCTCCAGCTCATCCATGACCTTCTTCCACTGGATGCTGCCTTCTCCCAGAGGGACGGAGAAGCCTTTCGACATCCCTTCTGACATCGCCTTTTTAAGATCGTATTCCTTGATATCTAGCTTTTTGGATCGCGTCCCCAGGATCTGTGCCCAATGTTCGGGGACACCCCAGCGCACCATGTTGCCGATGTCGAAGTGCACCTGCACGAATGGATGTCCGATTTCATCAATAAAGCGAGCCATGTCGAAGGGGCTGATCAGATAGGTCGCCCAAACGTTTTCGACGAGCAGTTTGACTTCTTTTTGTTCCGCATAGGGAGCGGCTGCTTTCAATAAGTCACGAGCGTGGTCCCACTGAGGCTGGATCGGAGTTTTCTGATCATAGCGAGCGACGACCAGCATAGAATCTCCTCCGACGCGGTGTGTGAGATCGATTCCGGTCTTCAAGTCCTCCATATCGCTACCAACCGTGCCATCGATGACGATTCCGCTGTCTCGACTCGCTGCGACCCACTCGTCGACAGCGTCAGGCGACACTTCTTTCACACGCGGCTCCACTCCGTCGAATCCACAGGCCTTCAGCTTGCGAAATGTCTCGACCAGAGGCTGTTCTTCCCTCTGTTTGATCATCGTCCATTTGAGCGATTTCCGAATTTTTCCTCGGAATCTTGGCTCGGCTGCGGATGCAAGTGGTGAGAAAGAAGGGCCACTGAGAGCAGATGCTGCGGCGATGGTCGTGATGTGAAGAAGCTGGCGACGTTTCATGGGGTGCAAGGGTAGCGTCCCGTAAGTGAACAGAACAGAACAGAATTACCAAAAAGGAGGCATGAATGCGCGATCTACGAGCTTTCGGTTCTCAATTAGCCGTCACCCGTCCCTGGAGCGCTCGCAGCAATGTCAGTTCATCCGCACTGTGCAGACCTCCACCTGCGGGCAATCCCTGAGCCAAGCGCGATACCTTGATCCTAGGGAAGGCGGAGAGGAGATCTACCAAGAAATGAGCGGTAGCTTCCCCCTCCACGTCCGAACTCAGTGCTAGAATCACTTCTTGGAATGAACCTGCCGTCAGCCGCAGTGTTAGTTCATCTATGCGGAGATCATCGGGGCCGATATTATCGAGCGGGGAAATGCGTCCGCGCAGGGAGTGATAATGTCCACGAAAGGCTCCTGAGCGCTCCAGTGGCAAGATATCGGTTGGTTGTTCGACGATGCAGAGAACATCATTTTCTCGGGCGGCTGAGTGACAGATGACACATCCCTCTGCTTGGGTGGCGAAAAATCCGCAAACCCGACATTCGATAATGTCTTCGGCGATGGCTGCGAGAGCGTGGGAGAGGCCGATTCCGGTATCGGTACCGTGCTGAACCAGCCATACGGCGATGCGTTCAGCACTCTTCGGACCGATGCCCGGGAGTTGTTTGAGCAGCGTGATGAGATGTCGAACGGGGATAGGATAGTCGATGGAGGCCATGAAAAAGTGAGATGGAGGCAGAACCCTCACAGATGTTCCTCCAGTCGGATGCCACCCTTGTCAGACAGAGTCTGGATGAGATGCAGCGAGCGCGGAGAGGTGAGAGCCAGCTTTTCCTGCAACTGTCCTATGAGAAAGGCCAGCGGGGGATCATCGACTCCCACGACAGAAGCGCGGCGAAAGCAGTCGATCGCCTCGCGAAAGCTTCCGGCTCGGTAGTGAATAACTCCCTGCCAGAATGCATCTCGACGGGTACGGTCGGTTTCTGAAAAATCCTTCGCGAGGGCAAGTAATTGGTAGATCTCCGTTAGTCGCTGATGAACTGGATCATAGAGCAGTTCGATTGGGCGTACCTCGATTTGTGTTTCGACACGGCGGTAGGTTTCCGGACTGAGGAGTATTTCGGCTCGGTAGCGGTCATTCGCGAGAGCGAGTCGATCGGCCAAGATCGCGACGTCGCCGAGGCTGATCAGACGTGAACTGGCACCTTCGCCGAGCAGTCCTACCGTTACTTTTCCTGAGTGAATCCCCATGGCGATCGAGGGGGTGATCCCATAGCGCGAATGGCAGTCCCGGACGAAGCTGTGTAGTCGAGGAAGCAGGGCGAGTGCGGCTGTGCAGGCCTGACTAGCGTGGTTCTCGGGGTGATTTTCGATGGGATCGAACATTCCGAAAGAAGCCCGTATCGCATCGGGGCTCTCGTCTTCCAAATACGCTCCGCTGGAGAGTAGAACGGGAAGGACTACTTGATTATATGCACTACCGATTCGCGCAATGGTTTCAGGAGGAGTCTTTGAACCAGATACTGCAGACTCCGTTGGTATCAGCAGCCGACAGATTAGGACAGTGATTTCTTTCTCGGCAGGTGAAAAGCTGATATCGCCCGGCTGCCTCAGCAGACGGGCGAAGGCGGCCGCGGAAACTCTGTCTCCTAAGGCGGCTTCGAGGAGGGCTTTCCTTCTGCCGTCTTTCGTTCGGCCGTAAAGGAGCGCGCTCGCGACGGACAGAGTGACGGCAAGCAGAGGAGCGAGTGCATTCAAATACAAGTTCAAGCTCGCCATCGTGGGAGGGAGGAGCAGCGTCACAGTGATGGCTCCTATTGCCAAGATCACCTTCTGCCACGGACGCGTGGCCTCGATCAAGAGCCAAGCGGAGCCAATTCCAATCAGGAGTGCGAAGACAACTTCGAGCCAGAGCCATCCGGAATTTGTTAAATAGGAAGATCTTTCTACCTGAAACAAATGAGCCCAAAGCCAGTCCGAAGGCGATTGGAGAAGCCCAGAAAACAGGAGAATCAGAGCTACCGAAGCAGCGCTGCCTCCGATTAGTAGAGCCATCGTCCGATCACGTCGCATAAGGTTTTATTTTGTCGCACAACAGCTTGGAGAGGATCGAGAGGCGGGTCGTGCTATACAGAGAATAAAACCTGTCATGAGATGAGCAAGAACGGACTGTTGAATACTCAGGATATTTGAAAAATAATCTTTTGAAAGCCATAAGTGAATCTATGGTTGACTGTGTCTCCAGTTCTTTGAAGCCCATTTCGCTTTTTCGAAAATGACCCATATACGACGATTGTGTCTTTTGTCCCTTCTTCCGCTGGTCTTGGTGAGTCTTTTATTTCCCGAGGATGCGCTTTCCCAAGCTCGTATTATCGGTGGCATTAAAGCGAGTCCGGATACATACCCATGGATGGGAGCGCTGGCGACCAAAGGGGCTACGAGTCTGTATTACCGTCAGTTTTGCGGAGCCTCTTTGATCTCTCCTGACTGGGTCATCACGGCGGCTCATTGTGTTGAGGGAAAAATTCCATCCCAGCTTCAGGTCGCGGTAGGACTGACCAATCTGGATGATCCTTCGAGTGCGGAGCTCCGATCTGTGAGAGGCATTTTCATCCACCCTCAGTACACGGACCGGGATGGGGATGAACTCAATGACATCGCACTCCTCCTACTTTCCTCGCCGATTGATACGATCCAACCGATTCTCCTGGCGACAGTTCCGAATCCTGTTCCCCTCGGGACTTCTCTCCGAGCACTCGGCTGGGGTAACACTAAGTCGGCTCTAGGGTATCCACAGGAGCTACGAATGGTGGATTTGAATTTGGTATCCATCGCAGTCGCGCGTCGTGCCTATCGGTCGAATCTTCTCGATGCTCGTCATCTCGCTGCGATGGCGAGCGGCAGGGATACGTGCGACGGAGACAGTGGAGGACCACTCTTCAAGCTGGGCGTCGACGGTAGTGATGATCTCTTGGTGGGGCTCACCAGCTACGGGCTTGAATGTGCGCAAAGAAATATTCCGGGTATCTACACTAATGTGGGAAATTACAGCACCTGGACTCAAGTATTTCTTAACTCTCCGACGATTGGCCAGCCAGCGATTTCCGTCTTGGGGCGTGGACATTTGATTCCCAATCGAAGTCGTGCCCTGTCTGCGATTCGAGGAACCGACTTTGGTCCAGCGCTCACAGGGAAACAAACTAGAATACGAGCCTTTTCGATTCGAAATCCGGGAGCGACAGCGCTTTCGATCTCTTCTGTCACTTGTTCCAATCCGGCCTTTTCTCTGGTGGGATCGATGCGTTACGTGCTGCCCGGAAGATCATCTGTATTCCGAATTCGCTATCGAGTTCCGAAGGCATCGCAGAATCGTCGGGTTCGGCTTTCCAATAGCCGCCTAACGATTCGCAACAATAGTCCGAACGATCCCAGTTACGGATTCAGCCTGCGTGCAAGGTACCGTTCTTCCGGCGGTCGCTGAGCGCTTGTTTTGATCGTCGCTCTATCCCCGCCCGACGGAGTCGCCTGATCATGCCTTCATGGGCGAGAGAAGGTGTTTCTGATATCAGGCGAGGAGTGACTCCTGCACTATCGCAGAAGTGATCAAAGGATTCGCGGTAGCGAGCTTGAAGCGCGGCTCCATGACGCTGAAGTAAGGCAAAATCGACAGAAAGGGCCTGCTGCAAGCTCTCTTTCCAGCTCCCGATGGTGGGGAGCTCGACTGGGATATCAGAGGCTTCCCATAGAGCGCAGTATGAGGCGACAGATCTCGCCCCCGTAGGCACATTGATACGAGGGACACCGGCGGACATTGCGATGCTCCGGGCATCTAGACTGCTCCCACAGTAGAGCCTGGCATGAAGCAGCATTGATGCTGTTTCCCATAAATTTTGAGAAGGAAACTCTGCTGCCTGCCATTCGGGAAATGACTCGACCCAGCGGCGAAGATTTTTGGATCGTGAATCAAGTGAGGTCGGTTCGGTCTCAATGAATACCAAGCCTAGATTCGTTTCTTCCACGATCTCGCGGAGGGCTGTGGTGAGTCTGTGCCGATCATGATCGCTCACAGCGCTGGTGTCCACGGCGATCCATCCGTCCGGGAATCGGCTGCGCAGCGCGTTCAGTGAGGGAGAATTGCGAACTTCTCGCAATTGCTTCGCGCAGACCTGAGGAAGCACAGACAAGGCGCAGGGCATGCGCTCCACAGAAAGCCCCTGATTTTCTAGGAACTCGGCACTGTGGAGGTCGCGGACTCCGAGAAAGTCAGCCTGTCTGAGGATGCGCAGCAAATTCGCGAGTCTCGACTCGCTGAGCGAAGCTGCATTGCCGATTCCTACGGAGTGAAAGCTGAGTCCAGCCCCAGAGAAGTCGCCAGCAGGTTCCAGTAAATACGCAAAATCCGAAAGCTGCCCGGTTCGCCGCTGCACATAGCGGAGAAGTTGCTCGCGACTGCTGATCGTCCGGAGACTCTCGAAGCGCTCCGATTCCTCGTCGGTAGCAGCAGCAGCGTATCCTTCGATGAGGTCTGCGTCGAGGAGATCGCCTCCCAGATGGATCAGTTTCAGGTTTCGGCCCCGCATTTCCAGAAGACATTCGCCATAATTGCGCAGCGCGTGTCCTCCGGATTCGGTTTGGTCGATTCCGAACAGTCCAGCACAGCGGATTTTCGAGAGCAGGAGCTGTCTCGACATCACGTGAGCCATCAGCATGTCGCCGAGTCGATACTGATCCATGCGTGCGATGAGAACAGCCTCCTGCGGACGGGCGATGATCTCGTTCACTTCAGAAAGGGGGGATATCCAGCCGAGTCCGGGGTAGTGATGGACGCTACGATCCTCTCTGGTTCGAGAGGAGTTGTTCGCTGAAGAATCCAAGCGGCTCTGAAAATCTGACATTTCATAATAATAATGGATTCTAAATAATTTACAAGCTGCTAGATTATTCCTTCTCTGTGAGAGGCGCGATTCCGCTTCATTCTATCCTTTGGGGAATGAGATCGGAAGTTGACAGGATAGAGGATTTCCTATCGAATATAGCCCTTTAAAGACGAAATACTGCAGATGATTTATCTCGCCGAAACACCCCTCACGATCTCCGCTCGAATGAATACTCTGCTGGACGCAATCAGCGGCTTCGTCTGGGGACCGTATTTGCTGATTCCTCTGCTACTAGGGGTTGGGTTCTACATGACGATCCGGCTCGGTGGACTGCAGTTTTTCCGACTGTGGGCTGCCTTTCGTCTCGGATTGATCAAGCGTCATGAGCCAGGAGCCTCGGGTGATATTTCGGAGTATCAGGCGCTGACGACCGCCCTATCAGCGACGGTAGGGACGGGAAATATCGTCGGTGTCGCGACGGCGATTTCAATTGGTGGACCAGGGGCGCTATTCTGGATGTGGATGACAGGACTCGTCGGAATGGTGACGAAATATTCCGAATCCTTTTTGGCGGTTCGCTTTCGCGGTACGGACGAAGCGGGGGAGAAATCAGGTGGGCCGCAGTATTATCTGGAAAGAGGAATCAAAGGAACTCTGGGGAAGGTGCTGGGCCTCTCCTTTTCCATCTTCGCCGTGATCGCCTGTTTTGGTATCGGCAACATGACTCAGGGAAATGCCATTGCTGAAAACGTTTATCGGAGCTGGCACGTTTCGCCGACGACTACCGGAGTGATATTGACGGTACTGACCCTAATGGTTCTGGTGGGCGGGATTAAGTCCATCGGAAAGGTTACGTCTCTTCTGTTCCCCTTTATGATTATTCTTTATGTAATCGGTGGCCTTTATATTTTGGCGGTGAATTACGCCACTTTGTGGGATGCGATCCGACTCATCTTTCACGATGCATTTACCGGCAGCTCCGCTGTAGGTGGTTTTGCTGGTTCAGCCGTGATTATGGCGATCCAATACGGTGTGGCCCGAGGATTATTCTCGAATGAATCGGGCCTAGGCTCTGCCCCGATCGCAGCGGCAGCGGCGGCGACGGCTCATCCTGTCCGTCAGGGACTAGTGTCGATGACCCAGACCTTCATCGATACTCTAGTGGTGGTGAGTATTACCGGGCTGGTGATCGTCACGACGGGGAGTTGGCATGAAGTGGATCCGATGACAGGAGCCAGAGTATCCGCTGGACTGATGACCAGTGCGGGCTTTGCTCATGGACTCCCCGGAGAGTGGGGGCACCATCTGGTGACGCTTAGCCTAGTTCTCTTCGCCTTTTCCACTCTGTTGGCTTGGCCTTATTACGGGGAGCGTAATGTAGAACGCTTATTCGGCGTCAAATGGGTGATGCCGTTTCGCATCGTCTTCAGCCTGATTGTGTTCGTGGGATGTGTGTCGGAATTGAAAATTGTCTGGACCTTTTCTGACATCGCCAATGGTCTGATGGCTCTGCCGAATCTGATCGGAATCGTGCTTCTCTCGGGGTTGATCGTTCGAGAGACGCGGTATTATCTAAAGCATGATCCGAAGGTGATCGCTTCGAAGCAGGAGGTGGACGCCTTCATGGAAGGTCAACCCGGATGGGATGATTGGAAACAGGGCGACGAGGTAGGCTCCTCACGAAGGGGTATGGTGGGCGGGAATTGATCTGTGACCGATTCACGAGTCGCTGTGAGATTGCATCGCCTCGGCGAGCTCGAGCCGACGTGCGAAGTCGGTGCGGATGAAGTGGATCAGAAAATTGCCGAGACTGCGGGAGATGTTGGTCAAATGTGTGGCCGGCAGTCCGTTGGGGTGAGCTGTGAGGATTCCGTGGGCGAAGATGTGGCGCATCGCCGCGGCCAGTGTGAGAACGGCGTAGTCATTGCCGTCTCGGTAGCGGACGAGCCACTTCTCATGTGTGGGTAGGATGGATTGTTCACGAAGGAAATCGATGAGCTTTTTTTCGGGATCGAGTGATCGGCAATGAGCCGCTAGCTGGTGAAAGTGGACACGCGGATAGTGGGCAAAGAGGACACGGTAGGGCGGGCGGTCTCCTGCCATTTCCGCGTAGCGCTCGAATGCAGACCAGGCAAAAAAGATGCGGGTGAGTGACTCGTATCCGGCGGCTGTTGTCTCGGTAAAGTCCGTGAGCTTCAGTCCTTCGAAGCAGACCACGAGTCGGAATCGGTTGGCGAAACGATAGAAGTCGAACTTCGTTCCGATGAATCCGAAAGCCTGAATAGAATCA
>JBDHQE010000273.1:0-4874 GCA_039806885.1 Verrucomicrobiales bacterium
TCCGGGCTTTTATTGACTTTGCACGGGACCAGATTCCTCTTGTGATTGAAGATCTGTAAAAAGAGTCGTTTAAATGATGACATTTGTGTTCGTTCACCCCAGAATCGCCTCATGTCGGTGTCTGTTTTTTCTGGAATAAGTGTGTTACGCGTAAATATGCGGAACGTGTCGATCGGGATCGTATTGATCTGCCTTGGCTGGATGACGGGTTTGTCGGCACGGGAGCCGAACAAGCCAGAATCTCAGCATTTAGCCAATGAGACGGTAGAGTATTTCCAAGGGACGCTTCCACTCATCATCGCGGCTCCCCATGGAGGGATGTTGCGTCCGGAATCGATCCCTGATCGAAAGGATGGAGTTCAGCTCAGAGATCTCGGCAGTGATTCTTTGGCGGTAGAGATCGGAGAGGCGATGGCGACTCGTTATGGAGCTTGGCCGCACGTCGTAATCTGCCATCTGCATCGATCCAAAGTGGACTGCAATCGAGAAGTGGAGGAAGCAACCGAAGGAAATGTGCAGGCCGTAGAGACTTGGAATGCTTTTCACGGAGCGATCGCCACCGCGCGAAAGGCCGCAGGACGAGGCCTGTTCATCGATTTGCACGGGCACGGCCATCCGATTGATCGAATCGAAATTGGCTATCTACTTTCGAGAAGGCAGTTACAGATGAGCGGATCGTCGTTCGAGGGACTGGCTCCTCTGACGAGCCTCGCCTCGTTGGTGGGGAAAGATGGACGGACGCTGGAGCAGTTAGTGCGGGGGCCTGAGAGTCTGGGAGCATTGCTGGAAGCGAAGGGATACGCTGTCGTCCCATCAGCTACCGAACCTGAGCCGGGAGAGAATCCATTTTTCTCCGGTGGCTATAACACTGAGATTTATTCAAAGGGCGGACCGGAGTTTTTCTCCCTGCAGATCGAGTGTTCGCGAGCGGGGGTTCGGGATACTAAAGAGAATCGTCAGAAGTTTGCCGCTGCCTTGGCAGAGGTTCTCGGTGACTGGTTCCAGAAAAACACTGGGATCGAGTTAAGGGCTAGGACCGAGTGAGGGGAGCAAGCGGCGATTTCAACTATCGCGTTCGACGTTGATCGAAGAACTGAATCAGGGGATAGATTTGTCGATTGACCAGCGTCGCTCGTTGCCAGAGAGGGAGATAGGGTTTGTTCTCAGCACTAGAGAAACCTTTATTCGCTCCGCCGAGGCTGGCGAGATCCTTGGAGTGAGCAGGATCGTCGAGGTATTTGTAATAGTGGACTCCGACGATGCTGGGAATCGCCGCTGATCCGAGGAGAAAATGCTCGTAGTATTTCGCTCGGTCTTCCTGAGTTTTTACCAGCCAGCCTGCTCCTTCGGTATTGGCCAGTTCGGGTACATCGATCGCCTTGGAATACCATTCGGTGATGAGGATGAATTCTGGATTTCAGAATCCCAGCGCCAAGCCTTCACGACGAGGGTCGGCCGCACCGTGAAGCCAACCGTCGGGACTGATTTCGATTGCCTGAACCGAACCCAGTTGTTGGCGCCGACTCACCTGAAAGCCTCGCTTTTCCAAGGCTGTGCGAAGGGTTTCATTTCGATAGAACGGAGCTTCCAATTCCATCGCTCCATTTCTAGCGATCATCCTAGGTGCGTTGACGGCGATCTGAACATCCATTTTGGCATCGATGAGATTGCTGAGTACGTTCAAGGTTACTCCGATGATGGTGGCTCCGCCGGGGGACCCCAGAACGAAGCGCGGCTTACCGTCCTGCAAAATGATGGTGGGAGACATGCTGGAGCGGGGTCGCTTTCCACCCAGCGTTTTCGAGTCGTCTCCGAGTGCGGTGCGTCGAGTGCGTATTTCGCCCGTCGGGGCATTCGCGAAGAGATGCCCGTCGTCGGTACGATTCGCTACATCGAAATCGGTGAGTTCATTGTTCAGCAGAAACCCTCGGCCCGGAACGACGATTCCGCAGCCGAAGTGCTGTTCGATCGTCGTCGTAACGGCGATAGCGTTCCGATCATGATCTACGATGGAGAAGTGAGTCGTGCATTCAGACTCTTTGCCGAGAGGGGGAGAGAGCGGGAGTTCGCTCATGCCCTCGGGTGAACCAAAGTCCACGGGAGGCGTGAGCGCTTTCTTCGAGTCGATCTTTTCAGCTCGTTTGCGAGCGTATTCTTTGCTTAGCAGGCCTGACACGGGGACCTCGACAAAGTCGGCATCTGCTAGAAAGCGATTGCGATCGGCGAAGGCAAGATTCTGGGCATCGGCGAAGAGGTGCAGTGAATCAGTGCTGCCGTGCGGGGCTTTGTCATAGGCCGTCTGTTCGAGAATATTCAGCGTCTCCATCACGGTGACTCCACCACTGGAGGGCATGTTCATTCCGTAAATATCGAAGCCTCGATAGGTAGTATGTACGGGACTGCGCTCGACCGGGCGGTAGCGAGCTAGATCCTTCAGTGTGATCACTCCAGGACGCACTGTGTCCTTGCGGATCGCATCGACGATGTCTTGAGCAATCTTTCCTTTGTAGAACACGTCGATGCCTTCCTTTGCGATCAGTTCGAAGGTATCTGCCAGATCTGGGTTGACGAAGATCTCTCCAACTTTCAGCGGTGAGCCATCTGGGTGAAGAAAGATTTTCGCGGAGGCCGGATATTTACTCAATCTCGATGCGGCGGCGCGGACATTGGCAGCGAATGGCTCGGGGATCGCGAATCCCGCACGAGCGAGACGGATCGCTGGTTGCAGGGCTTGGGCCAGAGTGATCGTGCCTCGTGTTTTCAGGAGGTGGTCCATCGCCGCTAGTGTGCCGGGGACTCCCGCCGCCATTCCTCCTGTGGCCTGTTCCTTGAACGGGAGAGGCTTGCCGTCCTTTCCGAGAAAAGCCTCGGGCGAGAGCGCTGCCGGAGCTTCCTCCCGACCGTCGAGATTCACCACTTCGCCTGTTTTTGCATCGTAAAACACTAGAAAAGCGCCGCCGCCGATTCCGCTGGCGAAAGGTTCCGAAACCGTGAGGACAAACTGCGCGACTGCAGCTGCGTCGAAGGCGTTCCCCCCGATCCGAAGAGTATCGAGAGCTGCGATGGTCGCGGGATGCGAGGAGGTGGAGACGATACCGTTCTGTGCGACAAACGAAGCTTGTGCTCCGGGACCAAAGTAGTTTCCGACCTCGTGTTCTACATCCGGATCGGAAGGATCCGCGAGAGATAATAGCGGGATGAGAGCGAAAGCCAGAGAAGCATAGCAGAAGGAACGTATCGGGGGGCGCATGAATACGCTTATAGCACCAAACTGTTTTCGTTGCCAGTATTTGGAGAAGCGGAATCGTGGGGATTCCCTGATCGCAATGGGCTTTATTTCCCCATCCAGCCTTCCGCCTTCATCCACTTCTCAGCGAGGCTCGGCCATTGAGCGATTTCTTCCTCTGTATTTCGCATACCGAATCCGTGACCGCCTTTGGCGAAGATGTGCAGCTCACAGGGGCGATTATTACGATGCATTTCGATGTAGAATCGCGCCGTGCCTTCGGTGAATTTCTTGTCGTTATCTGCGACAGTCAGAAAGATGGGGGGAGTTTTTTCGTTCACATGGAGTTCTGAGGCCAACAGATCCGGATCAGAATCATTGAGCAGATACGCGGGATAGAGAAGAAGACCGAAGTTCGGAACTGGACTCGCCTGATCGATTTTCGGATCGGTGGGATAGCTGCGCTGTCCGTCGCCCGCGAGCATCACGGCTGCGAGATGTCCGCCAGCGGAGAAACCGAGAATGCCGATACGCTGGGGATCGATGCTCCAGTCTTTCGCATGAGAGCGCATCAGGCCCATCGCTCGCTGGGCGTCCTGCAGGGGAGCCGCGTGTATCGCCAGATTTTCACGACGTGGAACGCGATATTTCAGTAAGCCTGCGGTGATCCCGATGGAATTGAGCCACTGACAGACTTCCGTTCCTTCGTGTGACATAGCGAGAATATTGTATCCTCCGCCCGGACACACGAGAATGGCTGTTCCGTTCGGCTTTTCCGCTGGATACAGGGTGAGGGTGGGGGAGCTGACGTTGGAGAGAATCTCAATTTGATAAGGGCCCTTTCGTTCGATGGACTCAGCAGACAGAGTTGATTTGGCTTCACCAGGCACTCCCTCAGGCCAGAGAAGGAGAGGGGCAAGAGGCGCTGCGACGACAGGAAATGTCAGGGAGAGAAGGGAGACTAAAGTGAGGGCGATCTTCATAGATGTGGATCAGGATAGTGAGATGGAAGCAGACACGGAAGGAAAATCAGTGATGATCTGAGAGAGAGCTGTCTTTAGAGCAACGACATCCCTGTCCTGGTGAGCGGCAGAAAGGGTGATTCTCAGCCGAGCTGAACCTCGGGGTACGGTAGGATAGCGGATCGCTGGAACTAGGAATCCGGCTTTCAGGAGTGCGTCGGAGACCTGGAGCGCCGTCTCATTTTCACCGAGAAGGACGGGAATGATCGCGCTGGGTGTGCCTGGGATGATCGTATCCCGATGCCGAGCGAGTGAGTGTCGAAGCGCATCACCGCGCGTGCCGGTGAGGATGTCGAGAGCGTCGCGGATGGTGGCAGCGAGTGCCGGACCGGGGGCTGTGGTATAAATGAAGCTGCGAGCGCGATTGATCAACAAGTCGATGAGCGGTCGCGATCCTGCGATGTAGCCTCCGGATAGTCCGAGCGCTTTACTGAAAGTCCCCATTTGAATATCGATACGATTTTCCAATCCCAGAGCAGCAGCGAGACCTCTTCCCGAGGGGCCGAGAACGCCGAAGGCATGAGCTTCGTCGACTAGGAGCATAGCGTCGTATGATTCCTTGAGAGCGCAGATTTCAGCGAGAGGTGCCGTATCTCCGTCCATGCTGAAGACCGATTCTGTCACGA
>JBDHQE010000017.1:0-28305 GCA_039806885.1 Verrucomicrobiales bacterium
GTGCTTCTTCGGAATTTATTATGCAAGCCCTTACCCCTATTGTTGAGCGCTATCTGTTGGACTGGGGACTCGCCTATCTGATCGGAGGTGGAGTTTTTCTTTGTCTAGGAGCACTGTTGGGCTGGATGCTATGGAAGAGCGCACAACGAAAAACCGAGCTTCTTGAGCAGAAGAATCGAGCTGCGATGGCCGATTTCGAGCGAAGCAGTGACGAAATTTCCCGGATCAAATCGGAACTCGCGGCGGGTGAAGATTGATTCAAGACGCAGAACGTGATACTTTACTCTCCCTATACCGTGATGTACGACATCCCTTTATTTTTGCTCAAAAGCCTGCTACCCGTCGGCTTAATCTCGCTCGTTTTCTTTAGCATTGGCCTACTTCTCGCCCGAATGATCTGGGGGAGAAACCAGAAGAGACTGTCGAATGCGATTGATGAGAGTATGAATCTCACCAGTCAATGGAGTGCTTTAGGTTCTTCTCAGCAGGATTTGTTTAAAAAGTTACGTGTTCGATGGCAGGCTGATCGGAATAGTTTTGAAAAATGCCTTTCAGAGAAAGACTCTCGCATTTCCATTCTGAAGGAGCAGATCCAAACTGTCCGAGGGAAGTCGCCGAATGGAGGAGTTTCGGAAGATGAGATTGAGATGAAGGTGCGTCTTCGTGAGCTTGAATCTCAGCTTGCCAGTGAGAAGGCTGTATCTGCGAAACTGCGAGAGGATCTGGAGCAGGTTCCTGAAATGCCGGTGCTACCCTTCGCTGTAAAGGACAAGGCGGATGCTGCACCTGTATCAGATCGCCTTGAGACGAGGATTTTGGAACTGGAGCAGGATCTGGTGGATACGCACAATGATCTGCATCAGGTGCGTAGCGATTATGAGCGCCAGTCAGAACTGGTGGAGAGCTTGGAAGCCAGATTGATTCAGGCTCCAGCCCCAGAGAAAATCGCTGAGGCAGAGCAGATTCAGGCATTATTCGATCAGCGCTCCAGAGAATTGCGATTAATTCGCGAGCAGGCGGCTTCGCAGAAGCAAGCAATCGCGGCGGAAGGAATTCGCTTAGAGGGGGAGCGACGTGCGGCGTCTGAACAAGCGGCGACCGAGCTGCGCGAAGAGATCGCGCGTCTGACAGCAGAACATGAGCAGGCTGTTTTGGCACTACAGGACGAAGCGGAATCTCGCGGGGCGGAACATGAGCAAGCGGCGACCGAGCTGCGCGAAGAGATTGCTCGTCTGACAGCGGAACATGAGCAGGCGGCGACCGAGCTGCGCGAAGAGATCGCTCGACTGACTGCGGATCATGAGCAAGCTGTATTGGCACTAAAGGATGAAGCGGAATCTCGCGGGGCGGAGCATGAGCAGGCGGCGACCGAGCTGCGCGAAGAGATCGCTCGTCTGACAGCGGAACATGAGCAGGCTGTTTTGTCACTAAAGGACGAAGCGGAATCTCGCGGGGCGGAACATGAGCAGGCGGCGACCGAGCTGCGCGAAGAGATCGCTCGCCTGACTGCGGAACATGAGCAGATGGTGCAGGTACATGCCAGTGAAAGACAGAGTCTCGAATCGAAATCGCTGGCGGCTCATGCTCTGTTTGAAGAAGAGATTCTCCAGCTCCACGCGAATCTGGAATCGAAGGGGCAGGAGTTCCTTGGTCTCCAATCTCGCTTCGCCGAGCAAACATCTGCTTGGGAGACGGCGCAGGCAGAGCACAGCGAGACTGAGGCAGCTTTCCGCCGTCGTCGCGAATCACTTCAGTCCGAAATCAATGACGTCTGCCATGAACTCTTCGATGTGAGACAGGCTCTGAACGATAGGATTGCTCGGATGGCCACTCTAGAGCAAAATCTCGCGGAACAATCTACGACAGCAAGCACTGCGCAGGAGAGGAATATCGAACTCGAGAAGCAATTGGGTGCACTTCAGGGAGAGTCGGAGGCTCTAAAAGACGACTTGAAGACCGTTACGCATCGATTGGAAGAGGCGACAGAGGCTCTTTCCGCATTGCGTACCGAGCACGAAGCGAAGAGCGCGGAAGCCAGCCTCACGAGCAGTCAGTTGCTAGAGATTCGGAAGGAACTCAGTGAGACGAAGATCGCTCTGGATTCACGTAGTGATGAGCATCAGAAGTCACTCGCTCAGATCGAGGAACTCGAGACGGTTTTGGAGGAAAGGACGACTGAAGTAAGCACTCTCTCTGAGGAGTTGCGTCGTCAGAGGGACGAGTTGCGTCAGATCAAAGATGCTCTCGCACAGACGGAAGGGGAATTGGAAGCACTTGTCGATGAGTCTAGGGTTCTGGGGAAAGATGTGCAGGATCGGCAACGTCACTCGGAAGAGCAGGCCTTGCGCATGGTATCACTGGAATCGGCTCTCGCTGAGCGATATCGAGAACTGAATGAAGTCCGTGTGGCGGCCGATCTCCATGCACGCGACTCTCAGAAGCACGAATCGAGGGTGCTCGAATTAGAAGAAGAAGTGAAACTCCGTGATGCTGAGATTGCCCTGTCGAACCAGAATCTGGCATCAGCGGAAAGTTCTCTCGAGACAGCGAATGCTTCGATCGCCGATCTTTCAGATCGCCTCGCTCAGTCTGAGGTAGCGATCAATGACCTGCGGAGTGAGCTGGAGATCGTTTCAAAGGAGAAAGTCGAGGTGTTGAGCCGATTAGAAGAAGTGACTTCCCACATCACAGAACTTGAGGAGGCTGCGCAGTCTCGCGAGGAGCAACTTAGTCTGATCGATGTTGAGTTAACCGAGCATCGTGCTTCTGTGGCTGAGATGGAGCCACGGATTGAGCGGCTTCAGGCTGAGTTGAAGGCAGCAGAAGAAGGGCGGCTCAATTCCGTGAAAGAAGCGGAGGAACTCGCTCAGGCTCTGCGAGAGAGCGATGAGCGCTCACTCGCTCTCTCTCTGCGAGTCGATGAAAAGGAGAAAGAGATAACGACGCTTCGTGAAGAAGCTTCGAGCTTACAGACACGAGTGGATACCCTGACGCAGGATGAGAGTGATGCCCGAGAGCGTTGTCTGATCCTAGAAAAGGAAGTGGAGTTAAAGACTGAAGAACTGACCGAAGTGAATCGTGTTCACCGCGAGGAACGCGAAGCACGAGAACTGGAGATGGGGGCAAAACTGTCGCAGAGTGAAGATGATCGGCAAAGACTGTCAGCAGCCCTTTCGTCAGAGATCGATTCACTGCGTGTCCAACTGGCAGAAGAGCAAGCCAAGGCGAGTGAATTCACATCATTCCGGGAGACGAGTGATGCAAAGATTCTCTCGCTTCGTCAGTCACTCGATGCACGGCTGCAGGAGGTTCAAGAACTCCAGACTCGCCTAAACGATCTCATCAAGCAAAGAGCATCGCGTGACAGGGAATTCTCAGAGATCGAGGAAAAATTGCGATCTTTTGAGAGTCTCGCGTTCACTCCTGTCGCGAGTGACAACAGCTATGAAGCTCTTTTGACTGTTCCCGAGGGAGATGGAATCCCTCTCGATGACTTGGCTCCGTTCGGAACTCAGACTCCCAGATCCTCGCGAGATAGTAAGGAGGAATCAGAAGTCGATTTGACCACGGGGTGGGCAGAGTCAGATACAGCCTTCGCCGTTTTCTTCGATGAAGGAGGGAGTGAACTGCGAGATGATGATCGGAGTAAGATCGACCAAGCCGCGCGAGCGATTCGAGGTCTTGGGCGGGAGGTCGAGGTAACCGTAATCGGATATGCGGGCGCAGAAGGCTCGTCTGATTTCAACAAGTCGCTTAGCGCCCAGCGAGCGGATGCTGTGCGAGAGCGTTTCATCCAGCGCGGAATTCTGTTGGGCGTGGTGAAAGTGCAGGCGGTGGGACAGGATCGACGATTCTCCGGCGTGAGGGCGCAGCGAGCGGAGATCGTCATTAGTCCAGTGACAGCGCCTGAAAGCGTGAACTAAAGACTATGTCCGTCCAGTTGATGGAGCTTTGGAATCAGGTGAGTTCTCTTTCCTGGGGCCGACTTGCGTATTACGGGGGAAGTGCCTTTGTCTTTATCGTGCTTGGCCTAGTGACAGGATACTTCGTCTGGCGTCGTACGCATATGCAGTCGCTTGATGCGGAGGGGGAGGTCCGGCGCTCTAATGATCAGTTGAGTCGACTGCAGGAGGACGTGAAGAAAGAGGAGGAGAATCTGTCCGCTGGATCCGAGTAAGATAGAGCGTAGACGGCCGTGACGAAATTTCAGATGACATCATCCGCCACTACGGGGGCATCTGGGTCAGAGATGTGTGCCCATGCGTGGACATGAGGTGATCCACGAAAATACCAAGCCATGTGGGGGCCTTCGATTCGCCAGTTGTCCCAGACCTTATCGTCCCCGATATCGGCTTCGCGGTAAAATACTAGGTGCAGGTCATCCATTCCTCCCTTTTTCACGAACTCCATCGCCTTTACTCGATCACTCTCGCGGAAGGGCATCAGCAGATCGTCGAGAATCTTCTGAAGGCCTGCTTTTTGATCCGGACTCATCTCCGAAAGTGCTAGTCCTGGTAGATCACCACGGACCCGGCGAAGCTTAATTGTAGAAGCATCATCCGGCGTGCGCTTGTCTTGCAGGGCTTTTTTCTGCTGTTTTCCGTCGAGTATCGTGAACAGGCGATTCGCGCTTTGGGCTTGATACCAGTATGCGTTCCCTCGGTGCTCAGGTCCTTCGTCAAAGCTCTCTGCTGCGTGACCATAGAAAATGGGACCGCCGAAGGCCTTTCCTGAAGCCGCCTCCCCACCCACCCGGCGAGTACAGTGACGACCCGTCAGGACGAACTGAAAGTCCCCGTTGCTCGGATCGCCGAAGATCGCGATGGAGCTGTCGCCGAAGCCTTTCTTCCCACTGTCGTGCTCGACTTGTCGGATCACTGTTTCGGCATATTCTTCGCTGTGAGCCGCCAGAAATATCTCACGAACCAGCCTGTTCTGGTCTGCATTCAAAAAGGTGTCGATTCGCTGTTTAGTGATGTGCCAGTTGTTTGAAATTTTTCGTCGTAGAGGATTGTCGAAGGGATAGACCAGTTCTTTGCGTTGTGCCTCATCGAGCGAGGAAAAGAGTTCCTTCACCAGAGATTCTGCTTTTGGGACTGGTTTTGGGACTGGAGGATTCTCGGTCGCGAGTGAGAAGCTCGAGGTCGGAAATGTGGTGAGACTTACCCCGGAAAGCGCGGCCTTGCGAAAGAATTGACGTCGGGTGGTCATGAAAGGGTGGGCGAATTAATTACTGAGTTCGTCGAGAAAGGTCACGAGTTGAATCAAGTCACCTACCCGGAGAATATTCCAGAAACTGGGCATAGGAGAATTTTCAGCTTTGAGATTGTCACCGAGTCGCATCATCGCGATACGATACTCCTCCGCCACGACGTGGTTAGGATTCATAATTGCTTGAGCGAAGTCGTCACGCGTCCACTTCGCATGGTGCTCACCTCCTAACTCGATCACTAAACGAGGCTCGAGGTCGATCTTTGGCAGCTTCGTCGATCCAGCGTTATGACACTGATAACAGCCGTGCTGAATGAACAGGCTCTTTCCCGTCTCGGCTTTACCCACCGGAAAGACAGAGGCACTCTTCGCAGCGTCTTGGGCAGAGAGTGGGGGCAAGCAGAGAAGAGATGCGACAGTGAGCAGCAGGAGGAATCGATGAACAGAGCGCAGGCACATAGCAGGAGGAATGGAACCGCCGTTAACATATCAGATTACGATGCGATCCGTAAACAGAGAAATCGCGGAAAGTGATTTCTTGGGAATCTAAAGGATCTGTCTGCGCTCTCTTACAAGATCGTTTGCACGAACTTCTCGGGAACGAAGGGTTGGAAATCCTCAGCACTTTCTCCTGTACCGATGAAGCGCGTAGGTACGCCTAGCTCGTGCTGGATGGCGACGACGCTGCCACCTTTGCCCGATCCATCGAGCTTGGTGACGATCACTCCCGTGAGGTCGAGAGTGGACTGGAATTCGCGAGCTTGAGAAACGGCATTTGAGCCAGTGGTGGCATCGACAACGATCCATCGCTCGTGCGGCGCAGACTCGTCCTGTTTCGCCAGAGTCCGACGGATTTTTTTCAATTCCTCCATCAGATTATGGCGAGTGTGGAGTCGCCCTGCCGTGTCGCAAATCAGATAGGCTGCTCCGTCGGCGATTGCCTTGCGGTGAGCCTCGAAGCAGACGGCAGAGGGATCGCCCTGATATTGCGTAGCCACGACGGGGACGGAGATGCGTTCTCCCCAGATTTTCAGCTGTTCGATCGCGGCAGCGCGGAAGGTGTCGGCAGCGGCCAGAACCACACCATGTCCCTGATTTTTCAGAAAGGCAGCCAGCTTAGCGATGGAGGTTGTTTTACCAACGCCATTGACTCCCGCGACCAGAATCACGGTCGGATGCCCGACTGTGCCAGGTGCTGGTGGAGCGACTGCGGTATTGCCCAAGATCGCTGTGATCTCTTCACGACAGGCCTCCGCCACAGAATCGGCGTCGAGTTTGCCTTTTTTGCGACGCAGTCGTTCGACGATCTCGAGAGAAAGCCTTACGCCGAGATCGGCGCGGACTAGCGTCTCTTCCATATCGTCCCAGTCGATCTCTTTGCCGCGAAAGCGAGAGAGAATATTCTGAAAAAGCCCCATATCTTACGATTTGTGAATCTTGTCTAGAATTCCGTTGATAAAGCGATACGAGTCTTCTCCGCCGAAGCGCTTTGCGACTTCAATCGCCTCGTTGATCGCCGCTTGTCTCGGGATGTGATCCGACCACAGAATCTCGTAAATTCCGAGCCGAAGAATATTGCGGTCCACGATTGAAACTCGTCCGAGCGAGTAATTCTCCAGTCGCTCGGTGAGAATCGAGTCGATATCTTCAAGGTGCGATGCGACGCCATTCACTAGCTCCTCTGCGAAGGTCTTTACTTGGGATTTGGCATCGCGAAGCTGCCAGAAATCAGAAAGTTTCTCTGGAGTGAATTCTAGCGTTCCCTGTGCGTCATTCGCATACAGGAATTGGAGCGCCGCTTCACGGGCGTCGCGACGGGGACTGGGAGCTTTCGGTTTCAGAGCTAGGGTGGGCTGGGGACGGGAATCCATCAGATCGGAGAAATACCTCCTTACCCTCGTGCATGAGGACAATTTGGCACTCGATTCCTCGCTTATTCCAGATGAATTGCAACCCTTCCTTTACCCCGAGAAGCACCACGGCTGTGGCGTAGCTGTCTGATGTCGTCGCATCGGGAGCGATAACGCTAGCACCGATGCGTTCGGTCAGGCCGAGGCCTGTTTTGGTGGAAATGATATGGGAATAACGAACTCCGTCGTGTTCCCAGTATTGGCGAGAGTCGCCGGACGTGGAAATGGCTTGATTCACTAGTGTAATGGCTTGCAAGTCTTTAAGATCGTGACCGATATCAAGCGTTTCGATTCCGACGCGCCATCCGCTCTCCCCGGGAGGGGGCTCTCCGACGGCGATATCGCCACTCGCTGCAACCAAGCTGCGTGGGAATCCAGATTCGCGAAGGATTTTTAAAGCAGCATCGGAGGCGTATCCCTTCGCGATCCCACCGGCGTCGAAAAGCATCCCCGCAGTGTGTTTGGTGATCGTCTGAGCCTCCGAATTTAGTTCTAGAAGCTGATATCCTGTTCTTGCTTTCGCCGAGAGGAGTTGCTTTTCTGTGGGAAGCTTGTCGTTCTTTCGGCTCATTCGCCAGAGTCGAATGAGAGGACCAGCAGTGATGTCAAAGGCTCCGTCGGTTTCTCGCGCAAGAGTTTCTGCTGTCGAAAATAGGCGAAATAGGTCATCACTTACCGTGATCGACTGATCGACGGGCGCTTTCGCCAAAAGGTTGATTTCGGATTCCGGCAGATAGTCGGAAAGAGCCTGATCGAGCTGAGCAATTCGCGAAAATACAGCTTTTACCACTGGGACGAGTTCGGACTCGCGTCCATCCTCTACCCAAGTCCGAACCGTAAATCGGGTGCCCATGTGGGCTTCGACGAAGGTGAGTAGCTTCCAGCCGCTCTTTGAATCTTCAGAGTGGATCGGTCGCCCGACGATCAAAAGTATGACTACGAAACAAAAAGAAATGCGAAGCACGGGGCTCGCCTTTCCTTGGTTGAATCGTGAAGAAATCACGCTTTCAGGCATGGGATCAGTCTTCTCCGATCGTACCTAGATTCCAGAGCTGGTGCATTTTCTCAGCATCCGGGACTGCTAGGGGACGTACGATACGGAATCCCAGCCAGTGTGCGTCCGTGTGATACCAAATCGACTTCGGAAGCTGAGGATCCTGATCTTTCCATGATGCGGCAGATGGGATGCGGCGAGCACTGCGCAGTTCTTCTGGTGGATCATACCAAGAACCGCCGCGAGCGATACGAGGATAGAGAGTGGTGGGAATCTCGAGCGGATTCTCAGTAGTCTTGTCCTTATATTTCGCGTAGCCATCGGCAAGATACTGGTCGAGACACCATTCCATCACATTTCCGTGCATGTCGTAAAGCCCCCATGGATTGGGCTTTTTGGTTCCGATCTTTTCGTAACCTACCCGGACCTGCTCTGGATCCATCACCGCATATTCCGCCAACTTGTCAGTCGGACAGCTGTAGGGACCGGTGGTTCCGGCGCGGCAGGCGTATTCCCATTCCGCTTCGGTAGGCAGGCGATAGTAGTGGCCAGTTTGAGCGCTGAGCCATTCGCAGAACTTACTGGCGGCGTGTTCCGTCATACAAATGGCCGGAAAGCCATCAATTCCCATGCCGAAGCTCATCTCAACGTAAGGCGTAGTGGGACTGGATACGATATCCACTGGTTGAGCATCGGCAGGGATGCTCTCGGGGGACCCATCTTTGTGGCGAGCGATGCCAGTGATCATGAAGGGTTCATACTGATTCCATGTAACTTCGAATTTCCCCATCCAGAAGGGAGAGATTTTCACCTTATGTTGCGGACCCTCATCGACATTACGTCCTTCCTCGTTATCCGGGCTGCCCATCAGAAATTCCCCACCTTTGATCGCGACCATGTCGTACTTCACCCCTGTCTTCGGAATCGTATTGGTGTAGTCTTTCATGTCAGCCTCGGTCTTTTCCGTGGAAACAGTCAGAATGTTTTCGCGGATGACTTTGACGAGTTCCAGATTGTCGGCGGGACCTGACTTCGTGTCATCGCCTCCACCTCCTAGTTTCACGCCTTCAGGCCAGACAGCACCTTGCTCGATCCAGAGACGTAGCATCTTTTGCTCTTTGGCGGAGAAAGGTCCACCCTTGCTCAGGAGAGGGAGGATGTTGTTCTTGAAGTTCATGCGTGGAGTCTGCTCTAGCACCACGTCGTCAGGCCAATGAGCACCCTCTTCTATCCAGACTTTCAGAATCTCCTGTTGTTCTTTCGTGAGCGGAATCTCTTTTTCGGGCGGCATGATGTCATTGCTGTCCTTGGGCTCGGTCGTCATCCAGTAGCTGGCGCTTCCCTCCGGATCCTTCGGTACGATCACTTCGCCCTTATAGTTCTTTCCGCCTGCGAAGGCGTCCTTCTTCGTATCCATTCGGTACTTGCCCTCTTGCTTCTCAGGGCCGTGACAATGGATACAGGTAGCTTCGATCAGGGGCTTCACTTGGGTCATGAAGTCCACCGTTTCGGCGTTCGATAATGCGGGGGCAAGACCGCCCACGAGCATCAGGGATAGTGTTTTTCTCAGCATGGTTTCAGCAATAGATCGGGAAGTATGCAGAAATTCCGGAAGGTGGCAAGAAATTTGAGCGACGCAAAGGAGCGGGGGAGAGGTGGGAGGGAGCGATCTGAGAGGGTGGGGCTTGTGACTATACTCTGTCGCCTCTTTGGTTCACTCTGGCATTACGGCTTTTGCGGAGTGCTGTTCGGCGAGAACTGGTAATCTGTATTCTCGGGGGTGACTTGGACGCTGGTGGTGAGTTTCAGTCGCCTCCCGCTCGACAAGTGGTAGGTGAGTTCGACCATGAAGGCGGTCCATCCCTGCTCCGGGCTAGGAACACTGGCTTCGATCACGCCATCCTGAAGCTTCAGGGGAGTGCTAGTCCAAGCGGTGCCGAGCGTTTCGAGCCGGAAATCTCGCGCTTTCGGATTCGTTGCCTGCCAGAGGGCGATAGATTCCGGCAGATCGGTGACATTGACTCGGATTCGCCCCTTTTCCAGAGTCCAGGTGAAGCGGGGCAGGGCTTCCTTCGTCAGGAGGGCCTGATAAAAGGCGAGCCAGGTCTCGCCCATGTCGCTGTTTTTCATCGAGTGATCCGTATTGGGGACGTAGCGTAGATAATTCTGTCCCGGCAGATCGTGAAAGTAAAACTGGGAAGAATCAGGTAGAAAAAACTGATCTCCGCAGGCGTTGAGAAGCAGTTTCGGCATCGTCAGGCGAGAACGGTATTCGTAGGGATCTTCGATTTTTCTTAGTTGCTCGAATTGAGGAGTCCCGAACCAATCCATAATGTGAGACTGGGTGTAGTCCTTAATGGCCGGTGCCCAGAAGCCGTAGGCCGCGTAATGATGCAGCATGGAGGGTTTCATGTTCAGAACGTCGATGACGATAGGGATGATTCCGACCACGCGCTTGTCCACTGCCGCCGCAGTCCAAGTCGTCCAGCCGCGTTTGGATGCTCCGGAGATCACGAACTTATCGACCACGTGATTTCCTGCCTCGGGAGAGGCGCAGAACGCTGTGATCGCATCCATCGCCCGCACGGCGCTCTTGGTCATAGGCAGGCGAGCGGGCCATGTTTCGTCTCCTGTGCGAAGAAATTTGTCCCAAGTGTAAGCGATGATTGCATCTTCTTTTCGTTCGATACCATCATTGTTGAAAATTAGAGGCTGATTCGGGACGTTCCACAACTCGGCGGTAATCGATCCGGTGGCGATGGCTGCTTGGGCGAGATCGCCTCGGATGCCGTCGGGAGCGGGACGATCATTGTTTCCTCCGATGATCATCAGAGCTGCGGTGTCGCTTTTGACCTCCTTCGGAATCGCGATCGCGATCCAGTGTTTCCATTCTGGATGATTCACTTCCTCAGCGCTTCGCCAAGTCTGGGAAGTCATTTCTAGGATGTGCAGCGTCCCTTTCGGAGAGGTCTGAGATTGCAGTAATTTGAAATGAAAGGAAGGATCGGGGGCGGCAACATAGCGGTCGAGGGCAGTCATCTCAGTCATCGAATCCGCTGATTCAGGTTGGGTGGGGACTATCGCTGTTCCCTTTGCTGTGGGTTCGGATCGAAGAGGAGTCGAACTCCATGCGAGCACGAGAGCCAGAGTCATGGTCGTACGGGAGAGGGAGGAAATACGCATAATCGAGCTGAGTATGGAGGGAGTGGCAGATGACGAAAATCGGGCTGAAAGGACGACGGCGATAGGAATCGGATATAAAAAACCCGATCCGAAAAAGATCGGATCGGGTTGAAAAAAGTTTAGATTAGAAAACGCAATTTATCGCGACTTGCAGAGCAATTACGCGCAAGTCCTTGCTTCATGGGGTGACTTTCATCACACCTTTCATGATCGCCCAGTGACCAGGATAGGTACACATGTAGGGATAATCTCCCGCTTCCGTAGGGGCGGTGAATTCAATGGTATCCTGCGTCCCTGGTTGAACCAGGTTCGTGTGGAAGAGAATATCTTCCGACTCAGGAATCGCATTCTTAGTCGTCAGGAAGGCCGGATCGCTGATGGCATTATTAGAAGCCATCCCGACAGCCATGTCCTTTCCAGGTTTCACGATCAGTAGATTGTGGGGCTGTTTGGTTACGCTGTCTGCGGGATTGATGAGTGTCAGCTTTACCTTTTGTGCGGGCTTCACTGTGAACTCTTTAATATCATAGAGGAACTGGACCTTGTCCGCAGTAATCGTGATCTCAGCGACATCCTGAGAACGCAGAGCGAGAGGAGAGGCCAGAACGGAGGCAACACAGAGGATTTGTAGGATTGACTTCATATTTGGATTCAGTGTAGGGCGAGAATCATCCCGCCGACCGCGCACTGTAGAGCAGAGAAATCATCATGCAATCGACGATTTTTCGGTCTAAAGAAAATAATTTTAAAAATTATTTGCAGAAAGATTAAATAATCTGTATTTTTATGATAATTCCATTATTTCTATTTAATTTCAAATAAATCAGTCTATGAATCGAGTTTTGATTGTCGCTGGAGAACGCCAGACCGGTGAGCGATGCCAACAATCCATGGGTCAGGAGGGATTCCAGACTGCGGTGGTGTGGAATCCGATTCAGATGATCGAGTTCTGTCGTCAGCATACGCCGGACTCCATTGTGATCGATCTTGAGCTGGCTGAATATGGCTTGTGGAGTGCTCTGCAGGCGGTCAAGGGAATCGAGGGATTGAATCAGGTTCCTTTCTATGGATTGGCAGCGACTGCGAATCCCCAGGTGTCTGAGCGGGCGAAAGCTGCCGGATTCCGATCAATTCATCTGACGCACGAAGGAGTTCGTCCCCTGATCGACGCATTGAAACGTGAAATGGATCGACTGAGTGCTCCCGCAGCATCTGAACTGGAAGACATCATCGGAGAGGATCCCTCGCTCAATCGCCTACGGGAACTCGCTAAGGATATCGTAACTACGACAGCGAAGCTCCGTAGCCATATCGCGGAATACGGAGAAGACGGCCCGGAATTATTCGGATATATCGAGGATTCCGGAATCGCGATTCGACGCAAGCTGAATACCTTGGAGGATTTTTCTTTGCACGACAAGATCATCCGTCACGACTTTCGCAATATGATCGGGTCAGTGACAGGATTTGCCGAGTTGATCCTGATGGAGGAGGGGCTTTCGTTCGAGGCAAGCGAAGGCATGACGCGCCTACGCCGCAATTCGAAGGAGTTCGTCGATATTCTCGATGTGCAGAAGGCGGAAGCGGTCGTGTGATGTTACGCAGTTTCTGAAGGAAACTTGGGGTGACCGATAAATCCCGGGATTGTCGAGTCAGGAAAATCTCCTCCCTTGAGCAGGGCGTTTGCAGAGTGACGGAATTCCGGCCATGTTGCAAACGTAGATGAGAGTCGGGATTACTGGGGCAAGCGGCTTTGTCGGAACCGCTTTGGCAGAAGAAGTGAAACGCCGGGATTGGCAGGTGATCGCCTACTCTCGTCGTGCGTGGGCGTCCGGACAGGGGGAGGGGACGCTTCGGACTTTGGCGACTCAAGAAGCCGTCGATCTTTCAGGTCTGGATGCGCTGGTTCATCTCGCAGGAGCGCCGATCGCGACATTGTGGACCGCTCGGAATCGCCGTCGGATTCGTGAGAGTCGTGTCGGCTTGACAGAGGAACTGGTGAAGTCGATCGCAGCACAAGCCGTCAAAAATCGGCCAAAAGTGTTGATCTCGGCTTCGGCCTGCGGCTATTACGGGAACCGTGGCGATGATAGACTCGATGAGGAAAGTGATCCAGGGTTCGGTTTTCTCTCGGAACTGTGTCGTGATTGGGAGGCGGCTGCAGAAAAGGCGAAGGCTCTCGGTGTTCGAGTGGTGATTCTCCGCATCGGTCTAGTGCTCGGACAGGGAGGGTTACTCAGACGCCTGCGTCCGGTGTATCGAGCTTGCTTGGGAGGACGTCTGGGAAATGGTCGTCAGTGGATGTCATGGATTCATGTTTCCGATCTCGTCGGATTGATCGCTGAATGCATCGAGAATCCTCTTCTTCATGGTGCAGTGAATGCGGTGGCCCCAAACCCCGTGCGAAATCGTGAGTTCACCGCGACTTATGCCCGAACTCTCGGACGAAAGGCTTGGCTTCCGGTTCCTAGTCCTCTTCTGAAAGCTCAACCAGGCGGGATGGGGCATCTGTTCCTCGACAGTCAGAGAGTGGAACCGACTGTAGCCCTCGCCCATGGATTTGCCTACCGATACAGCGATCTGGAATCTGCGCTGCGAGCCGTCGAGGCGGATATAATTTCTGCTCAGACGGAACAGGCGATGCGCTCCGAACTACAATCCTAATCCTTTTCTCATGTCCTCTCCGCAAAATATTATCGGGATCGTTTATGACTATGATCAGACCCTGAGTCCTACTTACATGCAGGACGAGGTGGTATTCCCCCGATTTGGGATCAATCCAACAGAGTTCTGGAAGCGCTGCCACGTTCTGGTGGATGAGCAGGGCTATGAGAACGAGCTGGCATATCTGAAGACCATGCTCGATTATCTCCAATTCGATGGTCCCAGTAATGCTGATTTGGAGGAACTGGGGAAAGGCCTTCAGTTTTACCCAGGGATTCCGGAGATGTTCGGAGAACTAGAGGACGTTCTACGCGAGGATCACCGAGCGATGGGGGTTAAAATTGAACACTACATCGTCTCGAGCGGGATCAAGCAACTGATCTCGGGAAGTCGGCTCCGCCCCTACTGTCGTGAAATCTTTGGATGCGAGTTCGCCGAAGACCAATCCGGACGGATTGCCTTTCCACGTCGTGTGATTTCTCACACCAGCAAGACGCAGTACCTATTCCGGATCAACAAGGGCATGTTGGATCCCTCTGAAGATGTCAACGATCACATGCCGGATGAATTGCGCCCGATTCCGTTCCCCAATATGATCTATCTCGGCGATGGCCCGACGGATGTTCCCTGCTTCACCGTGATGAAGCGCAATCACGGACACAGCATCGCGGTGTACAATCCGCAAGACAAGACGCGGTCCAGCTTTCGCAAAGCCTTCCATCTCTCCGGTGTTCCGGGGCGAATTCAATACATCGCTCCGGCGGACTTTCGAGGCGGGAGTCATCTACGACTCATTCTGGAGGAAAAGATCCTAGAGATCGCCAATCATATCGTGGCTAGACGGCGGCAAGAGATCGTGGAAGGTATCGTCGCAGCTCCGGGGCATCGGGAGGAATAGGGTCAGTAGAAGCTGGATAGAGGCAATAGATCAGATTTCCCGAATCAGATCAAAAAGCTGGCCAGCAGGCCACTGACCCGGTGCATTGGCAATCCGAAGGTAGCCGTAATTCAGACAGGAACCTGCTTTTGACAAGACGAGTCGAGACAGCTTTCCTAGCGGCCCCATCCCCATGGCGGAGACGAGATGTCCTTGCTCTGTTTGCTGCCCGACGAGATCGATGAGCGCGAACAGATCGGACATATTCTCTACAACAACAGCGATTTTGGCTACATCGGCACCCAGAGAATAGGCTGCTGCGATGCGATCTGCGATGAGCTCTCGGCCAGGGAAGCCGGAGAAATCGTGAAAAGAAGCCACTAGGATGGCCCCTGAGTCGTGAACATCCTGCGAAAAATCCGAAAAAGGAGCAGTTGTGAGCGAGGTGATTTCGGTATCCACCAGCGTCGCCACAGGAAGAAAGCAGTCATATAATTTTCGACGGGCCGAGGCATCGAGATTTCCATGCCCCCCCTCATCCATACATCGCGCGGTGATCAGAGCAGGCAGTGGATGGGAATTGATGATCTCGGGTAGTCGGTCGACCTGAGACAGAAGCATATCGAGCCGATATTCCAGCAAATCAGCACAGATTTCTGCCTTACTCTGGAGAAGGGGCAAATCTTCGTCCTGAGTAACGGTAGCGACGACGCACGGCTGTGAGAGATCGATCTTCACCGGAAAAGAAGACATCAGGATGAAGCAAGATTCAAGTGTTCTCAGTAGTCGAGGACACTTGGTTCGGCCAAAACGGATTTGTGTAGCAATCAGAAATCGACATCTGCTTCACGCAGAGCTTTCTCGACGATTTCCTTCCAGAGTTCATATCCTTTATCAGACAAGTGAAGTCCGTCTTTTGCGAAGAGATCGGCGGCGGGGGCGGAGCCGTCAGCGGGGAGCGTGGGTGTCGCGATGTCGATGTAATAAAGTTTCTGATCTGCCTTGCACAGAGCGGCAATGGCTTCGTTGGCCTTTTTCATTTCGGGCCAGAGAGTCCAACGCTTGATGCTGGGCTTGATGGAGACGAAGAAAAGAGGTGTGCTCGCGAGTGTGCGATCTCGGGCGGCGACGATGTTTCGGAAGGCGATCACGACATCCTCTGCTTTGCCGCCACCGGCGATATCATTGTCTCCTGCATAGACCACGACGGCTCTAGGATGCACTGGAGTGACGATACGATCAAAGAAATGTACGGAATCAGGGAGCTTGGAGCCTCCGAAACCACTATTGACCATGTGCTTTCCAGGCCAGGATTTATCCAGATCCCATTTCACGATACTGGAACTGCCGACGAAGACGATCGAGCCTTGAATGGGTGGATTGGCGATGCGCGTCGCCTCCATTTCCGCGATTTTGCTGTTCCATCGCTCCGGGCCCTTTGGGGCAGGTGTTTCAGCGACGAGCAGGGCGGGGGCGAGAAGAAGTAGTGAGAGAAGATAGCGCATGGTTCGTTTCATCACGTCAGAATGAGTATAGTCGGAATTTTACTCTTCGGGAGAGTACGGAAATGCGGTAACTTTCGCTAGATGTTTTCCCTAGATTTTTTCCCATTGATGAATGGCTGTGGTCTCTAAGTGGGCACTTGCTGCGAACGCATTACGTGTGTATCGTAGGGCGTTTGCCGCTGATTGCAACTCCCCGACAAACAGGATCTCATGAGCAAGAAGTTACTGATTAAACGTGCTTACGAGGCTCCGACGGATGCGGATGGCGAGCGTTATCTCGTTGATCGCCTGTGGCCTCGTGGAATCAAGAAGGAGGATTTAAAAATCGTGAAATGGCTGAAGGAACTAGGGCCGAGCACAGAACTGCGGAAGTGGTTCGGTCACGATCCGGAAAAATGGGAGGAGTTCCGCACGCGGTATCGGGAGGAGTTGGCTGAGAAAACAGAACTGCTCGCGACCCTCCGAGCCGCGATGAAGAGCGGGACAGTGACCCTAGTGTATTCCGCAAAAGATGAAATGCACAACCAAGCAGTGGTTCTTCAGGAACTGCTGCGGGAGAAAGCGTGATTGGTAATTGAATCAAAGGTGTTGTCACCCGTAGCTGAGGGGCGTGATCGGGTAGTGGTGTGGTACGTGGGCGCTGCTTTTACTTTCCTCCTCGACTACTGGAATACGATCCGAAGTCTCGGCAATTCGCAAAACGGCAAAATGAATCGATGGCTACACTGCGGAAAGATGAGCTTATTTGTTTATTTCCCTTCGGGCGTCGTATCGGGGAGTCGGGCAGATTGCCAAGCGAGGAATTTCCAGTTCTGTCCATCACGCTTCCAGACGGCCAAGTAGCTCAGGCGCAGATCGACGATACCTTTTTCTCCAAGTTCTACCTTGAGCTTCACCCGTCCGTACATCAGAGCAATGTCGGATGCCGGGATGCTGAATTCGCGGGACTCAGAGACGGTCTCGAGATATTTGAGCTTCCCCGAGAGAAGATTGTCGATCATGCTCTGCTTGGTATCGACGATTCCGCTCGCATGGGTGTAATGGAGATCGTCGGAGAAGATTGCTTCCAGTGCTTCACGCGTGGGATGCCCCATCGCCTGAATCCGGGCTTCATCCGCAGCTTCGAGAGCAATCAGATCAGCAGATTTAGGGGAGCTAGGGGCTTCGTCAGCCTTCAGCAAAAACGGGCTGAGAGAGTAGGCGAATGCGGCGAGAATTAACAGTGTGAGTGACTTCATAGTTTTCGGATCACGTAACTCACTTCTTTAGCCAGGCGACCCTCGAGTCGGTGGGCTTCTCCCCTTCGCCTTCCAAGCGCAGAGCTAACTTTGCGTTCAGCAGAATAAGGCCGGGCACGTCAAGGTACTTGGCCCCTCCTGGAATGAACATTGGATCGCGGTAGTCCGTGAGCTTGCCGAAGCGAAAGCCGCCTGTATCGACTGCACAGAGATCCACTGCGGATCCGGCGAGAGCACGAGCGGCGAGGGCGATCACGCCACTCTGCCCGGAGCCGACCAGAGCGATACTCTTGGGGTGGGGGTGATCTCCGACTTGGGTGTTGTGGAGGAAGCAGATGATGGAGAGTGCGTCATGGACGCGCTGAGCGAACAGGGAGTCATTATATCCGTAGGTGTAGCAAGGTGCTTCGCGGGGATTCTCTACGACTCGATTTTGCTTGCCAGCATCTTGGCCTTGAAAAATGAGGTCAGCTCCGACCACGGCGACTCCAGCGGCGACGAGTTCATCGATCTCTTTCCCCTTCATTCCTGCGATCCCTTGGTCATCGAGCCAGATGGCGACGCGGCCTTTCCAGTCTTTGGGATACAGCCAGCAGACGGGCACTTCTTCCTTGTAGGTCCAGTTGGTGAGCACTCCCTTCATCTCGATGGACTTGCCTAGGTCTTTTTTATCTGTGAGTTTCCAGTCCACCTCACCTCCCTGCGCATAACTGCGACCGAGGATGGTTTCGATGGCCGGTCGGATCATAGACTCGACTCCCTCAGGTGTTTCAGCGGCTTTTTTGATCTGTGCTTGGGCGTCATCGTGGAACCAACGCAGGAGCGATTTTTCGAACTCCGGATCTGCTGCTTTCGGGGCCGGATGTGCATCGTCCCATACGGTGAGAGCGGCTCGGTCAAGTCCGTGGTAGTCCTTTTCGATTACAGGAGATTCAAAGCCGAGTTTGAACTGCTTGTTCAGAAAGGTATAGAAGCCACTTCGGGTGACTGCGTTGTAGTTATGCTTGAAATGTTCGCCGCGAACGAGGAGCACCGAGTCCTTCTTCCCGTATAGGGAGTAGAGCTTTTCCAAATCGGGAAATCCCTTTGTGGCCATCTCCTTCGTCCAGTCATCGGCAGAGTTCATTCCCTGAGGCTTAGGAGCGAAGAGGGCAGCGAACTCGACATTACCGGTGCCGATCCGAAGAAGTGAAGTATTCTCACAGGTGCAGCCTCCCTGCATAGATGTGCTAACCATTACGACTGGGAACGAGAGCGCGAGTCTATCGTCGATGGCTGAAAGCAGCATTGTCTGCGTGCCCCCTCCGCTGGCTCCGGTAACGGCGATGCGCTGAGGGTCGACCTCTGGTAGGGTCAGAACGAAATCGAGACCGCGAACGGCGTTGAGCGTCTGCAGACCCATGATGGATTGGAGGTGAGCTTCCGCCTGCGGGCTGTAGAGCCCCCAGTTCTCTGTCGTATTCACCTCTGGTCGTTGTTTCTTAAACCCGTGAACGATTTCGCGAGAGAACTGAATGGAATCGGAGTCACTCAGCATGTCCCACTGCCAGACTACGCAGCCCATGCGAGCTGCCTGCACGCAGAGTGATTGATGGACGCTGCGTCCGCCGTCTTCGAAGCGCTCGCCGCCGATGGCGATTTGCTCGCGGGTAGATTTTTCATCTTTCAGTGAGAGACGGGCGTCTTGCCAGTGCCCGTGCGCGAGGAGGATGGCGGGCAGTTTGCCTTTGGGATTAGTCGGGCGATAGAGATTTCCGGTGACGTAGAATCCGGGAGCGCTCTCGAAGTACACTTTTTCGATGGTGTAGCCGTCGCATTCGATTTTTCCATGGATCACGGGATTGAGCGGATTCTTCGTAGGCATGGGCCAGAGTCCTTCGGCGACGAGAATGCGGCGGCGAACTTCTTCACGACGGGTGTCCCAGTCCTTAAGATTCTTCGGAGCCTCAAAGGGGAAATATCCGTTGAGATCTTTGGGCGGAGCCTGCCGGACATCCTCGCAGTGAGCGGGGTGAAGCATGGCTGCCATCAGGGGCAGAGCGATCAGAGTGGTGAATGCGGATAATGAGCGTTTCATCGGAACTTTTTCCATCTTCAAGGAAATTCAGAAAAATGTAAAGAACGCTAATGCGCCGTCTGCATTTCCGGTTTTAGGAAGGTCGATATCGCGAATTGGTGCAATCGCTTGCGCTCAGGGTGATTCGCTTTTATCAATGCCCCTTCTATACTCGCTCATGCCTCAACCTGCTCCCACTAGCTCCAATCTTCGAGCCATCGACTTGGCGACTGCTACCACCGATGACTTGGTAGCGGACCGTCGAGCGGTGTTCCGTCGTCTGCTGGGTTATCTAAAGCCGCTGCGTGTGCGTCTCTATTGGGGGCTGTTTTTCGGGGTATTGTCCGGTGTCTTCAATGGCTTTTTGCTGCTGGTGCTGAAATCCGTCTTCACCATCGTGCTGCCAGCAGCTCAGGGCGAGCAGCTCCGCACCGTGTACCGTCCCTTTGAGGATCTGCATTTCCCTCCTCTCGCGCATGTGGAGTTTCCCGCTCCACAGCTTCCCCCGGACAAAGAGTGGATCTTCGTGCTGGTGGTTTGCCTGAGTATCCCGGTTCTGTTGCTGATTCGAGGATTTTTTTACTTCCTGCATCAGTATTGCATGATCTGGCTGAATCTGAAGGTGCTCTATCGCCTACGGGACGAGGCCTTCACTAGCTTGATGCGACAGTCACTGTCGTTTTATAACACGGTGAAACAGGGCGAGCTGATCCAGATGGTGGCGAACCAGACGAAGACGACGGCAGACGCGGGCGGACAATTGTTGAGTGTCTTGATTCAGAATCCGATCGCGATCATTTCCATTATCGCGATGGTGCTGATGATGGACCCGCTTTACACTTTCGGGGCGCTTTTCGTTTTCCCGCTCTGCATCGTGCCGGTGCTCCTGATCAGCCGTAAGGTGCGAAAGGCGGGTGGCAAAGAAGAACAAGAGTCCGAGGGGCTAATGGTGACGCTGCACGAGAGTTTCTCCGGTATCCGCCTAGTGAAGGCGAATGGACGGGAGGAATACCAGCGCGAGCGTTTCAACGAAGGCAGCTATCGCATTAACAAGTTCGTCATGCGTTGGCGCAAGGCGATGGAAATCTCGGGTCCGCTGGTCGAGATCGTCGGCGCTTTCGGAATCGCGACCGGGATGCTCTATGCGTGGTATGTGCAGATTAAGCCAGAGACTTTCCTGACGATTAATCTGGGCCTGATCAGCATATATCCTTATGCGAAGATGCTGAGCCGTATGCAGGTGCAGATGCAGAAGTGCTATGTAGCAGCGGCTAAGGTCTTCGGATACATCGACGCCGTGCCCGATGTTCAGGATAAGGAGGATGCAGTCGATCTAACAGACTGTCGGGGCGAGATCGAACTTCGTGATGTGAGATTCTCCTACACCGAGAGTGTGGCGGCTTTGGATGGAGTATCATTGCGCTTTCAGGCAGGGCGAAAATACGCACTAGTGGGCCAGAGTGGCTCGGGCAAGTCAACTCTGCTCTCGCTGGTGCTGCGCTTTTACGAAGTGGATGGAGGAGCGATTCTGATCGATGGGCGTGATCTTCGCGATTACACGCAGTCGTCGTTGCGCGGACAGATCGGTCTGGTGAGCCAAGACACCTTCCTGTTCCATGATACGATACGGAACAATATTCGCTATGGTCGGCTGGATGCTAATGATGCGGCCATCGAGCAAGCGGCGAAACTCGCTTATGCTCATGATTTCATCGTCGCACAGGCAGATGGCTACGATACGATGCTGGGGGACAAGGGCTGCACGCTCTCCGGCGGACAGCAACAACGGGTGTCTATCGCCCGTGCAGTGCTGCGCGATGCCCCGATTCTCTTCCTAGATGAGGCGACCTCGGCGCTCGACTCCGAGTCGGAAAAAATGATTCAGGAGGCACTGACTCGGCTTTCTGAGGGGAAAACGGTGATCGCGATCGCGCATCGCCTGTCGACCGTGCTCGATTCCGATGAAATCGTGGTGATGAAGGAGGGACGCGTCGTCGATATGGCTCCTCATGCAGTTCTGCTCGAACGCTGTGAGGAGTACCAGCGACTCTATCATTTGCAATTTTCGAGAAATGAAGGGAGCGAATAGCTTCGTTGCCTATTCGAGCGAGAGCGCAAGGTGTCACACTGCGGCTAAATGAGTGAAAGTGAAAAGGTTTGCGAATTGATCGAGCTTTCTTCAGTGTCGGAAAGCGATCATGGTGCTGTCGCCGAAATGGCTGCCTCGATTTGGCCTATTGCCTACGGAGACATTCTTTCGTCAGAGCAGTTGGATTACATGATCACATGGATGTATTCGCCGGAGGCGATGCTGCGAGATGTGGCAGGTGGTGTGGAGTATGTCTGGATGCAGCGAGGTGGGCATCGACTGGGATTTCTCGCGTTCGGACCTGTGCGATCAGGGGAGGAATGTCCGCTGCATAAGTTCTATGTGCTCTCGGGAGTTCAGGGCCAAGGAGTGGGCAGTGCTGCGATGCAGGCGCTCTTTACCCGACTGAATGACCATGGAGCGACGGAAGTCTGGTTGCGGGTGAATCGGGAAAATGCTCGTGCGATTCGATTTTATGAAAAGAATGGGTTCCTCGTCCGATCGGAAGATTGCAAGGATATCGGAAACGGTTATGTGATGGACGACTATATCATGGCTCGTTCATTCGTGAACTGATGGGCTTTTTTGGTCGCAAGCATCGCGTGCTGAGGCAAGACTATGGGATTGAAAGATTCTTCCTCCAGTGAGCCGGATCAGTCGATTCTGCCCGAAGTTGCCGCGAAGCTCTCTCCGCTCGTGTCGGAACTGGAGCGCCAGACGATGACGGCGAATGAAGGATTGCGGAGTGATGTGGCAAAGTTCGCTACAGAGACGAAGCATTTCCTGGAAGAAATCAGTCGAACTCCGACTGATTCCGAGGGAGAACGTGACTTTCGGCATGATTTACGCAATCGACTGAACCATCTATTCGGCTTACTCCAGTTGATGTGCATGGGCGATATCTCGGCGGAGATATTACAGACGCTGAATCACCTGACTCCGGTGCTGGAGGCCTGTCTCACGGCGATTTCGGGTGCTGGAGGTTCTTCGGCGGTGTCTGAGGCGGTATCCGGCACGGGATCGGAGAGTTATCCGATTACGAGACAGTCTCCGGCGGGAAGTCCCAGTCACATTCTCGTCGCAGATGACGATGTTGAGAATCGGGAAATCCTTCGTCGTCTCCTCGAACCTCGCGGTTTCCGCATCTCTTTCGCTCAGGATGGGATGGATACCGTCGAACAAATGGAGCGTGACGAATTCGATGCCGTTCTGCTCGATATTCAGATGCCCAGGATGAATGGATTCCAAGTCTTGAGACATTTACGAGAAACCGGACAGCTCCGCAACACGCCGGTGATCGTCGTCACCGGTCTACAGGGAGAGCAGGACGCGGTGCGCTGTATCGAGATCGGAGCAGAAGATTTCCTCTCGCGCCCGATCCGTCCGGCGCTCCTGATGGCACGGCTCGATGCGAGTCTGGAGAAAAAGCGACTGCGCGAAAAGGTCTTCGAGCAGCATTTCACTCCCGAATTAGCTCGTGAACTCGCTCGGAATCCTGATCCGATGAAAATGCAGGCGCGGCAGGCGGATGTCAGCGTGCTCTTCTGCGACATTCGGGGCTTTTCCTCGGTCAGTGAAAGGCTGGGAGCCAAGCAAACCATTGGCTGGCTCAGTGCTGTGCTGGGCGAATTTTCCTCGGTGGTGCTCGATCACGGGGGGGTGCTGGTGGATTACACGGGAGATGAGTTGCTCGCCATGTGGGGAGCGCCGAATCATCAGCCTGATCACGCGACTCTCGCCTGTGCGGCAGCATTAGACATCGTCGATCGACTCCCGCTCTTGGATACCCATTGGAAGCGTATCATTGATGCGCCGACGGAAGTCGGGATCGGGATCAATACCGGAGAGGCTCTAGTCGGTAATATCGGTACGCACCTTAAGTTTAAATACGGACCTCTCGGAACGGCGGTGAATCTGGCCAGTCGCGTGCAGGGAGTGACGAAATGGCTCGATACATCGGTGTTAATGACAGGTGCCACGGAGTCGGTGATCCAAGGTCGTTTTCTGTCGCGTCGTCTGTGTCGGGTGAGGGTGAAGAATATCCGAATGCCTGTCGATCTCTACCAGCCCGCTCCATCTCATGAGAATAGTGAATGGTCGCGTCTGACGGAGTTCTATGAGAAGGCGCTCGATGCCTTTGAGCGAGCAAACTTTGAGGAGGCTCGTGACCGCGTCATGCAAGCATTGAAGATTACACCGGATGACGGTCCGTCGCGCATGCTACTCGAGCGAATTCAGAGTCACTTAACAGGGTCTGATGGGGAGTTTGACCCTGTTTGGTCCGTGCCAGGGAAGTGACGCAATCAGCCTTCGGATTCCTTGCTTCCATCGGAGGTAATTCTTTGAAGAATATCTCTCGACCAAGCATTCTTGCTTGCTGGGCAACATTTCCCGGAGAGTGCTCATGTAGGAAGGTTCGGTTTACTTGGAGCGATGGATGACGACATTTTCCAGCCAGCGCTACCTTCAGGATCGGCGTGTGCTGGCTAGTCTCCGCACCCGTCGGTGTCGTAGTTCGTTCGTGACATGGGAAACCGGCTCTTGCTTCCGGCGGTACATGATGGCAAGCTGTGAGTTATGCAGGAACATTCTCTCATTCCATCCGATGTGAACGCGGTTGCGCCCGAGGCCACTGTCACCGAGGAAAACGCGATCGAATCCTCGAGTCCAACTCCGAAAGAGATTCTCGAAGCGACGGAGAGATTCATTACAGAAAATCCGCTTCTCTCGGTCGGGATCGCTGCGGCGACTGGATTTCTCCTTGTGCGTCTGTTTCGCTGAATCTTCCGCTGGCTCCGGCAGAAATGAAATCTCCAGACGATGATGATTCTCCTCCTCAGGGGCATGATCCGGTTGCGTGGGGGGCGAGTGCTCTGGGGGCTCTGCTGGATCACTTTTCGGCACGAGCAGAACTGTTTCAATGGGAGGCGCGGGAGGCGAAAACTCGTCTGCTCCGCTGGATTCTTTCCTTGGTGATCGCTATCGCCTTTTTGGTGCTGACCTACCTGTTACTACTTGTCGCTCTGATTGGCTGGCTTGCTTCAGCGTTGTCCTTGGGATGGCCTCTGGCGACGCTCGTGGTGGCGGGCGGGCACTTGTTGATCGCAGTCGTGCTTTATCTCCTCGCTCGTCGATGGTCAGTCTCCGGATTTTTTCCCGATTCTCTGAACGAGTTTCGGCGCGATCGAGAATGGTTGCGACGTAAGAGTGAATCGAGTCGCCCTCGCTGATCTGACTGCATGTGATGGCTACCGAATCTTCCAAAGCCGAGATTCTCACCCGCATCGCTGCGACGCGAGATGAGCTATCTATCTCGGTGTCGGGCGTAGGCAAATCGCTCGATTTTCGCAGTCGCCTCCAGACCGAGATGGGGCGACATCCGGTAGCGTGGGTGGCAGGGGCGATTGGTGTCGGGGTGGTGCTTTCTCTCGCTTTCACGAGACGCAGAAGAGGGAACTCGGAGCGGGAAGGGATACTGGCGGGTTCGGCGATCCGATGGGTCGGGAGTCGCTTACTTCCTCTACTATTGCCCTATGTGAAAAAGTGGATCGAGACCGAAATGACAGCGCTGATTGCTCGACGCAAAGCTTCGCCCAGAACGGCTGCCGGTTATCGAGCGAGTGATAGATCGCGATTTTCCGAATCATAATTTGAACAAAGTGCTCCGGTTGAGGACGAAAGCGAATAGCCTAGAACCATAATGAACGAAGAAACGCCAACTGAAAGCTCCGATCCCACATTGGATACTCCGAAGAATATTCGTGATTTCGCCGACGATGCTCGTCGCTATATGCATGAGTCAATGGATACGGTGAGGGAAAAAACTGATCAGACTATCGCTGCGGTGAGAGAACATAGTGGGGAGTTCGTCGATTCCACAATCGAAGGCTTTGAGCGTGGGAAAGAAGTGATCAGTGACGAATACGAGCGTGCGATTCACTATATCCGCAAGAATCCGCTGACGGCTGTGTCGATTGGAGTATTCGCCGGGGTGGTTCTGGGAGCGATTTTCGGAGGTCGGGGACGACGTTGAGATCGCGTTCGAACTTCACGGACTGCCTAGGATGTCATTCGTCGCATCGACGAGCGCCTGCACGCAGATACGAATCTGCTGCTCGCTCATACAGAGGGGAGGCATGAGCACGAGAGTGTCGCGTACTGGGCGCGTGAGCAAGCCGTAATCGCGAGCGCGACGGCAGACTCGAGCGCCAGTCTCTCTTCGCCAGTCGAATTCTGAACCGCTTCGGATGTCGATCAGATCGATTGCTCCGATCATTCCTAGATGACGGATTTCACCAAAGTGGGGACAGCGCGTTGCTGCCTCATGAAGGGATTGCCCGAGAACTTCGATCTTTCGGGCAAGCGATTCGATCACGTTTTCCTCTTCGAAAATGCGGAGATTCGCGAGTGCTGCCGCTGCTCCAAGGGCATTCCCGCAGTAGCTGTGTCCGTAAAAAAAGGTGCGTAGCGATTCGTAATCTCCTAGGAAGGCGGAAAATACTCTCTCGGTAGTCAGTGTCGCAGCCAGGGGCATATAACCACCTGTGAGACCCTTCGCGAGGCAGAGAAAATCGGGCACGACCGATTCATGCTCACACGCGAAAAGTCGTCCCGTGCGACCGAATCCCGTCATGACCTCATCGAGGATCAGAAAGACTCCGTGTTCGTCGCACCAGTCTCGCAATTGTCGCAACATTCCGTGAGGCCACAGGCGCATTCCACCCGCTCCTTGGATGAGGGGTTCGATCACAGCGGCGTTGACTCGACTAGAATCGATGGCAGCAAGTTCTTCGATCGATCCGATCCGGTGAGTCGGGTAGCCTTTAGCCCCACCCATGCCAGCAAAGGCTGCAATACCGCCGAGCGAGGCAGCGCCTATGGTGTCGCCGTGATAGGCCCCGTCGAAAACGATGAACTCTTGGCGCTCTGATTCGCCGACACGATCTCGATACTGAGCTGCCATGCGGCAGGCGCACTCGATCGCCGTCGAGCCGTCGTCAGTAAAAAAGACTCGGGTCAATGTGTCGCCGGGAGCGATTTCAACCAGTTTCGCAGCGAGCTGGATCGATGGCTCGTTGGAAAAGCCGAGCGCCGAACAGTGAGCGATCCGGTCGAGTTGATCTCGGATCGCAGCATCGATCATCGGATGGCGGTGTCCGTGAATATTCGTCCAGATCGAACTGTTTCCATCAATGTAATCTTTCCCTTCGGCATCGGTCAGAATCGCGCCCTGGCCAGAGACGATAATCAGCGGATCATCTTCCGACGCGCACCAGTCGCGCATCTGAGTGAAGGGATGCCAGAAATGGGCGTGATCAAGTCGCCGCAGTTCCGCGAGACCGGACTCGGGCTGCGCAGGAGCTTTCGGAATCTTGGATCGGCTGCGCGAGGGAGCGCTCATCGACCAACTCGTAGAATTCGATGGGCGAAATTCATTCACCGAGGAATCCACAGAATTCCGATATCGACGACGGAACAGTTCTTCTTCAGCGGAGTGAGAGTGACAGTTTCGAAGGATTCGTTCTGAGGATTCAGAGAGGCGATCAGAGCCGCCAATTCTTGATCTCTCTGAGCGATCAACTTATCCAGTTCTGCCTGCTCATAGCTTACCTGCTCTTGGGCGCGAGATACATCACCAGACTCTTTCATTGATCTCGCCACACCAGTGATCGCGGTACGACCAGAGGTGAGCGAAACTCGCTTTCCTAGCAGTGCTCCCACCACAGAGCCACCCATGCGCAAGGCTGTGTCCATTTTAGCCGTACTCGCCTGCGCCTTTTGGACGTCGAGTGTGGATTGAGTGCGAGTCACTCTCTCTGACTGGGTTTTGATTTTTTTATCCCAAGAGTTTCGTAGGTCATCGACACGCTTGTCTCTGGACTCGCGGGACGTGAATTGAAGGCGTGCGCGGAAGTCGCCTTCCGATTCCCCCAGCTTCGAGTAGGCACCTGTCGCGGCACTTCTGAGGATCGTTGTAGATCGTCGGGAATAAATCCAGTCGACGAAATCCTTCGATGCCTGTGTCCAGAACTTCGCATCTAGAAGAGAGTGCGGGATTTCGCCAAACTTCGCTCCACCTGCAGGTTCGCGATCTAACTGGCTGAGCGCAAGCCCAGGAGGTAGAGGCAAGTTCCTCGACCAGTCGACGTCCCCGGTGTCCTGTTTGATCTCGTTACGGTAGGTGAAGCGATCCGCTCCGGAGACGCCTTTCGCAGAATCTTCATACCTCGTTTCTCCGATGCGAATCACGGATGGCACGTAGGTGAAGTCTTTGCGAGAGATTCCGGGACCGAGCGGGACGAAATAATCTGTCGCACCCTTCGGTAGGCGCGGGCGGACGGTTTGCAAGGCGGCGGAGGTCGATGCATCAGCCATCAGAGAGACGGCATTGGCTGCGTGGGCTGCCCGCTTCGGGTCCATGAGAGCTTTAATCTGTGTTCGGGCGAGGGGACCGGTGAGATAGCTCATCACCCAGCGCACACTGAACACGCAGGGACCGTCGTCGTTGACATTGTTCATCAGGAAGACGCGATTGCCGAGCCCCGAGAGGAGCAGTTCCATCTTCGAGCGACTAAATT
>JBDHQE010000274.1:0-4720 GCA_039806885.1 Verrucomicrobiales bacterium
GAGCGAGGATGGCTGTCGAATTTCGGGTGTAATCCTCTCGAGTATCAAGCCCAGTTTAATGTACGTTTCTCAGAGAACTATGTTTCTGGTCTGAGTCGAACGGTGGATACTCTGAAGACTGAGATCGCCGAGTTGGAGCAGGCGCTGGAGAGGCCTCTGCCGCCGCCGGGAGACACTCCTCAGTCCAAATCTGCCCATGATCGTGCAAAGAAGGCACAGGCTAAGGCCAAAGCGGCTCTCGCGAAAAAGAAGGAAGTGCTGGCAGGAAAAGAGGCAGAGAAAGAGCAATGGACTCCGGAAGCCTTTGCCAAGCTATCGGAGAAAGATCGCAACCTGTTTGAAAAGGCCTTTGTGATCAACAAGGACGACCCTGATTTTCGTTCTCTGGTGACGCTGAGTTACGAGTCTGACGGCCAAAAGCGTGAAGTGCAGATTCCGAAAGGAGATATTTTTCATCAGTTCCGTAAAGATGTGAGCGACGGAAAGCTTCCATCAGTGTCTTGGATTGTTGGGCCGGGGAACTTCTCGGATCACCCATCCTCCCCTTGGTATGGAAGTTGGTATGTCTCTGAGGTAATCGACATCCTGACCAAGAATCCAGAAGTCTGGAAGAAGACGGTCTTTATTCTCACCTACGATGAGAACGACGGCTATTTTGATCACATTCCGCCGTATGTCGCTCCCGATCCCAAGCGCCCGGAGACGGGTAAGTGCTCGCCGGGGATCGATTCTGGAGCCGACTATATCCGGATCGAGAACGAGATTAGGGATGGACTCCCCGAGAAATCAGCTCGCAGCGGCGGTATCGGTCTAGGCTATCGGGTGCCGATGATCATTGCCTCACCTTGGTCGAGAGGTGGGCGCGTGTGTTCCCAAGTTTTTGATCACACCTCAGTGATTCGCTTTGTTCAGGACTGGCTGGAAAAGAGCAAGGGAAAGCAAGTGAAAGGCGATAATATTACGCCATGGCGGAAAACGGTCTGCGGCGATCTGACAGCGGCCTTCCGTCCCTTCGATCCTGAAGGCAGCACGAAGCTTTCACCGCTGGAGAGAGAACCTTTCATCAAAGGCATCTACGACGCCCAGTTCAAGCCGATCCCGACCAACTGGCAGTCCCTGACCCCAGAACAGATCACAGAGACTTCGAAAGACCCGCTCGGATCGCCTCTTCTTCCGAAGCAGGAGCCGGGTGTTAAGCCGTCGTGTGCGCTGCCGTATCAGCTCTATGGAGATGTGCGACTCAGTGAGGATAGGAAAAGCCTGACACTGCAGATGGAAGCGCGGAATGAAATCTTCGGCGACCGATCTGCTGGATCGCCTTTCAATCTGTATCTACCGGGGAAGCATCCGGTCCCGGCTCCGGATGGAAAGGGGGTGATCCAGGATTATGTCGGTAGTCGGACATATGCTGTCGTCGCTGGAGGCAAGTTGGAGGACAGCTTTCCCCTCAGCTACTTCGAGAATGGCCGCTATCATCTGCGACTCCACGGGCCGAATGGGTTCTATCGTGAGCATCAGGGAGGAGAGGATGACCCGAAACTGAGTGTGCAATGCGATTATCAGCGCGTGAAAGGTGCTCTGAGCAAGGCGACAGGCCACGTTGTGCTGAATCTGGAGAATGCTTCTTCCGAGGCAGTGGAGATCACCATCGCCGATCAGTCCTATGGGGCTGCGCCGATCACTCGATCTCTCGTCGCCGGGGAGAAGGCGAGCTTGATCGTCGATACCAGCGCGGTTCAGGGATGGTATGATTTTACCCTATCGGTTAAAGGCTTCGGTCACTACGCTCGACGATTCTCTGGACGCGTGGAAACTGGGGCTGACAGCATCAGTGATCCCCTCATGGGGCGTGTTGTTTGAGATGACGCACTGCGTGTGCGGTGCCTTCCTGCTCGGATTGCGAGTCTTCGGACGAGTGATCCGAGCGGGCGCTTAGTACAGCTCGAAGTCGATCAGCTCATCTCCGATTTCCGGCTTTATCGCCGTATCGCTATTGGCGTTTTTTGTAATCAAGGTAGCGATCGACTGACCTTGATCCACCTGATTTACCTTCACCCAGCCGAGAACTTCCGTACCCCGACGGACAGCGAAGCGCTGATCGACTTTCACCAGCTCATCGGCTCCGGCATCGAAAGTGACGACTCCCCACTCGGGATCATAACTGAGCACCTTCCCGATCGATGGAGCTCTTTTGATCTGCTCCCGTTGACGATTCAACTGAGCTTCCAACTGAGGGTTTCCACCCGGAGGATTGTTTACGGCATCTCGCAGGAAGTCAGGAAGATCAGGTGTGATTTCGGTGGTGCCGGCTCCCGGTGTCGGAGTCGCTCCCATACCATTGCCAGCCACTTCGTTCATTCTCTGCTCCGTCGCCTGTCCCGCTTTTTTCGCCGCTTCCAGAGAGTTTCTCATGCTCGCGATCTCGGGATCCTCGGGCCGGGGTAGGTTTTTCTCCACATCAGGAGAAGCTGCTACCGGTGGCAATGTTGATGGTGCCGCGCCAGGATTCGGATTGGGCTGAGTTTGAGGCGCCGAAGGATTGGCGTTGGGAGCAACTGTGCTCAGATAGACCGGATTCCCCTGTGCATCGTAGAGTACGGTTCCGGTGGTGGAGGCGCTCGTACCTGGTGCCGTGGGAGCTGCAGGGGAGGCGGCGGGAGTACCCGTGTTTTCGACAGGTAGTCCCAAGGATTTTTTGAGTGCGAGCTCCTTCTCCGTATATTCCTTCTCCAAGGAGGATTTTACGTAGTCGCGATAACTCAATCCACCAATGACGAGCAGCAGTAGCCCTGCCACACTCAGGGCGATCATGGGAGTGCGACTATGCGTCTGATGCAAGCTGATGTCATCTGGGTCGATCATGATTCGATGGATACGAAGATTAGATATTGTAACATATTCTCCCCGGTTGCGACAATCTTCGGCTTCAGAAATCGCACCGTCTTTGCACAGACGAGAGTCTGCTCTGGGTCAAAAAGTTCTGGAGTACACACGCTCGATAGTTCGATTCAGCGAGGCGCAGTATCGCTCTAGGTGGCAGCCTGCCATAGCGGACGACGGAGAAGGGCGATCTCTGCGACGATACGCAGTCAGTCGTCTGCCAAGCGATGGGGGAAACGAAAATTCCGTGAGAGAATCCCTGCGGTACCCAACTCAGCCTCCTTTTCGTGGATGTGGAGGATGTTGGCTGAGAAGAATTTGCCGCTTTATCGAGCGATTCTCCGGTTTCATAAAGCATCCGGTAGGAATCCGGGAGAGAGACGAAACTGATCTTCGCGATTCCGTTACGATGACGGAACATGAGTCCGTGAGCATCCGCGTCCAAGACGGATATATCATGATAGACTTGACCGGTTTTGGTCGTCAGACTCTCGTGATCATACCCGCCATCCTGAGCACTTAGGGGAAGAGCGATCAAAGCGAGACTGCAATAAATCGTAACTTTGAGAAAATTCATACAATCGGGAATCATGAATGGGAAACCGCGTTCAGTCTACTAGGAAATCAGATTTTCTAGCGACTGAATCGGGAGATGTAGGTTCTGAGGAATGAATGCGCCACTACGTAGAAAAGAGCCTCAAATTTCTTGCATGAAGCTGCTATCCTCGTTTTTGTTCGAAAATCCATGACTCGATCTTCTCGCCCTATTCTGCACTTTCTTCCTTTGATGGAAGTGCTGTTCCTAATTCCCCTGTCCTGCGGGACGGCCGGGGCGGCAGTGATTCATGTTCCCGCCCAGTTCAGCACGATTCAGGAAGCCGTAGACGTGGCTCAAGTGGGCGATGATATCGAGCTGGATGCCAATTATTATAGCGAGGACGTGAAGGTGAACAAAGAAGTCACCATCCGTGGGGCCAATGCCGACATCTCGGCTGGAAGCCACTCTGGAAAGCGAGGTGGGGAATCGTTGATCGAGAACAGTTGTTTTGTGATCACCGCATCGAATGTCGTGATCGAGGGATTGCTCTTCCGGGGTGGATCGGAGTTCTTACAGAACGATGGGAAGCATGCCATCGTAGTGAGTGCGGCGGGCGTCTGTATTCAAAACTCGATCTTTGAGAACGTCGTTGGTGAGCAATCTTCTGCGATTCTGGCAAAGGCGAATCAGTCGGACGATCTGCTCGTCGAGGGATGTTCGCTGCGTGGAAATACCTGTGCTCTGCGACTGGAGCAATCCAGAGGCGGTACCATAAGGGGGAATCGGATCGAAGCGGACAAGGTCGGCGTGCTCGGAATTGAGACTGAGAATGTGAGTGATCTCGGGGTGGAAGAGAATTGCTTCGCTGGCCAGTCCCGAGCTGCATGGGTGATTCGCAAGGCAGGATCGGGAATTGTCGCTCAGAGAAACCAGTTCGAAGGGGATCACTTGGCACTGATCCACGAAGGAGGAGAAGTGGTCGATCTCAGGAACTGTTACTGGGGAGATCGCCAGGGGCCGAAGGGAAAAATCAGGGGGACAGGTGAAACCTTATCTTCTCCTTGGTCGGAACATGCACTGTTTTCGGACTCTCAGACTCAGGATTAGTACGTTTCTCTCCGATTTTCCTATTCATAACGGAATTTCATAACGGAATGCTAAATTCTAGGAACGACCTCCATCATTTCGACGTACTGGTTCAGTTCCTTCATCAACAAAATTCCGTCGCGGATTCAAGCAGCTAACGCAATTGGAGTTGGAGTAAAAAATATGTCATTGGGAGTCTGATAATCAAGGCATTTT
>JBDHQE010000275.1:0-4696 GCA_039806885.1 Verrucomicrobiales bacterium
GCGAGGAATCGGCGATTTTCACATAGAAATGATCGTAATTATCGTTGTACTGATTCACGATTCGAATGCGAAAGGGCCGAGAATTACCGAACTCGCAGTAGTCCACTCGCCCAAGGCTGAGATGCTCGGGAAATCGGATTTCATTCGTTTTGACTACTGAATAGATCTGCGTTAAGCGACGAGCCAGTTCACTGCGGATGTGAGGATCATAAACGGCAATCTTCCACAAAGTGTCTGTCCCATCGCGATCATAGAGCGGATACAGTTCCGTGAAGTGAAGCAGTTCTTCATAGATCGGGGGGGCATCCAGCGTCCGTTGGTAACGCCGTAGATACTCAGTTAGAGCAGAACTGACCGGATAGAATTTCTTTCTCTTAAGTTCGAATTGCACGATTACAGTACCTCCAATGAACTGATTACTATTCCTCGATCAGTGTGAGAGTGAGGCGTCGCAGGTCCATCACACGCTCTCCGGGGATCTTCAATGCCCGAATCATCAATGCCCCCTCCCCTTTCTTCAGGTCAATCTCGCCGAGGTGCAGAGAGTGGAACTCCTTCATTTGACTTTCTCCATCCGGTCGAGGCAGAGTGTCCTGATTGGTAAAAAGCGGAGGATCCCAGCCCGGCTTTACCTCGCCAGAAAGTCGCGAATCACCGAAGGAAAGCTCCACCACCGCCCCCGCATCGGCCAGCGGGCAAGTGTAGTCGATGATCGCCTCATAGCGCCCGGTCGTGGCGACATCTACGGTCCAAATGATCGCGTCGTCCTTACTCTTCCAATTCACGAAGTAGGAGCAGTTCGGCGCACTGGAACTCCGCCGGACCTCACCCTGTGGCTGCGCATCGCGAGCAGGCAGAATCGTGATGGGAAACTGCCGATAGCCGACAGGATAGGGTCGAGGATCGATACTACCCCTCTCCTGAATCGCAGCGGCTCCTTTCGGACGAATCAGGGTCGGCGGCGTCTTTGCCCCCTTCCCACCTTTTGCTCCCTTTGGCCCTTTGATTGCCAGCTCGCCTCCATTCGCGCCCTGTACTTTCTTTGCGATCTGAAACGGTTTTGCATCTGTCAGATCGAATAAGTCCATCTGCCACGTCGCCAATGCATCTCCGAGACGAGCGCGCAACTCCGGTTCGCGATCATTCACAGGGATCGTTTGCCCAGGATCAGTAGTCATATCGAAGAGATCGCCCTGTGGATCCAGCCGATACCTCTGTGAACGCAGGCTGACGCCTCCATTGATCGCTGCCGAGAAAATATAACGCTCAGGCCAATCTTGATCCTCGCCTTTCAACAGAGGCGTCAGATCCACTCCGTCGAGCGACTTATCGCCCACCGGTTTGATCCCAGCGAGAGAAGTCAGTGTAGGCAGCAGGTCGATGTCTGCGGCGATCTGCGCGACTGAGCGTCCGGAAGGCAGGCCCCCCGTCCACTTCAGATAACAAACCGTCCGCACACCTCCTTCATCCACCGTCCCCTTTCGGCCTTTCATGCCGCCCGTCCATCGAAAGGAATTCGGCCCGTTATCGGAAAAATAGACTATGATCGTGTTGTCCGAGATCTTAAGATCCCGAAGACGATCCAGCACGCGCCCCACATTGCGATCCTGATTCTCCATCATCGCCAGCACACAGCGCGTGACATCCACATCCTCCTGTTCCGGCTGAGTCGCTCGCAATGTGATCTCTTTGTCTTTGAATCGTGCCCAGTCCTCCGCTGGAGCTGCCCAAGGTGAATGTGGGGTCGTGAAAGGAATGTAGCAGAAAAATGGACGCTCCCGATTCTTCTCGATAAAGGCCAGAGCGCGATCAGTGCAGAGATCCGCGATGTATCCCTTCGTCCGGACCATCCGACCTTCGTCCTCTAGTTCTGGATCGAAATACTCACCCCAGTGCCCTGATGTATGGCCGAAATAGGTGTCAAAACCCCGTGCCATTGGGTGATAAGGCCACTGGCTACCGTTGTGCCACTTCCCGAACGCTCCCGTGGCATAGCCAGCAGATCGGAAGGCGTCGGCGATGGTTTTCTCATCCAGATTGATCCTCTCCTGCCCCGTCGAAACGCCCCGAACCCCTGTGCGAGCGTAGTAACGGCCGGTCAAGAACTCCGCCCGAGTCATCGAGCAGAGTGGACAGACATAAAAGCGATCAAAGGAAATGCCTTCTTTGGCGATCGAATCGATGTTCGGAGTCTGGAGTTGCGTGTTTCCCGAGAAAGAGTAATCCCCCCACCCCGCATCATCCGCTAGAAAGACTACGACATTCGGGGGAGCTGCAAACGCTGTGGACGCCAGACATCCGAGACCGAAGAGCGAAACGAAAATTTTCTTCATGAGCCAGAATCTAATCACTCCTTGAATATCCCCTTCTGCGCAATTGGGCAAGCACCGCTTTCATCAGGATCAAGTTTAAGAAAATTTTCAATTCTTAGTTGACCACCCAAAATACTAATGTATGAAATTCACTACTCACATAATTCAATCCGCAATAAGGCATCTAACCTATTGATTTATCATGTCACACCCTCTCACTGATCGCGTTCGACTCTCCTCCACTTCTGCCATTCCCTGGCTGACCCTTGGCCTCTATAACATCGCTGATGGCTCTGCCGTCGAAGAAGCGGTGGAGACAGCGCTCGAACTCGGCTACCGCAGTTTTGACAACGCCACGCTCTACGGTAACGAACAAGGCGTCGGACGAGCCCTCGCCCGATCTGGGGTCGCACGAGAAGAACTCTTTCTCACCTCGAAAGTCTGGAATGGCGAACAGGGATACCAAGAGACTCGTGATGCAGTCTTCCGCTGCCTAGATCGTCTGCAGGTGGATTATCTCGAACTCTACCTACTGCACTGGCCTGTTCCGGGGAAATTCACTGATTCTTGGCGCGCCTTGGAGGAATTGCATGAGGACGGGACACTGAAAGCGATCGGCGTCAGTAACTTTACTATCAAGAATCTCGACACCCTACTCGATCAGTCTCACATCGCTCCCGCAGTCAATCAGGTCGAGTTGCATCCGCACTTTGGGCAATTCGAACTGGCTGACTATCTTGAGGCCCAAGGGATCCGCCTTGCTGCCTGGAGTCCGCTAAAACACGGAAAAGTGCTCCGTGATCCCCTACTTCTCAGCCTTGCCACCAAACACGGCAAGTCACCCGCCCAAATCGTCCTGCGCTGGCTCTTTCAGCGAGGAGTCCTAGCCGTTGTCAAAGCGGCAACTCCAGAGCACATCCGCCGAAACTCTGAGATCGGTGATTTCGAGCTGAGCGAAACCGAACTTCAATCGATTCATTCTCTGGATCAGGGAGATCGCATCGGGCCTGACCCCGCTCTCGTCGATTACAGTAGCGACGACGAATTTATCCGCATTTTCCAAGGCTGGGAGGCTCCGGAAGTCGCAATCGCCTGAATAGATCAACCTTTCTTAACCTAACCTCAACCCAATCCAATCCACACAATATGAGCAATCAACAAACATTTCGCGCTACTACGATCCATCCCGGCACCGGGACACGCGTCGAAATCCGTACAGCCGACCATACCATCATCGCCGATGAGCCTGTGGCTCTCGGTGGCACGAATACCGGAGCCAATCCCGTGGAGCTCGTATTGGGAGCACTCGGAGCCTGTCAGTCGGTCGTCGCCCAAGTCTATGCAGAGAAATTCGGCATTAAATACGACGAACTGCGCATCGAACTGGAAGGCGACATCGATCTCGATGGCTTCTTTGACAAGTCTTCCGCTCGTCCTGGCTATTCCGATATTCGATACAAATTCATCTTCAAAACTGACGAATCACCGGAAAAAATTAAGGAATTTCTCGACTACGTGGAGAGCAGATGTCCGGTGGGAGATACTCTGGCACAAGCAGTGAACCTGAAACGGGCTGCTGTGGAGATCGAGGCTCCCGCTGCTGTCGCATAACGCTAAGACGCTAAAGCGCTAAAGCGCTGAAACGATCTTCGAACCGCAAGGCAACTCGCTCGCAACTTCAACACCACGGTGTGTAGCTCTAGCTTCGCATCGTGGTGTTTTTTGTTATCGGTCACACGACCGACAATTTCGTCAGTAGGCTACGGGTCCCTTGGCTACGCCTTCTATAAAACCCCATACGATTGCGTGCATATTCAGCCTCAAAGAGGCGCACTATCCTAGCCCAGGGCAACGCCATGGGAATTTGAATGTTAGGAAATAAAAGCCCTGAAAGGGCGTCCTAAGTGGAGCCTTTAAGCATATCCCCGCCAGTCCGTTACATTAAAAGCTGCCGACGAGGACGTCGGCGGTCCCAGGAGTAGTGTCCACAGACAGGATTGTCTGCACTACTCTTCCTGCACTGGCCAGCACTTCGTGATTCATCTTTCAAACTTTAAACTAGCCTCTCCCTTAGAATCATGATCGATCAGCAGACCAGATCACTTGCCAATGGTCACCTGCAATTACTCGCCTCCTCCAGGCCCCTGAAGCACCTCGCCGGAACTTAGTGAGACACGAGCACCCGGATAGTGATGCGAGCCACCATATTCCACCTTGTATTGAGTGGCAGAGCGCTTCTTGCGCCAATCTTTCAGATGGCGCCCCTCTGTGTCGGTCACTTGATCCGTCTCCATCAGGACATTCTCTGGATCGGCCATGTCGCGGGTCTGAAGAAGTTCAGCCCCTGTTTGATTGAAGATCGTCAAGGCACCGTCCACGAAGGT
>JBDHQE010000276.1:0-4651 GCA_039806885.1 Verrucomicrobiales bacterium
GGCGATTTTAAAGATTCAATCGAACTTTCTGAGACAGAGCCACCAGTCGCTTCGCATCAATACACCCGGACGGACCAACTGTTCACGGGCTGTCGAGACAAGCGCAGAGTGATGAGCGAGCGGGCATCATTCTCATCCATCCCTCGCACCATGCGATCTTCCCAAGCGAAGGTGGGGCTGTTCGTCTCGAAGCGGTTCTTCGCCGGGAATGGGTCCGTCGCCGTGGGATTCGGATCGGCGACGGTTAACTCAAGTCGAGCGCCGAGTATCGCCTCGGGTGAATTCAACTCCCAAGCATGACGGTGGAGATAACTGCGGGGAATCCTTATCTCCAGCACGCGGGATCCGTCGGCATCAGAGCGTATCGCGGAGGTGATCCCTTTCGGATTGAGAATCATATTATAGCCCGTGCCGAAGCTCCCTAGCTCGATACTAGGGGTAAAGCCCCAGCTGTCCGTATGCTTCGTATAAACTATGAGAGGTTCCACCACTCCGAAAGTGCGGACCTCTCCCGCAGGACGAGCATCGAGAAATAGTTTGGCTTCCAATGCCGCACGATCTCCCAAATTGGGAAGCTCAATATTGCTCAACGTGGCGATGACATACAGAGCCTTCTTATCGGCCTCGAAGCGCACCTTCGCCGATGCCTCCGCCCGACTCCGTGCTGGGGGGTCAGTAGCGGAACTGGCGTTTGCATAGTCGGCCCATCGACGCATCTCGACAGTCTCGCCCAACACCAAATCCCGAGCTGCCTCCATCTCACGAGTGAAACGAACCACTTTCCCATCGACGTCCAACTGAATCCAGAGGTCCTGCTGAAATAGCTTCAGATCTTGAGAAGGAACAAAATCAAAAACGGAAAAAATCGTTTTTATGCCCAGAGGATCAATGGAGAATGGCGTTGGATTTCCGATCTTATCAGCCATCCCTACTTGGAAGGTGCCCGAGAGAGCCTTGTCCGTTCCATTCACCAAGTCCCACTCCACCCGCATCTGATCACTCACATTGACATACTGACGATTCTTCCACAATGCAGTCACGGGACCAACTCTGAGCGGAAGGTCCACCACCTCGGACGCTACGGAGTCTTCGATAAAAAAGGAGAATCGGCCAAATTCATCCGCAGGCTCCAGAGGAAAATACAAAGGCGAGCCATCTCGGCATTTTCCGACGACAGGCCGATCAAAGCGGAACTCTAGCTGCGTCGCCGTTCCTGGGGCAATCGTGAAGCGCTTTCCTACCTCGTCCGGCAGAATCGCTCCGCCTATAGCCAAACCTCCCATCGTTCCCTTTTTCTCCTCCGTCGTCTGATTCCGCAGAACCACCGAAACGCCGATCGAGCCATCTGCTCCATAGGTCGCGACCGCTGTCTCGCTGAAACTCGACGGAGGCGGACCGTTCAGTAGATCGTCAAAAGCCGCCTGTCCCAAGAATTTTTGAACCTTCGCCGATGGATGGACGCGCTCTCGCGTGGTGAGTTCCGGCCCGAATTGAAAAATGCGCTCCATCCTGTCTCCTACGATCTCCATCGCCGCTGCAGGGTGGGTGTCCGGATCGACGCCTCCGCCGAAGCGTGAAAGATGACGTCCCAGATCGATGCAGAGCACCCCATTCGCCTCTCCGACCTCACGAGTAGCCATGGCATAAGCTCGCTCCGCCCCCCACTCCATCGCACCTCCGCCATAGTTCACCATGGGCGGACCGAAGAGGATGATATCTGATTTCATCTGCTTCGCAGCATCTACTATGTCCTGCAGAGCGCGCTTATAAACATCGATCGCGAGAAATCGAAAGGAATCATAAATCCCGAATTGAACCAGAATCAGATCGGGAGCATTCAAAAAAGCATCGGTATAGGCGCGTCGCACTCCGTCCAAGGATGTTCCCTCGGACATTGTGAGATTCTCGAGAGCGATCTCATTACCTAAATAGGGCGTGAGCTTGGTAGACCCCTTCTCCGGAGGATTCATCAGATGAACCCCGCCGGGATAGAAAAACTCACGTGTGAGTTGATTCAGAAAAGTCCCGCAATAAGAAAAAAGCGGATTACCACTCTCCCAAGCCGATGGCAGCGGAGTCACCCCACCCATGACATCATCTCCTAGCGCAACAACGAAGACTCCCTCCCGATCTTCCAGCTTTGGGAAGGTGCGCGGCAGATACTTCTTCAGACGCTCTCGCTGCTCGAGAGTGAGAGGATACGCTGCAACTGTCCGCGCCCCAAAAATCAAGAGAAGGGCGAGAAGAACAGACACGGGAAAAAACCTCATACAGTGCAGCAAATAATGTCAAAACGGAGAAGGGAGCGGGAATCTTAGTCAAACAATCCCGAAATTCAAGCAATCTGCCTCAATTCTCGAGGCAGAACCACGCACGGCAGACAACTCTCTTCACTTCTTACCACTGACATCATCCCTCACGTAATAATCCCCCATGTGTTCTAGGATCGCTCCCCAGAGAGTCTCGCGATCGACCGGCCCATTGTGACGCCAAAAAATCGTCCCATCGGGATCGACCAGCAGAGTATGGGGAATCCCACCCGGCCATTGCGGGTCCAGCGCCTGCATCAGTTGATCGATCTCCGTACCACGATAGAGATAGTGGTTTGTCCTTCGTCCCTCGGCCTCCACGGACTTTTGCACTCGTTTCGACATACCTGCTTTCTGCTTCTCTAGGAAAGACGTTACCCGTGCTGAATCTCCAGGATCATCGACGCTGATCGTGATGAATTCGAAATTCCGAGTACCGAACTTCCTAGAAGTTTGCACCAGAGTCGGAAATTCTGCGACACAGGGAGCGCACCAAGTCGCCCAGACATTGATCAGGCGGACTTTGCCGGTACCGTTTTTTCTTAAAGCGGCTGCTTCCGCCAGATCGATTGATTCGACTGCGACCGGAGTCGCATCCCAAGCGGCCATTTTCTCCACGATTCCCTCCTTTTTGCTTCGCCATTTAGTCGAGCAGCCCATCGGCTTCGTGATTTCTACCGGAGGAGTCTTTCCCTCTAGGAGAGCGGCGACCGCGTTTCGCGTATCCGGCGACTGCACAGTCGAGTCGTCTCCACCATATCGAGAATCATCGAATCGCCCCTTGTACCGCAGCTTCCTCTCCGCATCAAACACGAACACATGGGGCGTGGCCAAACAGCCGTAGGCCTTTGCCACTGACTGCGTTTCTCCGTCATATAGATAGGGAAAATCGAAATCTTGATCGGCAGCATAACGTTTCATGTCCTCAAAGCCGTCTGAATACTTCGTATAGCCTAGCTCATCAATGCTGATCCCCTCGGGATTGTTCGGATTAATCGCGACAAAGCTCATCCCTTTCGATCTGAAATCCGCCAGGAAGGACTTGATCCGATCCGCCGCTCCGTGCGAAGTAGGACAATGATTCGAGGTGAAAAATACCACCAGAACTTTGCCATCTTTGAAATCATCCAGCGTATAGGTCTTTCCGTCGATTCCGGGCAGGGAGAAGGCCGGAGCCGGATCGCCGATCTGAAGCTCCGCGACGCCCGGTTCATCGGAAAAGACAGTCGCAGTCAAGGAAAAGCAAAGCAGGAACAAGAGCAGAGATTTCATCGAAATAGAAGCAACAGGCTCAAAATAGCCGTAGAATGAGCGAAGCATAAGCCGGATTCAGGGAAATTTTAGGAATATTCTTCGTAATGATATGGACATGTAAAAAGCTAGATTTGAATTAACGGAAATGCGCCACTACCTCTTTTCACTATACCTCTGATTCTATCATTCATGAGTTTCACAGCCCTGCGCAATTGCCTCCTACTCGCCCTGCTTCCTTCATTGGCCGTTCTAGTCTCTGCAGACGACGCTCCAGTCCGTATGCTACCAGATCCTGCCACGGCGACTCCGGTCACGGAAAATGTTAATATCTTGGATCTTTTGAGGAATGGGGAAGTGGAATTCAATCTGAACGACAAGGCCGATCCTGATTTCCACGACCCAGCGGAGAAGATTTTTGTTTTGCAGGATGACGGAACTCTCAAGATCTCCGGAAAATCCTACGGCTACATGTCCACCAAAAAGGCCTTTCGCGATTATCATCTCGTGATCGAATGCAAATGGAGCGGTCCTGCTTGGGGAAAACGGGCAGATCGTGCTCGTGACAATGGACTCATCCTGCACTGCCATGGCCCCCACGGAGCCTACGGCGGTTCTTGGTGCGCCGGAGTCGAGGCTCAGATCATCGAAGGAGGCGTCGGTGACATCTTAGTGCTGAGTCCTAAGAAGGACGGCGATCAGGTGTATCAGACGAGCGTGAAAGCGAACTACGTTAAGGATGCCAACAATCAAATGCGCTGGCAGAAGGATGCGGAACTGCAAGAAGCCACCAGTGGACGCATCAACTGGGAAAAGCGCGATATTGACTGGAAAGACGTTTTAGGATTCCGGGGGAAGGATGACGTCGAGAGTCCCTTCGGTGAATGGACCAAGCTCGAAGTGATCGCAAAAGGAGATACCCTGCAATATTTCGTCAACGGAGTCCTCGTGAACGAAGCCTTCGACGTGAAACCCAGCGGCGGAGCCATCGCCCTTCAGACAGAAGGTGCTGAGATGATCGTGCGTCGATACGAATTGCTGCCACTGGGGAAATAAGTTGATACCGTAGGCGATAGACTCGGCGCGAGGGG
>JBDHQE010000277.1:0-4650 GCA_039806885.1 Verrucomicrobiales bacterium
GGGCTGGAAGCTCTTCGTCTGCTCAAACAAGGACTCGTACACGCAGCAGGACTGCACTTTTCTACACCCGAAGATCCGGATCGGAATGAACAGATCGTGCGACGCGAGATGGGAACGGGATTCGTTCTGCTTCGCACAGCTGTCTGGGAGCAAGGGCTAGTCTTCCCGAGTGCGAGCGGGCAGCGCACGGTCGATCAGGTGCTCCGAGCATCTCGAAACTGGGCGCTGCGCGAATCTGGTTCGGCTGCCCGAGAATGTCTGGATGAGTTGGTCAGCACCTCGTCGTCACTGAGCGGACGCATCGTAAGCAGCCACGCTGCTGTCGCCCTGTCCGTACAGGCCGGATGGGCCGACGCCGGAATCTGCGTGAAACTGTGCGCGGAGAAACCGGGAATCGATTTTCGAACGATTCGACAGGAGGCATTTGATCTCTGCTATCGCGAGCGAGATAGTCGCGATCCGCTCATCGATTCTCTGATTCGATTGCTCCGATCCGATACCCATCGACGCCGAATCGCCGAACTTCCCGGATATCACTCCAGAGGCGTAGGAGAACGGATGGCGGTCTGAAGGAACCGATCAACTGCGAAGATTGACAACGTTTTTCCTGAGATGAACATCCCGCGCTCCGCTCTTTTGATCCTGTGCTGCGTTCTGAGTGCCTGCGACAGGTCACAGAATCAGCCACAAAACCAGCCACAGACCCTGACCCTGAACATCGCAGTCGCTGCCTCGGTGCGCTATGCCTGTGACGAATTGGTGCTCAGCTTCCAAAAAGCGAATCCCGGCGTTCAGATCAAACCCACCTACGGAGCGAGCGGAACCTTTTACGCTCAACTTCGACAACAGGCACCATTCGATCTTTTCCTTTCCGCTGATTCCGAATACCCGGAGCAGATGCTCAAACAGGGGCTGACGGACGCCGTTTTTCCCTACGCCCGCGGTCGCCTCCTCCTCTGGGCGCGAAGATCCGCAGGGCTGAATGTGGCGAATCGAGGCTTAGAAGTCCTGACAGATCCTGCTGTCTCGCGAATCGCCATCGCCAATCCTGATACGGCACCCTACGGCCGAGCTGCTCTGGAGGCCATACGCTCTGTTGCAGGCCTAGAGGAAAAAGTCTCGGGAAAGCTCGTTCAGGCAGAGAATGTCGGCCAAGCGGCGCAATTTACCCAATCTGGAGCAGCTCAGGTGGGGATTTTCGCCGAATCGCTTATCGTTGGCTCTGATCTGAACGAGACGGGTGACTGGCTGGTTATTTCTGACTCGCTCTATTCGCCGATTCGTCAGTTCGGTGCGATTCCGTCTTGGTGTCGAGATCGTTCATCCACAGAAGCCTTTCGAGATTTTCTGCTTTCTGAGGAAGGGCAGGCAATTCTGGAAAAGTACGGATTTTCTGCCCCTTGATCTACTGCATGGATCCGACTGCTCTGTCTCTGACTCTGAAGCTCGCTACGGCGACTACCTTAATTCTGGTGCTGACGGGCCTTCCTCTCGCCTGGTGGCTCTCTACGACGCAATGGCGAGGACGTGCTCTAGTCGAGGCGCTGGTGACTCTCCCCATGATTCTGCCACCGACGGTGCTCGGTTTCTATCTCCTAATCTACACTGGCCCCGACAGCACGGTCGGCGGTCTATGGAATCAGATGATGGGCACGACCCTGCCTTTTCGTTTCGAGGGTATCTTGTTAGCCTCTGTTCTCTTCAATCTTCCTTTCGTTCTGCGTCCCTTTGTCACGGGCTTCAGCGGTGTTGATCGCCGTCTGCTGGAGGCCTCCTGGTGCCTCGGAGTCTCCCGAGTGAGTACTTTCTTTCGCATCGCCTTGCCCTTGGCTTGGACTGGAGTTGTCTCCGGCATTGTGATCGGCTTTGCCCACACAGTGGGAGAATTCGGCGTGGTTCTCATGATGGGAGGGAATATTCCTGGAGAGACGCGGACGCTCTCAATCCAGATTTACGACGACGTGCAGGCGATGCGCTACGACGAGGCAGGGCAGACGGCTGGCTGGTTGCTGGCTTTTTCCTTCATCTGTCTCTGCGTCGTTTCTTCGATACAAAGGAGGCCTCTGTCGACATGAAAAGCGATCTCCAAGCTGATTTTGCCATTCAATACAAAAAAGGACCACGGATCGCGGCGAAATTACGAGTCCCGCTCGGACAGCGTCATATCCTGACGATCGCGGGGCCATCGGGTTCGGGGAAAACGACTCTGCTCCGCTGTCTGGCCGGTCTGGAGAAGCCTACGGAAGGGCGAATCGTGGCAGGTGAACAGCTCTGGTTCAGCGCTTCGGACAGAGTCTGTCTGAGTCCACAGAGCCGAGATATCGGATATCTATTCCAAGAATACGCCCTGTTTCCTCACCTGCGAGTGAGAGAGAACATCACGTACGGACTCAGGCATCTGACAAAAGAGAACCGCCGTGACATAGCGGAGGAATGGATGGAGCGATTCGATCTTCGGGGCATAGGCGAGCGTCGTATTACCGAAATCTCGGGTGGGCAGCAGCAGCGCGTCGCCCTAGCACGGGTGCTGGTGCGAAAGCCGCGTCTACTCCTGCTGGACGAGCCATTTTCCGCTTTGGATGCGGAACTGCGGACTGAGATGCTGGAACACCTTAGTCAGGCTGTAATTCAGCTTTCTCTGTCTGTGATCCTAGTCACGCACAGTCCGGAGGAGTTACAGTGGATCACCGATGAGAATCTCCTGCTGCCGCAGCAGTTTGAATGATAGAATCAGGAGGCATTCGGCGGAGTCGCGATTTTTGGATCATTGCCTGTTCTTGCGCTCACGCGTGTCACACCGAGAAAAACTTTTGCTTTGCTCATGATTCCACGAATTCCATTGACTTTTTGATTGACTCCCTCCCCTGAGTTCTGGCTTCATGATGCCCAGACATGGAGTCATGGAGAGACAGCATAGAACCATTTTTCGTTCGTCTCTCATGCTGTCTTGCTCTCATTCTCTGCCCAGCTTTTCAGGCTGCAGAGCCATCGACTCCTGCGGTGATTGAATCCGAGGGACCGGCTCAGTTACTGGATCGAGGAAGGGCTGCCTTTTTCGCCAATGATTTTCCTGTGGCGGAGCAGTGCTTGGAGAAGTTTATCGTCGAATACGGGCCGGCGGAAGAGGTCGCGGAGGCCGTGCGTCAGCATCGACCCCTAGTGGCGATCGCCAAAGTAGCTCAGGCGAAATATGCGGAGGCTCTCCCATGGATCGAGGATTCACTGAGCGATTCCCAGATCACGCCTCGACTGGCTGACGAGCTTCACTTCTGCCGTGGATTGTGCCTCATGGCGCAGGGAGAATGGGTGGCGTCTCAAAGAGCCTTCGGTGAATACTGGATCAATGAAAGCCACGATCCCGCAAAGCGCTTCGAGTCCATGCTCCTATTTGCCTCCCTCTATTTGAAACAGGATTTTCCCACGGAGGCGGCGGATCTGCTGGAGGAACAGAGACCACTGCTGCTGACCGCCTCACCAGAGGTAGCGGGTCGGGCAGCGCTGCTGGAGTTCTCTGCGAGAATAGAAGCCGGAGAAGATGGAAAGGCGCTCGCGATCATCCGCCGAGAATCTTCGAATCTTGGAAAAATGATGCAGCTCGCCAGCTTTCAGAGTCTGGTGTTGAAATTGGGAGCGAAGTTTCTGGAGGCGGAGCAATTTTACGAGGCGATCACCTGTTTCCAACGCATCTGGCCGAAGCAAAGGATTCTCGATCACCAAGCGGCACGGATTTCGGAACTCGAGAGTCGAATCACCACTCTGGAGAAACAGCCCGAGGCACGAGGCACGGTCAGCCAACTGCGCACCATCCTCGACCGAACGCGTCAGGAAATGGAGCGGTTCGCGGAGATCGAGAACTTCGATTCCTCTGTGCGTCTGCGTCTGGCGATGGCTTTTCAGAGCCTAGGGCGCTATCGAGAAGCGGCTCTGATTCTGGCGGAAATGCTGGCCAATCTGCCTCCTGATGCCGTGGTGGAAAGTGCCAGTCTCGCTGAAGTCCAATGCTGGATGGAGACGAAAAACTGGAAGCGTGCTTCCGAGGCGGCGGATCGCTATCTGAAAGTGTTCGCCGCCCGTCCCTCTGCCGAGGCTCCATCGCTGGCAACCGTGCTTTTCCTACGCGCCGATGCCTTGCGCGAAGCAGAAGAGTACTCAGATGCTCAGCGTGCCTTCGGCGATCTGGTCACACGCTTTCCCGACGATCCGGTCGCTACGAAGGCCGTTTTTCTCCAGGGCTTTCTCTACCTCCAGCAAGACGACAACGAAGGCGCTCTCTACCAGTTCGAGCAGGTCCGTCGGCGCGATCCGAAATCCAGCTTGGTGGATGATGCTGATTACTGGTCTGCCATGGCTGAATCCTTCTCCGCAGAGTATGACGAGGCTCGGGAGTCCTTGACTGCTTATCTGAAGAAGTACGGCGACCAGGCCAAATATCGCATCGAGGCCTCCTTCCGCATCGCATTTTGTACCTTCTCCCTCGGTGACTATGAGGCGGCGGTGACACAGCTCGAAGAATTCCTCCGACGCTATCCGGACGACAGTTTGACGGATGAGGCGAACTTGCTGCGGGGAGATGCACTTTTCGGCTTGGGTCGATCAGAGGAAGGACTAGCTGCCTATGACCAGGTCAGTCCTCAGTCCGTTCGCTACTTC
>JBDHQE010000018.1:0-27307 GCA_039806885.1 Verrucomicrobiales bacterium
CCAATAATCTCCCACGAAAGTATCTGTCCGGAGTAGGACGACAAAGGTCTCGAACAGAATCCAACACAGAGGCAGGAGAGCGATGCCGATCAGTCGCTTGCACGATTTCAGAAGGGGAGAATCGACGTCACTGAGTTTCGTCCAAAACTCGCTCGCCAAGGAGGCGAACAGGCTGCGCGACTGAACGCGGCGGCGACGATTGCTAGGGGAAGCTCCACGTCGCCTAGACGGAGTCGAGTGATGCCGAGACGTAGACGCACTCGACTGCGTCGTCGCAGCAGTTCGACGGCGACTTTGCGTAGCTCTGGTGGTTCGGCGGGGCAAGACAGGAGGATGGGGAAAGCTGCCGCTCCACAGAGAACCCGGTCAGGCACGTCCGAGGTATTTCTTATCCTCAGAGTTCACTCTGATTTTGTCGCCGGGATTGATAAACAGGGGGACTTGCAAGCGCAATCCCGTTTGAACAGTCGCTTCTTTCGTCGCGGCAGTGGCGGTATCACCTTTCACGCCGGGAGCGGATTCCGTAACCTCGAGTTCGATCGACGGGGGCAGTTCGATCGTGACGGGCTTCCCATCGACGAATAGCACTTCCACCGAGAGTCCGTCGATCAGGAGGTCTTTGCTCTCCTCGATAAATTCGGACTGAAAAGTGATGGTATCATAGGTCGCCGGGTCCATGAAGTGGTACCCGGTCTGATCCTGGTAACTGAACTCCAGCTTCTGCCGTTCTGATTGCACGATATCGACCTTGTCACTGGAGGCAAAGCGAATATCCTTCGTTTTTCCCGTTTTGAAGGAGCGGACGGTCGCCATGATCAGAGCGTTGCCCTTGCCAGGCGTGCGGTGTTCCAGCCCGGTGACGATCCCGAGTTCATTGTTGTAAGAAATGCACTGTCCACGTTTCAGTTGCGTCGCGACGATAGCCATAAGCAGAAGAGTTTGAGAGGTTCTGAATTTAAATTGTGTCGAAACAATAAAAATGCCATTGATTGACTCAATCACAAGGCCTGAAGTGAGGGATTGTTGGAAATTCGAGAAGAAATTCATGATGAACGAGGAAGAAAGTCTGTCGGCATCTCGCTCCGCTTGCGGATTGCGCTGGAGTTTGTTCCTGCCGGCACTGGTGGTTCCCTTTATTTTTTCCCTGTTTTACTTCGTGCTGTATCCGGGAACAGGCTTTGGGAATGCTTTCTATACGGCGCACAAGGTCTTTCTGATCGTCTGGCCCGTCGTTGCTGGCAGACTGATTCTGGGAGATCGACTGGCTCTAGAGAAAGGGACTCATCCTCGGAGGCTCGCTTCGTTGGTGCCTGGGATCCTTTTTGGTGCTGTCGTGGTGGGTGCGATGGTCCTGCTCCTCCGTCTGCCCGTCGGTGAGGCACTGCTGGATGCGAATCGAGAGAAGATCGTCCAGCGCATCCACGATCTGGGTGTGGCGGAGAATTTCCTGCTGTTCGCTGTTTTCCTCTCCGTGATTCATTCGGCCATGGAGGAGTTCTACTGGCGCTGGTTTGCCTTCGGTCAGGCGAGAAAGCTCATGCCAGCAGGACTTGCACATTTCGTGGCGGCGACGGGCTTTTCTCTGCATCACATCGTGATCCTAAGTCAATTTTTTCCTCTGCTCTGGGCTTTCGCTCTCGGCGCGGGAGTCGGTGTGGGAGGGGCATTCTGGAGTTGGCTGCTGGATCGCTATCGCACGCTAGTGGGGGCCTGGGTGAGTCACATGATCGTCGATTTCGGGCTGATGTGGCTGGGATGGAGAATGCTGATGGGGGCTTAACACGAGAGGAAATAGGCGATTAAACCCTGTTGACTCATGGATTGAACCCTGTTCAATTCCTCGCATGTCTCGTTCTCGCCTCCAGAATGCGAAGCTCTACGGTATCGTGGATCTCGGCTATGTCATCGCTCGTGATTTGATCCGAGTGACGGCAGAGATGTTAGAGGGAGGGATCGACGTGATTCAACTGCGGGCCAAAGGACACGCAGAGCAGGAGGTCGAGAACTGGGCTGAAATGCTGCTACCTGTCTGCCGGGAGGCACAGGTGCCGATGCTCATCAATGATTTCCCTAGAATCGCATCGCGGATCGGGGCGGATGGCGTGCACTTGGGGCAGGATGATGGGGAAACCCATGTGGTCCGCGAACAGGTAGGGGCGGAAATGCTGATTGGACGATCGACCCACAGTCGCGAACAGGCCGATGCAGCGGCCGCGGATGCGGGGATCGATTACATCGGATTCGGACCGATCTTTGCAACACCGACTAAGCCCGGACGACCAGCCATCGGAATGACTGAAATCGCTGAGGTGAATGTGAAACACCCCGATCTGCCGATCTTCTGTATCGGCGGAATTAAGCTGGAAAATCTGGCGTCTCTGGTCGAATTCGGCGCAAAACGTGTCGTAATTGTATCTGGGATCTTGCAGTCAGGCGATATTGCTGCTTATGTCCGCTCCGCTAGGGCACTGATGCCCTGAGCGAGCCGGAAAGTTGACCTACGGCCTTTTTTGATCTCCGACCTGTTGATTCGGCATTTTAATCCATTCCATCCCATTCATTCCACCCATCCATGAGTGTTCTCGTTTCTGGCTCCATCGCCCTCGATCATATCAAGACCCAAACGGCAGAGCAGGGGAACCTGCTCGGTGGATCGGCGGCATATGCTGCGATCGCAGCCAGCTTTTTCGCTCCCACGAGCCTCGTCGGTGTTGTCGGACGCGACTTTCCGGAAGAGCACATGAAGCTGTTTCAGTCGAAGGGATTAAATCTCGATGGTCTGGAGCAATCTGAGGGCGACACCTTCCGCTGGTCCGGTGAATACATGGAGGACATGAACCAGCGCGAGACGCTGGATGTGGCGCTGAACGTATTGGAGTCATGGAAGCCAGTGGTAGCCGAGTCGCAAAAGGCAGATACAAAGCTGACATTGCTGGCGAATTCTCATCCACAGAATCAGCATTCCGTACTGGATCAGGTAGAAGGAAATTCTCACTTTTCCATCGCTGATACGATGGATTTATGGATTCAGATTTCTCGTCCTGAACTGGATCGCCTGTTGAAGCGTATCGATCTGCTGGTGCTGAACGATGGAGAGGCAAAGCTAATGATGGAGACTTCCAACGTGGTCGAGGCGGGTGAGAGGCTGCGAAAGCTGGGGCCGAAATACGTGATCGTGAAGAAAGGGGAGCACGGAGCCATGCTCTTCGGGAAAGATAAAGATGAGTTTTTCACATGCGCAGCTTTTCCTTTGCGCGAGGTTTTCGATCCCACGGGAGCGGGCGACACCTTTATCGGAGGCTTTGCCGGCTATCTGGCGAGTCGAGGGAATGATGACTACAATTTCGAAGATCTCGCCAGTGCGGTGGTCCGAGGGAGTGTTATGGCCAGTTTTGCCTGTGAGAGCTTCGGCACACAGTCGCTCCGAGATTTGACTCCAGAACGATTTGAGGAGCGTCTTTCATTTTTCCGGGGTATCTGTCAGTTTACATAAGCAAAGTCAGGATGTCTTAAGTAATTTCGCAGGAATAAAAATTTTAAAATTTTTATAAAATTCGATTGCAGGCTTGTTTTTGTCCTCTGAGAGTAGCGGCCTAATCTTAATGCCCAGAGTAGCGGGCCAATTTTGTCCGAGATAACTGTCAGATTTGTAATCACCAAGCCAGCATCCTGTCGGAAGTTTCCGCTGGCGGCGATTTTTTTTGTGCTTTTCACGAGTTGTTCCGTTCGCCCTTTTCACCTCTCAGAAGTCGGGTCGCTCCCCGTGGCATGGAGAAATGCCGCTGCTTTCCCGAGTGCTGACCCTCAGCGCGATCTCAGTCACTGGTGGGCCTCCTTCTCCGATCCAACGCTTTCGGCACTGATTCGCCGCAGTCTAGATAGCAGCCCCGATCTGGATGCCGCTGCAGCTCTCGTCCGAGAAGCGCGAGCGAATCGGGACGCCACCGCTGCCGCGCTCTACCCTCAGGTATCCGGAGCTCTGGGGATGAACTCTCGACTGACCAAAGCGCCGGGTATCAAGCGCGACACTAGCACCACTTGGTCGGCGGGACTCGATACATCTTGGGAGGCCGATATCTTCGGTCGAAATCGTTCGAATCTCCTTGCTGCCAGCTATACGGCAGATTCTGCCGAGGAGAATTTTCATTCCATTCAGGCTTCTTTGGCAGCGGAGGTGGCGACGACCTACACCAGTCTTCAGGCATCGAAAGCGCGACTCGATGTTCTCAAGCGCAACATTACCGCACAGGAGGAAACCTTCCAGATCGCGAGTTGGCGGACGCAGGCGGGGGAGGCTGATTCTCTGGAGTACAGTCAGGCGGAGGCTTCGCTCCAGCAGGCGAAGGCCTCGGTCCCGAGGGTGCAGCAGAATCTTGAGCAAACGGCCAATCTTTTAGCTCGCCTTTGCGGAACAGCACCGGGTGGCTTGGATTCCATCCTCGCCTCAGCCGGACGTGGAATCCCTAATCCTGCCTCTCGCCTAGCGCTGGGCATTCCGGCGGACACCCTACGCCAGAGGCCGGATCTTCGCCAGGCCGGGTATCAGATTCTCGCTGCAGCAGCGAAAAACAAGGCAGCTCGGGCGGATCGATTCCCGACGCTTTCTCTTTCAGGTGCACTCAGTGTGACGGCTCTCAGCCCGGCGAAGATGTTCGACCCAGGCACTGTCGCGGCCAATGCCGCTGCCGGACTGATGCGTCCCATCTTTGATGCAGGGAGAATTCGGGCGAACATCGAAGCCACCGATGCCGCGATCGATCAGTCTCTGGCCAGATACGAATCCACGATCCTCGTCGCCCTGTCCGAGGTCGAGGATGCGCTCATCGCGTGTAAGCGGACGACTGAGCAGATCGGTTTTCTTGAGAGTGCAGTCGTCGCTGCTCGCGATGCCGATACTCTGGCGCGTCAGCGCTACGAGGCCGGAGAGGTGGACTTTCTCCAGGTCATTGATTCTCAGCGCACCCTCTTGTCACTAGAGGATAGCCGAATTTCCGCCCGGACAGATCGCACGACATCCTTTATCCGACTGTATCAGGCGCTCGGCGGCGGGTGGACACATCGCTCACTTGACCGCAGCCCTTCGATGGCGAAGAATTCTCAGTAATTGATTCCCGGCTTCCTATGTCTGACTTCGATCTCTCAGCTAGTATCCGAAAAGGTTCTGGCAGCCGTTTTACCCGATGGATGATCCTGCTGATTCTCCTCGCGCTATTGGGCGTCGGGGCATGGTATGGATGGCAGTATTTTCGCGGAGCCGAGGAAGGACCCACGTTCGTGACAGAGGTGGCGAAAGAGGATCGCATCTCTCTCTTCGTTAATACGACGGGCAGTCTGGAACCGACGAATCTGATTACCGTCGGATCAGAACTCTCCGGTATCGTTCGCGAGATCTACGTCGATACGAATGATGAGGTGAAAAAGGGGCAGAAACTACTCCTACTCGATACGACCAAGCTGGAAGAGGAGACCAATCAGGCCCGCGCAGCCAAACAAGTGGCAGAGGCTCGGGTCAGTCAGGCAGAGGCGACTGTCCAGGAGACGGAGGCCTCGCTCAATCGTCAAGAGGAGCTTTTGAAAATCAGTGGTGGCAGGACTCCTTCCAAGGCCACGATGGATACCACGCGGGCGAAGGTGGCACGAGCCAAGGCCGATTTGGAGAGCACGAAGGCCGATGTCGTGGCTGCTTCGGCAAGGGTTCGCGCCTTCGAAGTGGATCTGGGAAAGTCGTATATCACCTCGCCCGTGGACGGCGTGATTCTCTTCCGCTCGATCGATATCGGTCAGACAGTGGCCGCTTCCTTTACCGCTCCCACGCTTTTTCTCATCGGGGAGGACCTGAAGGAGATGGATCTAGTGGCGAATATTTCCGAAGCCGATATTGCTCGAGTGAAAGTGGGACAGACTGCCAGCTTTACGGTCGATTCTTGGCCGGGGCGGAAGTATGTCGCGACAGTCAAGAAAGCGAACTTCGGCTCCGATAATATCGCGACATCGTCCAGCAGTTCCAACAACTCTGCTGCATCGACTGGCGTCGTGACCTATAGCGTCGAGTTTGCAGTGAAAAACGAGGATCTCTCCCTACGGCCTGGGATGACCGCCGTGATTGAGATCACCATCGAGCAAAAGGACAAGATTCTCACTGTCCCCAACTCGGCTCTGCGCTTCAATCCTGAATATGCCCTCTCTCTGGGTAAGCCTGTGGCGAGCGGTAACACCACCTTGGTGGATAGTCTTTCCCCCGGAGCGAGCTGGCGTCGCAAGGCGGTTCCTAAACCTGGTGCGAGCAATGAAGCACCGAGGGTCTGGACACTCCGCAACGGGGAGCCTGTCGAGATTCCGGTGACAGTCGGGATCACCGACGGACGCATCACCGAGATCACATCCGGCGACCTCACCGCTGGCACGGAGATTATCACTGGCCTGCAGCCGAAGCCTACTCCATGAGCGAGGAACCTCTGATCCGACTTCGGCAGATTCGTAAGATCTACGGCACGGGACCTGCGGCGTTCGAGGCCTTGAGAGGGATCGATCTCGATATACCGCAGGGCGAATTTTTGGCCATCATGGGTCCTAGCGGGGCGGGGAAGTCCACTCTGATGAACCTGCTCGGCTGCCTTGATACCCCAACTTCCGGCTCCTACATGTTTCGCGATGTCGCCGTTCACGAATTGGATAAGAATGAACGTTCGTTGCTGCGTCGCTATGCACTGGGATTCATATTTCAGGGATTCAATCTTCTCGCACGGACATCTGCTTTAGAGAACGTCGAACTCCCACTTCTGTATCGTGGGTATCCGAGAAAGAAGCGTCATGAGATGGCGATGAAAGCCCTCGCTCAGGTCGGCCTTCCCGATAAATTGCGCAATACCCCGGCTGAACTCTCCGGTGGTCAGCAGCAGCGCGTCGCGATCGCCCGAGCCATCGTCACTGAGCCGGATACACTCTTCGCCGACGAGCCAACAGGGAATCTTGATTCCAAGACTACCAAAGAAATTATCGATCTACTGACACGATTGAATACAGAGAAAGGGATCACCATCATCATGGTCACCCATGAAGACGATGTCGCCCAGCATGCAAAGCGTGTCATCCACGTCCGTGACGGTCTCATCGCTCAGGATTCGATGAATCCGTAGTGGGGGAGAGGGTGGATAGAAGAACCGACAAGAGGTCTTCTGGAGGTCGTTTTGACGCCGTAGCCCAATCGGAGTGTCTGTGCTTGGGCCGTGAGGGAATGAAGAGGCTCGATATACATGCTTCAGTTCTCGGGAGAACGATGAGCCCGCACAACGCTACCAGCGGCAGCGCACGTCGACAACGGAGATTAGGCTGTAGTTAGGTGAAAGCATTGAAACTGATCGGCTAGTCGCGATAGTTATGGCGCGGCTTGTTCTGCTTGGACTATTCGTCGATCTCGTCGAGCAGCGTCTTCAAAGATTTGATCAACTGTGCCTTCGCGTCGGACTTGTCTTCGACATACTCCGTGAGTGACACGCTTTTAATCCCGAGCTTACCCTTGACGATATCTGAGGTCGGATCGTGGGAGAGGACGATGTCTGCTACCATCTGTGGATCAATCGCCTCGACTACCAAGATGGACTTGTTACGCATCTTGACGGTCAGCGTCTCTCCTTCAATGCGACCGGAAGCTACTTCCCACGAATTCCATAGATGCTTCACCTCTGGCTCCTTATCTGTAATGATTACGAGTCTTCTCATGATGTATTTTGTAGAATAGTTATTCTGTGATTAGTCGCAAGGCAAGGCGAGCAGTCGCTTTTGATTGAGGGATTTGGCGACTCATGATCGGATTGTACACAATTCCACGATTCCAATAAAGGAATTCTTTCCCTTTTTCTGTGCCAATTACTCTGGTGTCGCGTCGCGGGCTGCTTGGAGAGGCTCGGGGTGTTGGATGATGGAGCCAAACGAGTCTAGATCGTGGCGAAGGGCATGAAGTGTTCCCCGCAGAGGCGCAGAGACGCAGAGGATGAATGAGGCGACAGTCTGCGGTTCAGCAAGATACGCAAGATAATTGAAAATAGCCTGTCCTTTGCAATCGTCCCTCTTACCAGCACGGTGACAGCCGGTAATCCTTTCACCGGCCAGCCTGGGTCCGCCAACGTCCTCGTTGGCCTTTGCAATATTGTGATGGCATCCGCTAGTCGTTTCCCCTTTTCGTGTTGTCACCACCAAGGGCATTCGAAATTCTTTCCTGGCTGACGCCAGCTGTAATTTAGGCTGCCGACGAGGACGTCAGCGGTCCCAGGGATGGCTTCCGCAGGCTTCCTGCCTGCGCAGAGCGCTGAGCCTGCCCTATGACTCGCTGCGAATACGCTACTCCTCTTACCAGCACGGTGACAGCCGGTAATCCGTTCACCGGCCAGCCTGGGTCCGCCAACGTCCTCGTTGGCCTTTGCAATATTGTGATGACATCCGGTAGTCCTTTCCTCTTTTCGTGTTGCCATCATCTAAGAGCATTCGAAATACTTTCCTAGCTGACGCCAGCTGTAATTTACGCTGCCGACGAGGCCGTCAGCGGTCCCAGAGATAACGAAAAATAACCTGTCCCTGAAAATTTCACAAAGTGGTGTTCGTAAAAATTAACCTTTCCTGAGAGTCTTCGATCGTAAGAAGCGATTGACAGGGGTTTCGTATTTCCTCATGCTTCCCGCTGGCTTCATTGATCCCGGCCACTAACAGGAACATCAGATTCATGATAGAGAAACTCATCAGTTACCAGTTCCGAGACGAGATTCATACGATTTTCACGGAAGTTGGCTCTGCTTATCGCATCGGTAGTGGGGAGGATTGTGCCATACGGATCGGAGGCGAAGACGATCCTGCACGGATCTTGACTTTCATTCGAAATCGCGATGGCACGGTGAATTTATACGATTCCGAAGTCTCTTTTCTCGGAGAAGTCGCGTTCCCTTTCGAGGTAGAAGTGCTGGGATCCAATCTGCTGCTGTTTGCGCCATCGAATCTTTTTGACGACTCTCTCGCTTCTCCATCACTTCATGGTGAATCCCGTCTGGAAATCGTCTGGCCCGATGGGAATAAAAAAGACCTCGCAACTGAACAATTCCTCTGCGCGGGCAGCGCCGGAGATGTCGACATTCCTCTTCCGTCCGGCCCCCTTTACGCCTACGCATTCCACTGGACGGGAGGAGAACAAATCCGCGTCGGCAATCTCGACAGTGATACGGGAGGGCAATGGCTCTCTGAAGGTGTTTGGTCCGGGAATGAGCTTGTGAATCTACCCGTTGCCATCCGAGCCGGGGATGCAGTTTGCGAGCTACGGATCGCAGGATTGGTAGCAGAAGAAAATATCGCTTCCATATCCGAGTCGAGCACTCCTGAGCTAAGCTCGGCAGCAACAATGCCTGTTTCGAATCAGGAATCCATCGAAGCGCACGATTCATTTGCTGGGAAAACTAGCGAATCGACTGCCTCGACGGAGCTGTATCCAGAACCTCCGCCTTCACCCGAATTTCCGCCTTCAAGCGTATCTCCGACATCTCCGCAGCACTATTCAGTTATGACCCATCCTCAACAGATGGTGTATGGCGTCCCTGTGGGCTTGCATTCTCAGGCGACGGCCTTTCTGCTGACCTTTCTTCTCGGCCCATTCGGGGCAGATAGATTCTATCTCGGCCAAGTGGGTCTAGGGCTCCTGAAGCTCTTTACTTGTGGTGGATTCGGCATTTGGGCCACTGTAGATGTCTACATCATCGGCATGGGAGTAGCCACAGACGATCAAGGCTGGCGACTGCGACGAGATATCATCGGAACTCCTCAGAAGAGCCAGAGCACGACCTTCTTGCTCTCCAGTTTTCTTGGAACTTTGGGAGTTGACCACTTCTATCTGGGCAATACCGGCCTCGGAATTCTGAAGCTCCTGACCCTTGGAGGACTGGGCGTTTGGTCATTGATCGATGTGCTCCTCACGGGACTCGGTGTTCGACGAGACGCACAAGGAAATTCGCTGTATTGACTGAAAGCTGGAGGAACCACGAATGGACACGAATGGACACGAATGAGCATCGCTCTCTAACAAATTCGTGAAAATTCGCGTCCATTCGTGGTTCCCAATGAGCGCATCCCGATTCCATTCCCTCCCACTACCGTGGCACCACCTTCCCACCCCAAGAATCCAATGACGCCAGATTCGGGCGCGAGTATGGTGGCTTTCAGCTTGCGACTTGCCCAGCCATCGCTGACCGTGAAGCGACGTGTGTGCGGCACACATCATTCGCTTGTGGACAAGGTTCTTACACCCCTGTCCAAGTCTCCTTGGGCGTGACCGCCTTATGAATCGCGCCTTGACCTGTAAAGAGTGAAGTACACCATCGGCATAAATTTGTAAGCGATGTCCGCATCCTCTCTCGGACACATCCGAACGGCCCCTTACTCCGCCAGCGGATTCCAGACGCGCGTGAAGCCGAAGCCTTGAAAGTCCTTTTCGTTCACGGTGGCAAATTCGGTCACGCCCTGTTGGGTGAGGGTGAGAGAGGCACGCCAATCATAGGCGCGGCGACGAGCGAAGTTCTCAGCTCTGAGACGAGGCCAGAGGATGTCGTGAAAAGGGCGGCTGTAGGGCGGAAAGCCGAGAACCTGCCATCGAGGATGCTGACGAAAGGCATCGCAGACATCTACGGCGGACGTAGCGGAGAGCGGCTTGCTCAGGACGGTCGGATTCCGAAGCAAGCCGTAAAGTTCGAGGAGGATGAACTCGGAGATGGCCACATCTTCGCGCATCTGAAGAGATTCGAGAAAAGCGACGGCTCGTGAGTGAAGCGGCTGATCTTCGTCCACGGCAGGAAAAAGAATGTTCGTGTCGATCGAAATCATCGTCCGACGAGGCTACGATTTTCTTCTTCCATGGCGGCGATGTCATGTAGAGATTCAAGCGACACCTTGATCCCCCCGCTCTGGATCTTAGGCAGTTGCCAAGGGGCTTGCGGAGCTCCAAGGGGAGGAAAGCGGTCAAGGAAGAGTTCGATTCCGCGTCGGGTGATTTCGGCGAGTGAGAGTTCCCGCTCCGCCGCAAAGGCTTTCGCCCGCTGATAGAGGTCATCGGGCAGTTGAATTTGCGTGCGCGTCATGATGTCAGTTTTACATCGAAATGAACGATGTCAATTCGATGTGTTTTGAGATGACGTTTTCGAAATACTTTACTGGCTCTACTTCAGTTCTGCTTCCCTGCGCCTCATCCCATCCACCAAAAGGAACCACGAATAAACACGAATAAACACGAATGTGCTGAAGGAGAACAAGTGTGAAAGTCCCCTAGAAAAATTCGTGTCCATTCGTGTCCATTCGTGGTTCCCCTATCCTCATCCGATTGTCCATTACCTCGGCACGACCTTGCCACCCCAGGAATCCAATGACTCCAGCTTCGGGGCGGGCGAGGGGGCGTTTTCCAGGGCGAATCGAACAGCGATACGTATCGGATTTCCCGAGTCGGAGGGGACGCGCACCATCAGCTTGCGCGTGTCTGGAGTTGGATAAGCGGGCGGCTCCAGATTGACTTCCTTCACCTCAAACACTGCCGATTCGGGAGCGAGGAGGGTGGCTTTCAGCTTCCGGCCTCCCAGCGACAGGATGGCGTCACTGCCTTGGATGTCCACGGCGGCTTGGGTGTGCATGCCCCAGACGAGAGTTCCCTTGCCGGGGTCGGTGATTTCGTCCTGAAGCAAAATGGACGGGAATTCGCCTCGCTCCAGCCGCACGCCCCGACGGACCCGCTTGGCTTCGGAGTAGCCTTTGGAAAGGTCGAGCACGGCCTGCCCTCGCTCTGGAACCGAGAGGAAAGTCTCGACGAAGCCGGTGCCGTCCAGCGACTGGTTCTCGTCGTCCCAGGTCAGCACGTTCTGCCCAGCGGAGGAGGTACGATAGTGGGTAAAGCGTTGCGGGCCGAAGTAGCCCGGCAGACTGTAATTGTCCCTGCCGAGGTCCATCGCCCAGCGCACGCCGAGGCCGTCGATGACGAAGGTGCCAAGGTCGAGATTACCGTGGTTGAAACCATTGTCCCCTCCCTTGATGGACACGGAGAAGGCGTTGTCATCCCAGCCAGTGCGCAGGCTCGCCATCTCGATGCGGCGGAAGACGCGGTCCAGCGGTGCCTGCCGCCAATCCTCCGTGCCGGATTCACGATCGAACCACAGCAGCGCGTGGGCGGGGCCGAACCATGCAAGGTTGGATTTGTCCGAGACACCGAGGCGCGACACATGGCTCTTGTACAGGGAGGAGAAATCCGGGCGGTCGTAGGTTCTTCCCAGCCAGAGGAACGCGGCGAGGTTGAATCGGTTTGGGCCGGCATCGGCAAAATTGAAGGCCCTGCCCGTGCCGCCCGCGCAATGCTGCATGAACTCCGCCGCGAGATTCAAGGCGGGCGACCGGCTGATCCCGCCATCGGAACCGGTGGCGGTGCGCAGCGCCTCGGCGGCGGTGATGACGTAGTTCGTGGCATAGTCCGAATACGCGGGTCCTTCGTCCCAAGCACCATCCGGCAGGTAGAGATTCATGGCGGGTTCGAGGCTCTCCATCCGGGGTTCCTCGTCCGCCACCGCCAAGGCGGCGGCGATCAGCCCGCCATTGCAGACGTGGTTCCAGTTGTTGAGCTGCTCGCCGCGATGCCAGCCTGAGGGCCGTGCATAGACCTCGAACGCGGGCTGGAAGGCTTTTTCGACCAGCGCCTTGCGAATGGTGGCCCGCTGCGCCTCGTCGAGCTGATCGTGGAACCAGTCGTAGCCGACGCCGACGCCGTGGGCCATCTCTCCGACGTCGAGGAAGTGGCTGGGGTTCCAGTCCGGGAAGGCGCAAACAGTCATCAGCTCCTGAATGGCGCGGTTCGCCCACTTGGGATCGCCATCGAGGCTGCTGAGGACACCGAGCGTGTAGATCCGCCCCACCAGTTCACGGGAGATGGGGAGCAGTCGCTTTGCATCCAGCAAAACGTGCTCCAAAGGCGGAGCCGTCAGCATCCCCTCGCCCATCGCCTTTGTGGCGGCGTAAAGCTTCCCGGCAACCGGATCGGCGACGACGAGTTCCTTCAGCGCGGACCAGTCCTCGCTGGTTGCCATCAGGCGCGGATGGCCGGGGCGCAGCTTCTTCAGCAGGGAGCTTCCGCTTTCGAGTTTCGCCCGATCTTGTTTCAGCGGCTCGGGATATTGCGCGACCCACGCGCCTACGGCGGACAGAGAGGCAGTGGATTTCCGAACATAGGCCGCGTCTGCCTCGCTGAGGGTGCCGAGCGGGAGCGTAAACTCGCGGCCATCCTCCATACGGATGCTCACGGTGGAGGCAAGATCGTCGAAGGCCAACAGGGTTGCTTTGAGCGTACGACCCTCTCGGTTCGTCCATTCGCGTAAAGTGGGGACGAAAGCGGCGTTCGGCATCGATGCCGAAGGAATCGAAGTCAAAGCTTGCTGCGCATGGGCCGTGATCTTGAAATTGTCGAGAGTGATCTCCCCGAGGTTGCCCGCTCCGGCAAAACCGAGGGCGAACTCGTCGAATTTCGTCGTCAGGGCCATTTCGGCGGATTCCTCCATGGAAGCCAGTTCTTGGTCATCTACGGAGCAGTTCATCTCCAACGAGCCGCCAGCCCGCTTGATGACCATGCGAAGACGGTGCTTCATACCGTCGGCGGGGAGGGCTGCTCCACGTCGGTTGTTGGCTGCCGGTGCCGCGTTCGCCGGTGGCTGGCCGCCCAAAAGAGTGTTGCCTGCCGCTTCGCGGAAGCATGCGCTGCCTCCTGCATTGGCGCTCACGCCATAGCCCGTGTCATCCTCGCAAACGATGATGCCGTTGTCCGAAGTGCGAAGGGTGCCACCGGAATCATACAGGCCGAAGCGCAATTCGCCCGAACCCGTCGGCAACCGGTAGTCGAACTCCACCGTGAGCGTATCCCCGTCCTCCGTCAGCGCTACGGCAGGAAAATGTGTAGTGAAGATGCCGAAGTCCTTTTTGGAGCTGAAGAACAACGCCTTGCCATCACCCAGACCGGCTTCGCCATCGACTACACTCAGAGCTGATTCGGATGAAAACCAAGTCAATCCCAAGGGATCACTTCCCGGAGCCTGATACAACATCCCGTCAGAAAACGGATCGTCGGCGACGACTTGCTCACCGGCAACGGATGGCAAAGCAAACAGAGCGCCGCAGATCGCGGTGAGGGCCATCAGCAAAGACTCAGAAGAAATCCCAAGGGCACGAAAAGCGGAAAACAAGGACGGTTTCATTGGATCTTGGTTGTAGGTTCTCGAATTCGCAACGTGCAGGGGCGGGCTATGTCTGCTGCCTTTGGTGAGGTTCTTACACCCCGATCCAAGTCTCCTTGGATGTGATCACCCTATGAATCGCGCCTTGACCTGCAAAGAGTGAAATGTGTCCCGACACAACTAAATCCGTACTTCGCAGAACGCCCGACTGAGACGGAGGGGTAAAGAACTACGCATGCAAAGTAGCTGGAGCTTCCAGCTCCAGACCTCTGACCTCGCCTAGCACGTCAGAGCAAACAATGCGCTCTAGAAGCTCCCAATGTTCACGACTTCTTGGCCTGACGGCGGCGCTCGTTACTGTCGAGGATGCGTTTTCGCAGACGAATGCTTTTGGGGGTCGCTTCGACCAGCTCGTCGGGTTCGATGTATTCGATGGCACGCTCCAGCGAAAGACGGATGGGAGGCGTGAGTGCGACGGTTTTGTCACTGCCGGCGGCACGGTGATTGGTGACATGCTTCGCCTTCGTGGGATTCACTGGCAGGTCGTCGGCACGAGGGTTCTCTCCGACGATCATGCCTTCATAAACTACGTCTCCGGGAGCGACGAAGAGCTTTCCTCGCGTTTCAATATTACCGAGGGCGTAACTCATGGCCTCACCTTTCTCCATCGAGACAAGTGTGCCCGTGCCTCGTGTGCGGATATCGCCGGAGTCGAGGCGATATTCCTTGAACAGGTGCGACATGATGCCTTCGCCACTGGTGAGATTGAGAAGCTCGAACTCAAAGCCGATGGTTCCACGCGTGGGGATCGTCGCTTCCAGACTGGTGCGCCCGTTGCGAGAGCTCATGGCTTCGACTACACCTTTGCGGTTGGCCAAGGCCTGGATGCAGCCTCCGAGAGCGTCATCGGGGACCTCCAGATACAGGGTTTCAAAAGGTTCGTGGAGGCGTCCGTCAATCTCGCGCTTGATCACGGTAGGGCGGGAGACGAGCAGCTCATAGCCTTCGCGGCGCATGGATTCGACGACCACGGCGACTTGCATGGCGCCTCGAGCGCTAACTTTGAATTCGCCCGCACTGGCTGTGTCCTCGACTTTAATGGAGACGTTGGTCCGTGCTTCGCGGAAGATACGGTCGCGGATTTCCCGAGAGGTGACGCGATCTCCCTCGGTCCCGGCGTAGGGGCCGTCGTTGACTGCGAAGGACATCATGACCGTCGGCGGATCGATCTCGACGAAGGGAACTGGCTCCGCTTCCGCGCTGCCGGCCACGGTTTCGCCGATCTCGACGTCTTCAAAACCGGAAATTCCAACGATATGCCCGGCTCCGCCGATGGGAGTCTCGGTAGTAGAAAGGGCACTGTATTCAAAGATTTTGCTCACTTTGGCCCGTTGCGGCTTGGCTCCGGGCATGAGGCGCCATACGCTCTGACCGACAGTGACCGAGCCGGAGAGAATCTTCCCGATCGCAATTCGCCCGACGTAGTCGGACCAGTCGATATTGGATATTAACATCCGGAAATCTCCTTCGGGATCGACGACAGGAGCGGGAATGTGGCGCTCGATGGCCTCGAAAAGCGGACCCATGTCCTTCATCTCGGCGTCGGGAGTATCCCCCGCATATCCATTTTTTGCACTGCCGAAGAGGAAGGGAGCCCCGAACTGCTCCTCGTTGGCGTCGAGATCGAGAAAGAGTTCGAGCACTCGGTCGCGGATGCGGAGAGGCTCGGCATTGGGTCGGTCGATCTTGTTGACGAAGACGATGGGAGCGAGGCCGTGGGCGAGGGCTTTCTTCAAAACGAAGCGGGTCTGCGCCTGCGGTCCTTCATAGGCATCGACGACTAAGAGCACGCCATCGACCATTTTCATCACGCGCTCGACCTCACCTCCGAAGTCAGCGTGGCCGGGAGTATCGACGATGTTCACGATGTAGTCGCCCCATCGAACAGAGGTATTTTTCGCCTTGATCGTGATGCCGCGTTCGCGCTCCTGATCCATGGAATCCATCGCTCGCTCCTCGACGACCTGGTTTTCACGGAAAGAGCCGCCATATCGCAGCATTTGATCGACGAGCGTAGTTTTCCCGTGATCGACGTGCGCGATGATGGCGACGTTGCGGATCCGGGACGGGGGGACGAGAGAGGCTGAATTGTCAGACATAAAAGGGGAGGGGGAATGACTGCGGATTTTCGCAGAATGCAAGCGGTGATCGAAGGATTCGAGGCTGAGATAGGAAAAAATCCGAATTTTCGTGTTTGATTCGGTGTTCAGGTGGGGTAGATGGGGACCTCAAAGCGGAAAAATCGCCTCACCTTAGCACGAATCTCTGCTACATTCAGGCATGATTTCTGATCCTGCTGATCTGACTCCTGCCACGACGTGGGAAGAAACTGTATGGGCGCATACACCGGAAGAATCCCTAGTGGATCGGGCGAGCCGTCCTCGTCTCTGCGTGGCGACGCTGTTGCCCTTTCGCGATGGACAGCCGGACTGGCAGGGATTCGAGGACAGCATCCGCTGGATGCTTGCCTGTGCTCAGACGGCGGGTGTCGAGATCGCTTTCGTCCTGAATGCGGATACTGGCTACATTTTTCAGCTCAGCGAAGCGCTCTATGCCGAGGTGATTCGGCGTTTTCGCTCGGCTTTTCCCGAACCCACGATCATCTGTGGCACGACGGCTACGGGAGCGGGAGGAAGCGAGTTTCGGGCGGATCGCTACCGTCCGCAGATCGAGATTGCACAGGCTTTTGACAATGTGGAGGTGATGATCATGACCTCGCAGGGTCTGGAGAATCTCACGACAGAGAAGCGTCGCGACGCCTATTTCGAGATCGCGGAAATGCTCACCGCGCCGGGGATCGTTCACGCTTTGGAACCAGCCTTCGTCCCTTGGGCGACGCCTTTTGGTCCTTGGCTGTTGAACCAACTCGCCGGGCATCCTCGCTTCGTCGGAGGAAAAATTTCGACTCTCGACGAACCACATTTTCTCTACTGGGCGGCGATGTGTCGCGACCTGAAGCTGGATTTCGCTCCACATAGTGGGGATGACTTTGGCATCGCATCGGCGATTCGCATGGGATTGCCTCTGTTGATCGGGGCTGGCGTCTCCGCCTGTCCTCTGATCTGCGAGGCGAAGCGAATGTGGACGGCTGAACCCTTCGACATGCGCGTTTACAAGCTTTTCGAGGCCTTTCAGTCGCTGGAGGATGCTGTCTTCCGTCTGGATGAGAAGGGAAGCGCTGCCGCCTACAAACACAGCACGGCCCACGTCCTGAAGCTGCTGGGGATCATCGCCTCCGCCGAGATTCATCCCGGTTGCCAAGACAGCCGTCCCAGTGGCGAAGATGCTCGGATGCGAGAGGCTCTCGTGCGTCCTTTGCGCATGGCTGAGAGACTGGGGATTCAAAACTTTCGTCTCGCCTGAACGAAGTGTTGTCTTGGAATTTCATTGTGGATCCCTTTCGATTTTTCTTCCCAACAGTAAAATATGGATAAGTCCCGACTCTGCATTCACACCATCACCACACGTCCTTGGTCCATCGAGCAGGCGATGGACAAATACGCCGAGGCTGGGATCGGTGGAATTACTGTCTGGCGTCAGTCACTGGAGGGCCGAGATCCTGAAAAAATCGGAGAACAATTGCGTTCGAGGAATCTGTCCATCGTTTCCCTCTGTCGGGGCGGCTTTTTTCCTGCATTGGTGGCGGCGGATCGCGAGAAGGCCATCGAGGAAAACCGAGCCGCCATCCGCGAGGCAGCGGCACTCGGTGCGCCTATGGTAGTTCTGGTCTGTGGGGCCACTCCAGGGCAGTCTCTGGAGGAATCGAGAGAGCAGATCGCCGATGGCATCGCGGCTGTATTACCCACAGCCGAGGATTACAAGATAAAGCTGGCCATCGAGCCGCTCCATCCGATGTATGCGGGGGATCGTAGTGCGGTGAATACGATGGCGTCTGCGAATGATATCTGTCAGAAGATTCATCATCCACTGGTGGGCATCGCAGTCGATGTCTATCATGTCTGGTGGGATCCGAATCTAGCCGAGCAGATCGGGATCGCTGCTGATCGGTCTCGCCTCTTCGCTTTTCACGTCTGTGACTGGCTGGTTCCAACGAAGGATTTTCTGAATGATCGGGGCTTGATGGGGGAGGGCTGTATCGATATTCCCGGCATACGGCGGATGGTTGATGCGACGGGATTTGACGGCTTCCACGAGGTCGAAATTTTTTCTGATCGTTGGTGGGCGACAAATCAGGATGAATTCCTCGATCGCATTCAGACCGCATATCGCGAGCATTGCTGATACGAGGCGATGATCTGTCGTTCGGCCAGTCTCGAGTTTTACGAATCACACAGACACGCGAACGACACGGCTGGTAATGCCTGTCAGAATGGCCCAAGAAATCGTCTCTGCTTTCTGTGCCAGTTCGGTGACGGTGATCTCGCCATCGCCCTGTCGTCCCAGTAGAACGGCTTCGTCGCCTAGTTGAACGCTCGCGAATTCACTCAGATCGGTAAGATCGACCACGATTTGATCCATGGTCACTCGCCCCAGTAGAGGACAGCGCTGTCCGGCGATGAGGACCTCTGCTCCCTGCCCGGAAAGCTGCCGAGGATAGCCGTCACCATAGCCCGCGCCCAGCGTCGCGAGTCGTGAGGACCGCGTTAGGATATGCGAGCGCCCATAGCTCACGCTGGCTCCGGCGGGGAGATGGCGGATTTGAGTCACCCGCGTTTTCCAGGTGAGTGCGGGACGCAGGGCCGGGTCGGAGATCGGCAGAGGAGAAATTCCGTAAATGGCGAGTCCAGGGCGCACGAGAGTGGCGAAGTTCATCGCATCGGGATAGCCAATCAGTCCAGCGCTGTTCGCGAGATGGATCTGACAGCCATCTGGAAGGTGGAGGCCCTCGATGAGAGTCCGAAATCGCTGAATCTGTTCTGCAGTATAGGCACGGTCCTCATCCGCAGAGGGAAAGTGCGTGGCGATTCCTTCGAGACGACAAGAACGCAGCTGGGATAGATGATGGACGAACTCTTTGAGCGACTCCGGCAACACACCGATCCGCCCCATTCCCGTATCGACCATGACGTGAAGGTGCGCGCTTTTTCCTAGGTCATTTGCAATCGTCGCAAAGGCATCAGCCTCCTCCTGTGAGGAAACGACCACGGAAAAGTTCTCTGCCACGATCCCTTCTCGTTCGTGCGGAGCGGCGGGGCCGAGTAGGAGAATGGGTATCTCTCGCGTCTCAGCGGAGGACAATCGAATTTTCCGCGCTTCTTCGAGATTGGCGACAGCAAAAAAATCGACATCACTGGCGAGAGCACGAGCTACAGAGCTGATCCCGTGTCCGTAGGCATCCGCCTTGATCACAGCCATCACCCGGCGCTCGTTCCCCGCCAACTCACGGCAGCGGGCGACATTCGAGCGAATCGCGCCGAGATCGATCTCAGCCCAGCAGCGGTGCAGGGTCGATCCAGTCGGCGGAGAGTCCATGTCGATAACGAACAGTGTGGAGGATCAGGCTTCTTCCTTCCGATAGAAAATCTTGATATATTCCATCTGCTTTTCCTCGTCATGACCACGCTCAAGGAAATGCGTTGCCTGATGAAGAAAGCCTCTGGAAAAGCGTAGTTCGACGCCGACATCGAGTTTCATGCGGCTTTTCAGGCGATTCGCCGCCTTCTCTGCTTCTTTCTTCGATACGGTGAAGGTGTCGGGAAGGGGGTCGGTTTCACCTTCCTCCTCATATTGAGACTTGAAGGCATCGAACTGAGCGATGCGGTCTGGTGTTTCGAGCGCTTTCGCTCCGAACTCAGCCAGATCGAATTCCTCCGCTTCCTTCAGGAAATTGGTGGTGCGTCCGGCCAGTTCCATGCGCTCTTCGGCGGGAATTTCTTCAGGCAGACCACGACGAGCGAACTCGGCACAGAGCTCCGCGTAGCGACGAGTGAGAAAGTCGTCATTGGTGACCGGTTTCGCCCCGGCAAAATCGCGTACCCAGAACTGTGCTCCAGCGCTGCTTTTATCGAAGAGGAAGACCGAGTAGCCCTGCTCGCGATTGTGATTGATGATGAGACAGCCCTTGTCGATCTTTTCCGGATAGATTCCCTGTTCGGTTGTCAGAACCAGATCGCCGTCGCGCTCGGAAATCTGGAGGAAGGGGACGCGGCTCTCCGATTTGATGATGCTGAGCGCCTGAACTTTTCCCCAGGAGACCGAGATTCCTTCGATCAGTGCCACGCACAGGTCGCCGGGTTTGATGTTCGGGTGACGGGATTTTTCGTGAAGATGACGGGCGATGGCCGCTCCCTGTTCGAGGAGTGTATCATTGTTCTCAAAGATGCTCGTAGCCGCAGCGAACAACTCGTTCTTCGCCAAGTCTGTGTGATGGTGGAGCTGATGTAGTTCGAGTGAGCGGAAAGACTTCAGAAAGCAGTGGGTCAGCATCTCTGCCTCGTCGCCCTGAAAGCGGCAGAGAGTTCGAGAAGTTTGTAGAGGCTCCCCACGGGCCGCATCGCCAAGTTTGGCGAGAGACATGGCAGAGAGACGGGCGTCCTGAAAGGAAAAGCTAGGGGTTTCCATAGAAAAGAAAAAGGGGGGATGAAAAAGGAATTAGTTCGCGACGATATTTACGAGGCGACCTGGAACGACGATTACCTTGCGCAAGGTGAGCCCATCGAGATGAGCGCGAATTTTTTCTCGCTTGAGGGCGAGAGTTTCTATTTCTTCCTTCGTGGCTCCACTCGCGGCGAAGAGGCGGTCGCGCACTTTGCCATTCACCTGCACCACGATTTCGATCTCGTCCACGATCAATGCTTCCGCATCGTAGTCGGGCCAAGGAATCTGGGAAAGCTCGTCTTGCGGGAGCGAGGGAAACGCTGCTGCTAGGCGGGAATGCAGTTCTTCGGTCAGGAAGGGTGCGAAGGGATTGAGCACTTGGAGCAGGATATCTACCGCCTGAACAGGCACTTGGTCGAGCTTGGTGAGTTCGTTCGTGCAGACCATCATTTGAGAGATGGCAGTATTGAAATTCATCGACTCGATGTCCTCACTGACTTTTTTAATCGTCTCATGGACCGTCTTCGAGGTATTTTTTTCCAGTCCGATGTCAGCCAGATGGGAATGGAGAACCCACTGATCCTCCTGATTGCTCTCCATCACGAGACGCCAGACGCGAGCGAGGAAGCGATACACGCCTTCCACTCCTTTCATCGACCAGGGCTTCACCTGTTCCAGAGGTCCCATGAACATCTCGTAGAGGCGCAGGGAGTCGGCACCGTATTCCGCCACGACATCGTCGGGATTGACGACATTGCCGCGCGATTTCGACATCTTCTGCCCATCCTGTCCCAAGATCAGGCCTTGATTGACCAAGCGCTGAAAGGGTTCGGGCGTGGTGAGATGACCGAGATCAAAGAGCACCTTGTGCCAGAATCGAGCATAAAGAAGGTGGAGCACTGCGTGTTCTGTGCCTCCCACGTAGAGATCGACTCCGCCGGGCTTCCCATTCTCTCCCATCCAATACGCCTCAGCTTCCTTGCTGAGAAAGCGGTCGGCATTCTGGGGATCGCAGAATCTCAGATAGTACCAACACGATCCTGCCCACTGTGGCATGGTGTTGGTTTCGCGCAGGGAACCATCACTGCGTTGCACCCAGTCCGTCGCCTTCGTCAGGATGGGTTCGGGACTGCCGCTGGGTTTATAGTCGCTCAGCTCGGGTGCCAGCAGGGGCAGGTCGGAGTCGGGTAGGGCCTCGTGGTGGCCATCACGCCAGACGATGGGGAAAGGTTCGCCCCAGTAGCGCTGACGAGAGAAGAGCCAGTCGCGCAGCTTGTATTTCACACTCTTTTTTCCGAGTCCTTTCTCCTCTAGCCAAGCGATGATGCGGGCTTTCGCTTCGGGAGTCGGAAGCCCGTTGAGGAAATCGGAATTGATCGCGATTCCATCCCCGGCGAAGCAAAGGGTCGATGGCTGCGTTTCTCCATCTTTGGAGGGCGAGGGGGCCTGCACGACCTCGCGAATCGGGATGCCAAAGGTCTTTGCGAACTCGTAGTCACGGTCGTCGTGAGCAGGCACGGCCATGATGGCCCCTGTGCCGTAGCTCATCATGACGTAGTCGGCAATCCAGACGGGAATTTCCTCGCCGTTCACAGGATTGATCGCCATCCCTCCAGTGAAGACTCCGGTTTTTTCTTTCGCCAATTCGGTGCGCTCTAGATCAGACTTAGCAGCACAGGAGTGTCGATAGGCATCTACGCTTTCGCGTTGCTCCGGAGAAGTAATCTGATCCACCAAGGGATGTTCCGGTGCCAGAACCATGTAGGTGGCTCCGAAAAGAGTGTCTGGTCGTGTCGTATACACGGTTACATGCTGCCCGGCGATGGTGAAATCCACCTCCGCCCCTTCGCTGCGTCCGATCCAGTTTCGTTGCAGCAGCTTGATCCCCTCCGGCCAGTCGAGTCCATCCAGATCGGCGATCAGGCGTTCTGCATAGGCCGTGATCCGCAGCATCCATTGTTTCAGCGGACGACGCTCCACAGTGTGTCCTTTGCTCCGCCATTCCTCGACTTCTTCATTCGCTAGGACCGTTCCCAGATCGGGACACCAGTTCACAGGAGCTTCGGCGACGTAGGCGAGGCGTCTGGCGTCGATTTCTTCGCGGCTCAGACCGCGTGCTTCCAGTTCGGAAATCGGACGAGCCTTCTGTGTTTCCTCGTCGAAGTAGCTGTGATACAACTTCAGAAAAATCCACTGAGTCCAGCGCACGTAGCCAGGATCGGTGGTATTCACCTCGCGATTCCAGTCGTAGGAAAAGCCCAGCCGCTTCAATTGACGGCGGAAGTTATCGATATTCTTTTGCGTATTGATACGAGGATGTTCGCCGGTCTTTCGGGCGTGCTCCTCGGCAGGTAGCCCAAAGGCGTCCCAGCCCATGGGGTGGAGGACGTTATCCCCTTTACGACGGCGGTAGCGAGCGATGATGTCGGTCGCAGTATAGCCCTCCGGATGCCCGACATGCAGACCTGCTCCACTAGGGTAGGGGAACATATCTAGGATGTAGTATTTCGGTCGTGAAGGGTCGAAACCGGGATCGCCTGGATTCGGAGACGCGAAGGTCTGCTCTGTATCCCAATGGTCTTGCCATCGGGGTTCGAATTCATCAAAGGGGAAACTTTTACGCAGCTCGGACATGTCGGATGAGAGTGGAAGCGAGCGGCCAATCTAGCCCGAGTTTCGAATCGTCTCAGGAAAAATCGTGGAAAATTGTGATCGTCGAGGATTCTTGATGGAATGGGGACGGAATTCCTAGGATGGCTAGAATTTTAGAAGCGATTCAGTGCGCATGTGCGGAACTTGCACTCGATCTTAGCGCTCTTAGTCTACGTCACTCGATCATGAAGTATCTCTGTGTGTCCTGTCTCTTCATCGCCCTGCCTATATTTGCTGCGGATTCTCCGAAAGCAGCAGATGCCCCGGTAGGGACGGCCCCTGTAAAAGAGTTACCTCTCGCCTCGAAGCAGTTTCCCGATGTGGCCTCTCTGCCGGATCGCACGGAGGAGTTTCGCAAACAGATCTCCGAGAGTGGAGGCACCCTGCTTCTACCTCCCGGCGTGAGCCGGATTACTGGCACCCTGGAATTCGTTCTGGCGGGTGAGCATAGCGGCCTCGTAAAACCAGAAAAAGGCCCAGCCACCCTCATCATGGATGGTGCCGGACCGGCGATTCGATTCACCGGATCGCATGAAGGAAGCGCTTCTCCCAGTCAGTTCAAGCCGACTACCTTCAATGAGCGCATGCCCACAGTCGAGGGGATCGAGATCATCGGTAATCATCCCGAGGCAGATGGGATCGAACTGTATCGCACCTTCGAGACGATCATTACGAAGACTTCTGTCCGCTGGTGTCGTCATGCGATCCATCTGGTGGAACGCAACCGGAATCTCGTCGTCTCGGACGTGCATCTCTACGAGAATAGCGGAGTCGGCATTTTCTACGACGATGTGAACATCCATCAGTCGAACATTTCCAATTCGCACATCAGTTATAATCGCAAAGGAGGAATCGTCATCCGCGATGGGCAGATCCGAAACATGCAGGTATCTGGCTGCGATATCGAGGCGAACGTGCCGGAAGATGATACTCCTACCGATGCGGCGAATATTCTGATCGACGTATCGGGGACGCCCGACGACAAGTCTCGTTCCGTCGCCGAGGTGGCGATCGTTGGTTGCACTCTCCAGCATCTCTCCAACTACGCTGGGAAGAACTATAAAGAACTGGCACCTGGTGGAGCCAACATTCGATTCCGAGGTAAGGAGATTTATCCCATCGATACTGTCTCGATCATCGGGAATGTCATGAGTGACGTGACCACGAATGTGGAGCTGGTCGATTGCAATGAGATCATTCTATCCGGCAATGTCTTCTTCGCTCCGAATCCGGATAATCTCCTCATCACGCGAGGAAAGCGAATTAATGTCACGGGCAATGCTTTTAATCCTCGCGAGTTCGAGCGACCAGGACGCATCGTTTTTGATCAATGCGTGGACAGCATCTTCGCGAATAATACTCTGCGCGGCCTTCTAGCACCGGAAGGTGCTGTCGTGATCAAGGATTCCGCTCGTATCAATCTCAGTAACAATGTTCTGACTGAGTCACTCGGTGGAATCTCCGTGCAGGGTTCCAAGGATATTTCAGTTCGTGGATGGATGGTGTCCGGCTTGCCGGAAGGCACCAAGTGGCTGAATCACGATGCCGCGTCTGAACGTGTCGTGGAGGAAGGAAACGTCGTGGCTTCACAGTGAGCGGGATGGATGGGGATCGATCCAATCCCGAATCAATCCAATCCTCCACGAGCGACAAGCGACAAGGCCTTGGCGCTCAGGGCGTAGTCTGCCGCAGTCCGCCCTTTTGGAACCTACGACGAAGTCGCAAGCTTATCGGAACTTTTCTCTAGGCGGCGTGCCCGCGGAGGTTTGCGGAGGTGCCCTATTGTTCAAATTTCGCACGGCCCTTATGAAAAATAGCCAATGGAAAATAGCCTGTCTCTTAAAATCGCGAAGGGAAAGGAAAAATCGATTTCGAAACCTCTTATTATGGATGACAGAGTGGAGTTGCCTAAGAAAATGGCTGGTGCTGGGGCATTGAGTCACTCTTCAGTCACCTCAAGAATCGAGGTTATGACTTTGAAGCAACCCATCTTACGGAAGGAATCCGTATCGAGGCCGTGATGGGAGTTTTGGCCATTGCATTTGCCATGATTATCAGTTGGGCCGAAAGCTCAAATAAGAAACTGGCACGTAGCGCGAAGCCCATGGATATCGTGCGAAGAGCGTTTTCCGACAGGGCTACGAGCATCTCCATCAGATGATCATCCGCCCTGCCTCCCTGACGGGACGATTATATGACTTCCTATTTCATGTAGTCGTCTCGCCACTAGCTGAAAAAATTGTCGTGTAGTGTGAATGGGTGGATGCAGTTATTGAACAGAAGGATGTGAGCGGCCTCCCTCCTGTGTCCGGCCCCCGACCGTTGAGAATGGCCGATCTCTCAAAAAACGCTTTGAGCTCTTGGATCGCGAGGTATTGAATTAGTACCAAGGCGATTTGGTGTGAGTTCAGAGAGATAGTCCTCCGCAAATTTATGGGGTCATGCGAACTTATGAGGTCATGCAAGCTTTCTTAACAAAACTTTCGCTCGCTTCTCTTCCATGTCCGTGCATTGTCAAGAAATGTTGAATGACCTCAACTACTGCCCCCAACTACCAGCCTGACTTGGGCCTTCTTGTTGCCGGACCCGCTGGATGTTGACTTCATGCGGGAGCGATGAGTTTGAGTTTCGGGAAATACGTTCGATAACGCGTCGCATCACGGGTGAGAAGCGTCATCCTCTCTACTTCCGCATGAGCGCCGATGAGGAAATCTGGCAATGGCGAACGGCGTAGGCCTCCCCGCTTCCGGTATTTGACAAAGGCGTGTCCCGCTCGAAACGCAGCGCTGTAGGGGATTTTCAAGCGTTTCAGATCGGCCAAGGCGAGCGCGTCTTCCAATTCCTCCTCACGGCGAAATCCGACGGCTAATTCTCCATAGATCACTGCGTTGATCGCAAGTCCACGTCTTAGCGATCTCTCCAGTTGCTCCGCCGACCAATCCGCCCATTGAGGATCATTCGTCAGGACATCAAGTAGCACATTGGCATCCACCAGCACCATCTCACTCTTCCCCTCGAGTTAGCTTCATCACCTCGTCCGTGGAGATTTTCTTCGTCGCGCTTCCTCGTGCCTGATCCAGCCATTCCCGGAACTGCCGCTGCGGTGTCCGCATGGGACGGATAACAACACCGTGTTCACCAGCGAAAAACTCCACCTCCGTGTTCGGATGGAGCCGGAAACGCTCTCGAAATTCCTGCGGAATGGTGACCTGCCCCTTGCTGGTGATCTTCATGAGAGAAAGGTAATACTCTAGAGTCTTACCGTCAAACAGGGAGGTGGAGTTTGTCATAGTCGACAGTTGTCTGAATTTTCAGGGATAAGTGATAAGAGTGCCAGTCCTAGAATTTAGAATCTCATTCGATAATCCAATCGCCGTCATCCCACACTTCGCTAATGTCCAATCTCCGCGCACCGAATCCGAGAAACGCCACACAAATCCGATTTCCTTTCTTCCCATCCTCTTCCGCTTCCACTATGCTGCTCGGGTGAGACGCCTATCACCGCTGCATCTGCTCCTCTTCACCCTGCTCTTCATCGCAGGAGCTTCTAGCGTTTTCTCCGCTCGTCAGGAGTCGTCGAACTCCCTTCTCGTCTCCACCTTACGTAGCGACATCGTAGCCCAGAGCAATCAGGCGGGTGCCTTGACTGCCGGAGCAATCGTCGATATCGCTGCGATCATAGCGCCGGGTATCCCTGGCGGAGCAGGACTAGCGATCAAAGCAGCCCGATATGGCGAGAAAGCCATGGATGTGGTCAATACGGCTACAACAGCCGTAGAAGTCGGGCAAAGCCTCAGTGAGGGCGATTATGGAGGGGCCGCACTCGCTGCCGCGACAGGAGGGATCGGAACACCAGGGCGCAGGAAAAAGAG
>JBDHQE010000278.1:0-4639 GCA_039806885.1 Verrucomicrobiales bacterium
AGAAAAGCTCGGCGGGGTGAGCTCCAGCGCCTACATCGCAAGCAAGATTGCCTTTCTGTCCGTACTAGTCCTGTTGCAGTCGCTCTGGATGACGGTCTTTGTCCAAAGCATCTGCGGGCTGCCGATTCGAGAATTATTTTCCCATTTCATGCTACTCCTCCTAGTAGATGGTGCGATGACGGCGATTTGTCTGGCGATTTCAGCCTTTGCTCGGACGGCGGATCAGGCATCGCTGCTGTCGATTTATCTCGTCGGCTTCCAACTTCCCCTTTCGGGAGCTGTGCTGGCGTTACCGGGATGGCTAGGTGAACTCACTCGCCCGTTTATCTCCGCTTACTGGAGCTGGGCAGGAGGGATGGATGGAATGGAAAAGCAATTCCATCGCTACATCGCAGAAGTCACGGATACTTGGCTGGCTCCAGCGTCACTCTGCATCGTGATCCTTGCTATCCATATCGTTCTGGGGTTGGGCGGGGCCTACGTGGGTACGCGACGACCTCGCTGGGAGAATTGAGGTTAAAAGGGGCTGACCTCCAAGGCAATTTTGCCCTGAGCGCCTGCGTCCTCAGACCTCATACTGTCGCACCCTGAGTTCGACAGGGTTGAATATTCTACCTTGCGGATGACACGGCAGATCGTATCAAATGATCGCTTGTCACCTCCCCTTGATGTCACCTGGATGACCTTTGCCCTAGCTTCGTTTGGAGCCTGGGCACTAGGTATCTCGAAGGCCGGCTTCCCCGGTCTGGGAATCGTGAACGTACTAATCATGGTGGAACTTTTCGGGGCCAAGCCCAGTCTGGGCTTGATCCTGCCCATGTTGACAGTGTGTGACCTGATCGTGTATCCGATGTTTCGCCGATATGCGAGCTGGCGGCAAATTGTTCCTCTGCTGCCGACGATTCTGATCGCAGTTGCTCTGTCTTCCCTGCTACTCGATTGGTTGGATGATCGCTCGGCTCGACGCATGATTGGGGGCATCCTGCTGATCTTGCTCATCATCCAGCTCCTACGAGAATGGCACCAAAATTTCCTAGAGAATCTACCCGACTCCCGAACCTTCCAGCGGATGCTCTGCTTCCTGATGGGAATGTCCACCATGCTGGCGAACGCGGCGGGACCGGTATTTTCGCTCTATGCACTCGTTTACCGGATGACAAAGGAGGAGTTTCTCGGAATCGGGGCACGTCTTTTCCTGGTGGTGAATCTCTTCAAAATCCCATTCCTCGGAAATCTGGCATTGATCAATGAGGAGTCTCTCTGGCTGAATTTACTGCTCTTACCCGCCCTATTCCTCGGGATCCTGTCAGGGAAATGGCTGATTCGCCGCGTGCCGCAGCGCCTGTTCGAACTCCTGCTCTATATCTTTTCCTTCATCGCCGGGCTTCGCCTGCTCGCTTTCTGATTGAGTCGTGCCAGGGGTTGCCCCTACTCGCGTGCCACGAGGCTGACCTTCTTCTCCTGACAGCGCCGAAAAAGCTCTTCTCGCCCCAGCATGATTGTACTCCGTGCCTCGACGACGATGGCTCTGACGCCAGCTTCGACAGCGATATCGATCGTGGTGGGACCGACAACAGGGACATCAAAACGAAAATCCTGATTGGGCTTAGACACTTTTACGACCATGGCCTCGCCTTTTCCGAGCTTGCCACCGCGCAGAATGGCCTCGTTGGTACCCTCGAAAGCCTCGACGGCGAGGACGGTACCTTTTTTTACGACGACTGTCTGCCCGATGTCGAGTCGGCTCACTTCCTTGGCGATCGCGAATCCGTAGGCGGCGTCTTCCTCCTGTCGCCCCGTCAATCGCGGTCCTGCGATGTGACCTGCCACAGGCAGATGATCCTCCAGAAAGCTAGTCGCAGGTAGCAGGGTGATTCTGTCTTTCTCTAGCTCGCCCGCGATGGCGGCGAAGAGGCTCTCGGCATTCCTCACCTTTACGCGAGAAAGCATACGCAGCAGGCGGAGGTCAGGGCGCAGATCGAAGAGGTTCTTCGGTGCGATTTGTCCCACCATGACGGCATTAGCGGCTTCTTCCTTTTTGAAAAAGCGGATCATTTTCCCGAGTTGGCCGACACGGAGCCACTCGATTTCGTCCACAAGATCGGCAATCGCAGGATCAGTCTCGTCCACGAAGGCGGCAGCGACCAGACGCCGGACACCGGCTTGACGGGCGGCACGAGCGAATTCACCGGGGTAAAGCCCGTTCCCGGCGATCATGGCGATGGTGTCAGGAATCCCGTCAGTGGTCATGAGAGCTTCGGAAGTTCGGAAGAGATCAAAGTTCTGTCAAAGGATCATTGAATGGTTGCATGCGCACGATCAAGCACGGCGATGACGATGGCGATGGTCAATAACACCGTGCCGAGCACGCGCCAGAGGAAGGCACGCCCAGAGTCTCGATGTTCGTTATTCCCGAGGGCCGTCCCAAAGACCATCACCAAGGCGATCACCCACAGACCACGCGAAGTATAGACAATATTTAGACCGGTGGCGTCGTCAAAAAAGGCGAGTGCGAAGCTCAGGATCATCGCCTGAATGGCGATCAGCACGGCACCCCACCAGGCGGCAGTGGCTCCACCTCCCCGAGGAAAGAAATCCGGACGCCCCTGGAAGAACCAGATGACCGCACTCCACAGACCGACGGTACCACAGCCGATCGCCAGAAAGGGCAATGCCCCAAATTCGGCAGCCCAGGCGCTGACCATTACATCGCTGAAGGCGAAGATCGCAGCGCTCGATAGAGCGGTGATAATCGTGAACAGAAGCCGATTGCCCATCTTGATATCCGTCAATCCCATCACGAAGATGCTGATTGTCGTGAGTGCAGCCGCCCCCCACAAGACTACACTGGGACTACGTCCAGTCAGTAATACGACCCCTAGTGCGACGAAGACCACCTTGGTCCCCATCAGTGGGGTGACCAGAGAAACATCTCCTCGGCGAATCGCGAGGAAAGTAAGCCAGTTTCCAGCAAAGAAGATGGTCCCCATGAGGAGTGGTCGCCAGATTTCCGCCCAGTGCGCCGAACCGGCTCCATGCAGCAGTAGAGGGAGGAATGTGAGCCCCAAAACGATATTCGAGAAGTGAAAGAGCTGCCGCATCCCGACTCCTTCGCGCAGGGCGCGTTTGAGCGTGATGGATCCGAATGCGTAAAAGATCGCGGCAAATAAGGGTAGTAGCAGGTAGAATGGCACCGTCGAACTGTGGAGGAGAGCGAGATTACGTCAAAGAATTTGAGCGGAATCGAGTCATGATTTACGCCTCCTCTATTCGGGCGACGACAGCGACGACGGAATGAGCTTCGACGCGATACTCGTGCTGATGAAAGATTGGAGCTTCCTCCCAGGAAACGATGTCTTCCGGGGAAGCCAGAGCTGTATCGATCCACCGTCGCCATTCGGCTCCTGCTACACATGGTAATTCGAAAAATAGAGGTTCCCGCCAGGCGTTCATCATGTAATGGAACCTCATGCGATGTCGGCGAATCTCTACGGTTAGCGCCAGACTATGTGACTGCTCACTCCAGTCTGGCTGACCGCAGCGGGTGCCGTGCCAGATGATCTCGGCCTCGCGAATCAGCTCGCTGAGACACTGGCCCTCCGGCCCGAGATCGCGACGCTGTCGCCGCTCCGCGAGTTGTGTAACAAATCGGTGTAGGCCCGCGTGTTCGGGGAGCAGACTCCAGTCTAGCCAACTCGTCTCATTGTCCTGGCAGTAGGCGTTATTATTGCCACCCTGTGAGCGTCGCATTTCGTCACCCATCAGAATCATCGGCACGCCTAGGGAGAGGAGGGTGGTGGCGAAGAAGTTCTTGATCTGTCGCTCGCGCAGAGTCTCGATTTCAGGGTCCTCAGTCAGTCCCTCGACTCCGCAGTTCCAACTACGATTATCATTTGCCCCGTCGCGATTTTCTTCACCATTCGCCCCATTATTCTTGGACTCATAGGTAACTAAATCGTTCATGGTAAATCCGTCGTGACAGGTGACGAAATTCACACTTTGCTCTGCTTCCCGACCCTGATGCAGGTATATCTCGGGACTACCGATCAGTCGATCCGCTACTCGACTGACCGAATCTTCAGCCCCCCGGAAAAATTCGCGCACGTCGTCTCGGAAACGTCCATTCCACTCTTTCCACGCATCCCCGACGAAACTCCCGACCTGGTAGAGACCTGCGGCATCCCAGGCTTCGGCGATCAGTTTGACTCCGGCCAGCGAAGGTTCAGTTTCGATATCCCAGACGACGGGAGGATTGGGCAATACTTGGCCGGACTCATCACGGGAGAGGATAGACGCGAGGTCGAATCGAAACCCGTCCACATGCATCTCATTCACCCAGTAGCGCAGGCTATCAAGAATCAGGCGACGTACCACAGGATGGTTCGCATTGAGCGTGTTGCCCGTGCCGCTGTAGTTCGCGTATTGTCCGCGCTCATGGTCTCGCAAGTAATACGTAGCATCCTCGATTCCACGAAAGGAAAAAGTTGGCCCATTACTTCCTCCCTCAGCAGTATGGTTGTACACAACATCTAGGATGACTTCAATGCCAGCGTGGTGCAAGGCTTTCACCATGTCGCGAAACTCATCGACTGGACCGAGCGGACTCTGATCTGAGCTGTAAAAAGGGTGAGGAGAAAAG
>JBDHQE010000279.1:0-4610 GCA_039806885.1 Verrucomicrobiales bacterium
CGGGCTGCTGGAGGAGATTCTGATTGTCCAGCGTGAGACTACCATCGTCGGGCTGGACGAGTCCGAGAACGCATTTCAGAAAGGTGGTTTTCCCCGAGCCATTCGGACCAGTGAGGAGGACAGTATGACCGAGAGCTAAGGTGGCAGAAAAGTCATCGAGCGCCTTGAGACGACCGAAGGATTTGCTGATGTTCTGGGCAGTGAGCATAGGAAGGGAATGAAACGTAATTCGGGTTACTGCGTCTTATGCCACGAATTCGTGAGAGGATATGGGCGCATGGCTGGTTGCCCGTCGATCACCGTCTCCGGAGTAATGGAAGGAAAAATTTTCTCGGCTTGATCGAGCAGATGAACGACAGGACTGCGCATCAGGAGAATGGATGGAGGGATGCGATTCACCATTGTGGCGTAGAGACTGACGGGACGATAGGGAACGTCACCCGTACCATCTCGGGCAAGGTCGTAGCCTTCGTAGCGATCCCAGTAGTTCGCCAACAGGCGATTGTCCCCGAGTTCGCCCCGTGCCGTGAAGTCGAAGGAGTTGGCGATGAAATTGTTGGAGAGAAAATGATTCGCTGAGCAGTTCGAATTGAGATTGATGGCGCGTCCGTTCGATCGGAACTCGTTTTCACGAATCGTCATGCGATTCGATCCATCCATGGTCAGGGCGACAGTATTTTTCTCGAAGATATTGTGATTGAGAGTGCCATCTGTCATCTCTTTGAGCAGCAGGCCGTAGGAGGCACCTCCCCAATTGGACAGAAAATGATTCTCGCTCATCTCGACCTGTCGAGAATACATTACGGCCACGCCTGCGCCATTGTGCTGAAAGGTATTGCGATGGTATGCGTTGCTGTGGGAAAACATGAAATGCAGCCCATATCGGAAGTTTTCGAAGACCTGATTGTCTTCGATCAGAGACTCTGTGGTGAACTCGAAGTAGATGCCATCACGCTGGCCCTGAACCGTATTTTGAGTGACGGTGACCTTTGAGCAGTGCCAGAAGTGGATCCCGTTGCCGGTCGTTTGCTCATCGTTGGCACTGTTGCGGATATCGTTTCCTGAAATTACGCAATCTTTTGACTGCGAAAGGTAGATCGCAAAGGTGCAATGTCGGAGACGATTTCCGATAATGCGAGCACCAGAGCTGTCTTTGACCTTGATCCCGGCGATGTCTTCGAGACTACCAGTGCCGGTATCACGGATTTCGAGCCCTTCGATCGTGACATCAGGAGCCGTGATGGTGATTACCTCGAATTTCCCTTCTCCATTCAAGACTGGGAAGTCCCGGCCTCGCAGGGTGACGGATTTATCGATCAGGAGATTGCCTTCTGCGTATTCACCCGGCTCGATTAGGATGGTGTCACCGGGATTCGCGGCTTGTAGAGCCGCTTTTAGACTGGAAAAAGGCTGTCCCGTGCCCACTCGTACTTCGTCTGCGATCACTCGCTCAGGAAGGATCGTAACGAGAATGAATAGGGCGAGAGCAGTGAGGGCGAGGTGGCGACTCGGGTTCACGGCTGAATTGAGGTAAAAGTGTGTTAGTTGGTGGTGATCGACTTGTTTTCCGCTGCTTCAGCATCGGCTTTTCCGTGCAGAAAATCTGCCCAAGTCAGTAATTTCCCCTGATCACGGCCCAGCTTGTCAGCGATAGCCTCAGCAGATGGGGGATCCGAAAAGGCTGCGATATGACTGCGCATCGGTGAGCGTAGGCCGGGATGTTGGAGTAGCATGGCAGAGTCGAGGCTCAGGAATGTTTCATTAGCTTCGAAGGAAGTCATATATCCCTGACCACGAAGGTGTTCATCTGTGATGAAATCGTAGAGGCAGCCGAGATCGTCGAACTTATAGATCTTTCCTTTCTCGGTGATCCACTCCGCAGCGAACTTGGCATCGGAAATAAGCATTTGGCAGCTAGCACATTCGTCATGTCCGTAGTCGATAGCGACGGGTGTGGCATTACAGGAACTAAGCAGACCTCCCGCCGTGATCATCAGAATGCCAGTGCTTACCGCTGAGGCTGAGCTGGTGGATTCGACAGAGCTGGTCTGCGCGGGTGCCGCTTTTTTCCTGCGACGAAGAATCTCCCAGAAAAGCATTCCTCCAGTGAGGGTTCCGGCACTGATCAGAATCCATCCCCCAATCGCCGGGCCAGAGTAGGCAACGAAGTTCAGGAGGGCCTTGTAGCCGAGCAGGGGAGGGGAGTAAGACATCCCAGGCACTTGAATCGCGGCTTTCGGATCGAGATTGTGTCCGTAGTTATAGCTCCAGTGCCAGAAGTCCCAGAGTCCGACTCCGCCACAGAGGGCCAGAAAGGCGACAAAGGCGATGAGCCACTTATATTTTCCCGTGATGGCAGGGACGAGGCCGAAGAGGATGATGCCGATCAAGACATAGCCCATAAAGCCGAATTCCGGGAACATTTGCTCGTGGATTTCGGCCATACCGATGTAGTGATTAAGACCGTTGATGATTTCCACATCACCGCTGAGGTGATTGAGCCAAATATACATCTGGAGGCCTTCGGGATACTGGGGTGCCCACAGTAGAATTTCCCAGAGAGGGACGAAGAAGGCGATGGCCATCGAGAGGACAGCGAGGGCGACGATTGCCCTAGTCATGGGAAGGAGTGATTTCATGTGGCGAAAATGGGGGTGAGAATTTCGAGAAAAAAGGTGACGTACTATCTGGGCCGTGTAGGCCGATCAGGTGCCAGTATTCGGCTAGAGTAGAGAAGGAGGGTGGCGAGGGGCCGGACGGAGTGGATCAGACTCCGCCCGGCTGGGATCTCCGAAGGCAATCGCCACTCATGCCTCCGGAAAATGCTTACATGTCAGTGGACTATTTCGGTGCGGTCTCTCCGATGCCGAAGCGAAGTTCCACCGTCGAATCAGCGGGCGAGACGCGCGCATATCCCTGCATCTCTTGGTGAAGCGCGGAGCAGAAGTCTGTGCAGTAGAAGGCGATGACCCCTGTGCGATTGGGTTTCCAGCGGAGAGTTGAGGTTTCGCCAGGCATGATCAGGAGTTCCGCATTCGCGGCTCCCTTGATTGCAAATCCGTGTGGCACATCCCAGTCCTGTTCGAGATTGGTGACATGGAAGAACACATCATCCCCGACTTTGATTCCCTCGATATTATCAGGAGCTAGGTGCGAGCGAATCGCTGTCATATACACATCCACTCGGTTGCCATCGCGGACGACGCGGGCGTCTTTCTCGCTGGTGGTAACGAAAGGATGTTTATTCTCTTCCAGTTTATAGATTTTTCTGGAATTGGGTTCGATCATGGACGCTGGGATGGCTTCAGCATAATGCGGCTCGCCGATGGTCGGGAAGTCCAAGAGCAGTTTCATCTTGTCTCCGGAGATATCGAAGAGCTGGGCTGACTGACAGAGCTCTGGGCCGGTGGGTAGGTAGCGATCCTTGGTGATCTTGTTGTAGGCGACAGCATATTTTCCGTGCGGTTTGGCGGTGTTGCCACCAGGAATCATCATGTGACCGGGAGAGTAGAATGTCGGCTGACGATCTACGACTTCCAGAGTTTCGAGATTCCACTTCACCAGCTCAGAAGAGACGAACATGGTGGTGTAGGCGAATCCCTTTCCGTCGAATTCGGTGTGCAAGGGTCCGAGGCCAGGCTTCTTCACTTCTCCGTGTAGGACGGAGTCATACTTGAGCACGTTCAGTCCTTCGAATTCGCCTTCGAAGTCTTTGGCTTCGATCGCCTTCAACATCTTGTCGAAGGAAAAGACGGGAATGAGAGCGGCCAGCTTGCCACTGCCGATGATATAGCTGCCGCTGGGGTCCGTGTCACAGCCGTGAGGAGACTTGGGACATGGCATGAGATAGAGTAGATCCTTCAACTCTTTGGCATCCAGGACGAGGACTTCTGTCTCTTCATTCGAGGTGGCGGAGTGAGTTTCGTGATTCCACACATTGTGACGATACTTCGTTTTGGAAACTCGACCTTTTCCTGCCTTGATGTATTCCTCGGCCTTCTTCCAGTTGACGGCGGCGATGAAGTCCTTATCGCGCTGAGAAGCATTGACTTCCAACAGCGTGTGCGCCTGTTCGCTATTGTAGCAGGAGAAGAAGAACCATCCGTGTGACTTCCCTTTGCCAGCACGAGACAGGTCGAAGTCGATCCCAGGCATGAGAATTTGGAAGGCGACCTTCATTCGTCCTGTATCGGGGGCGATGGAGATAAAGCTCAGCGTGCCCTTGAAGTTTTCTTTATACGAACTGATCGGCACGTCGGGATTAGCTCCTTCGTCATCCAGTGGATAAGCGAAGCGGGTGCCTGCGACGATGTACTCCGAGTTCTCCGTGATGAAGGGTGATGAGTGATTGCCAGAGCTGTTCGGGATTTCGAGAATCTCTTCCGTTTTGAAGTTCTCAAAGCTCAGGCGAGCGACTCGTGGCGTGTTGTTCGCGTTGGCGAAGATCCAGCGTCCATCGTGCTCTCCCTTGGTCTGAGAGAGGGAGATGTGGTGCTGGTCATCCCAAGGCAGGAAGCCATGCGAAGTCTGAAGCATGGGCTTAGATTCCTCGCTGTATCCCCATCCGGATTCTGGATCCTGGGAGAAGACGGGGACCTGCTTGAAGAGGC
>JBDHQE010000280.1:0-4591 GCA_039806885.1 Verrucomicrobiales bacterium
ATTACGATAGGAACTTTGCAGTCGAGAATCGTATTCTCGCGGATTTCAGCATTGATGACCTGAAAATAACCATAAAGCGGACTATTCGGGATGCCTGAAGCGAGGCAAATGGCAGCCCGATACCCATCGCCCTCTAATTCAGAAAAAACATTGCCGATCACGCGATGGCGCTCTCCGATCACGCGCACTCCGCCTGTCGAGGATCGCTTCTTTCCGATAAAGTAGTTGCCTTCCACGAGGCAGTCATTGCCGTGGCGAAGAGTGAGCGTCCCCTGTGACTCGATGAACCAATTGTTCCGATAGATGTTGTGACACGACTTGTTTGAGATAATCTCGACCTCACCATCGCAGCGCACGAATTTATTTCCTTCGATGAGGCAATGAGCTGACAGCATGGATGTAGTGCTGTCGCCGATGCGAATCGTTTCCCCTCCGTTCTGACCGAGAGGCGGACGATTGGCGAAATGATTCGCCAGAATACGGTGGTGCCCGACATTGCCTTCTCCCAGCCAAACGACGAGAGTTGTGCCGACGTTTTTCTTTCCTGAAAAATTGCAATGATCCACTTGGTTGTCCTCTCCGAAAATGCCAACCCAGCGATTTGACTCGTGGCTGGCACTGAAATTCACATCCTCAGTGATCGCGCACTGTGTCAATCGGCAATGACTGGCCCGAGTCTTTGAATCGATGCGAAACTCGACTGGGTCGGCTTTTTCAACGGCCGGATTTCGCATCCAGAGACCACTGACTACCAAGTATTCTCCGCCGATTCGGATGCGTGAACCGCCAGTGAGGATCGTTTTTCCCGCTTCCTCCGCCTGGATTCTGATTGGATGCTCTGCCGAGCCACTTCCATAGAAGCGTAGATCGACATCACGCCATTCTCCAGCAGCCAGTATGATGAGATCCCCCGGTTTTGCATCATTTACGGCCTTGCGAGCCGCCTCGGGATCGGACACTCTGATCTCGGAAGAGAAGCCCGATACTGCGACTAGCGTCAGAAGGAGTGTTAGACATAGGATTGTCGAACATGAGTGCGGGGAGCGGAGCTTGAATGGCGGAAGCATGGAGCGAACTTGCACTTCGGTAACGCTGTAGCAAGTCATTTCGGAGAGTCGCAGGGCGTCCAAATTTCCGATGGCATCGATGTCAATGGAGCATACAGACTCTCTTGACCTTCGTCCATCTTTCCCTCACCATTTCAGCCATGCAGCCTTGCTTATTTTCGATTAGCTACGCCGGACTCTGGGGACAGGCTGTTCTCGGTCTTTCTGATTTCATCCATCATGCGGATGAACTTGGATTTTCATCTGTAATGATCGCGGGGAAGCGCCCTCATCTGTCCCCGCTGGATGCGGATGAGGAGCGAATCTTTGAACTCAAAAAGGCTCTGGTCGCTGCGCGGATTCGCTGCGACGTGCTGGCGGCCTATACGAATCTCTTGCTACCCTCGGGGGTAGGAGGGGAGGTGCCACATCTGGAATTTCAGATCGCCTACGTCGAATCACTGGCGCACATCGCCAGAGAGCTGGGGGCAAAGTTTGTGCGCATCTTTACGGCCTATGAAAACGACGGACAGGATCTTCAATGGCAATGGAGAAATTGTGTTTCGACGATTCGGGAGATGTGTGATCGTGCGGCGGCGCATGGCGTGAGTCTCGCGATTCAGAATCATCACGACATCGGTCTGCATACGGAGTCACTGATCGAGTTGTTGACAGACATCGACCGTCCGAATTGCCATCTGGGCTTCGACGCTTGGTCTCCTGCATTGCGCGGAGAGAATCTGTATGAAAGTGCCAAGCTCGCGGCTCCACACACGGTAATCACGACCAATGCGGACTACCTTCGGACTCCTCGATATCGCTATCGACCAGAGATGGTCAACTATGATCGCCAACCAACGGACTGGGTGCGGGCAGTTCCTTTTGGAAGGGGATTCATCGACTATTCCGCATTTTTCCAGGGACTACAGGATGGGGGATTTGATGGCACCGCCGTCTTCGAGATGTGCTCTCCGCTCCGAGGGGGTGGAGAATTGAGCAATCTAGACGCCTGTGCTAGCGCTTACCTCCACTGGATGAAGGCACATGGATTGATCCAAAAGTAGAATCATCCGATCTCAGATTCGATCCGTGATTTTACGAATCCGAGGAATAGGGAAAATTATTTTTCCATAAATTCTATAATTATATTTGCAATTATTTATAATAATTATAGATTTCATAAAATAATATTTAATGCGACTTTTTCTGATCCTTCTCCTTCCGTTTTGGTTTCTCACCGCAACGACCAGCGGTGACGATTGCAGTTCGATGCGTAAAGATTCTTCTCAGACAGTCGCGTCGATGGCCAATCCGTGGGACGCCAATGCATGGGAAGCGAGATCAGGGGAATCATTCTGGACGGCAAAGGCAAAGGCAAAGGCAAAGAAACCCGGAGCACAAGCAGGGCCGTCGGAAAAGCCATTGTCTCTGGCAAAGAAGACCTCGGAGAAGCAAATTTCCGACAAACAGACTAAATAATCTGAGAAACCCACACGCTCTCTGAAGGCGTAGATGTTCAGATAGAAAAACTGTCACGAGGTGAATTCGGGAACGTAAGCAAATTTTAAAAAATTCTACAGTAGCTCAGCAGTAGAACAGGGACTGTTGAAGGCCTGCTTCTTGCCACGGAAACAGCAGCTTTTAGAGTCTCACGGCTTCGCCTTGACGATACGGTAGGAGAATGCTTCTGGAATTGGTAAAAAGCTGAGCAATGTATCCTTCATTTGAAAATCGATTTTCCGAATTACTTGTCCTGTGATATCGCAGGCTTCGATTCGCTCAGGAACGAATTTCGAGCCTGTGATTTTCTCCGGTCGCAGAGACAGAGCGGTCATGGGTTCGTCGGGAAGGGGAGTGACGCGAATGCTCTCCGCTTCTGTGATGATTCGAATCCCATTACTTGTGATCACATCACCAAAATCCGTCGCCGTCAGATTGGGCATTAGCTGAGGAGACTCAGGGAGTTGGCTCTCGATCATCCGAATCGTGGTGATTTGCCCCGGCTGCTGCGAATTTCCTTCGAGCACGAGACGAGCGATTTCATAGCGATGATTCCCATCGTCGCTTCCACGCAGGTAAGCACGCTGACCACGGCCTTTTCTGTCGAAGAGCCCCACGCGAATCGAATACTCTCCAGGCCCGAAGTTTTCTGGAATACGAATTTTCCAGTTCTTGCCTGTCTGAATCGTATCCTGCCACTGGGAACTCGGCGGAGTCGGATCTCCTCCGCCAGTAAACATGTCTTTCGTGTTTTCTTCTTTGGTTTGGTCGGATGCAGAAATAAAGTGGTAAAAGACGCTCATATCGGTTTCCGTCGCCTGTTTTGCCTCCCAGTCGACCAGCAGTCGAAACTCACGATTTCCTAAATCCTCTAATCCCACCGCACGGGGACGGATCTCCAGAGGAGCATTGGGAACGAAGCCACGCCCGTTGAAGTAGGTTTTGCCAAGCGATCGCGATTGCTCCACGACCTGCCCCTGAATTCGTTCAATGGAGGCTTCAGCGTCTCCGGAGCGAGCGAGAAACCCATATTCAGGTAGAACTCGACTATCGATTTTCCAGTCGTCTTTTCCACGATTCACATGAATCGTAGCTCCTGATTTCCATCGTACGATCAGGCGATGAATATCGTCGTGATCGAACGTCACGCTTTTGATTTCGTCAGATCGCAGCGATGCAATGATGTCCTGAGCGAGCCAATATTTCCGAACGGCATCGTGGATCAAGCTGCCACGGTCCACCATCAGCGCGTGTCCGGTCAGTATCTCCGCACTGATGTAGTCATCGCTGCCGATTCCGTGGAGGTCACGGGGCAGAGGCCCCTGATAGCGTACGGAATAGCCGACTCCGTGAAGCGAAAAACGCGAATGCAGCACGGCATCGAACCAGGGAACGCGCTCCCAATCGTCGCAGGGACGCTCTGGAACATGGCGATCACCCTTTTGTGCGATCATCAGAAATTGACAGTCTGCCCCGTCGAGCTGTCCGACGAGCTGATCGCTCCCCGCCTCGCTGATGGTGGGCGCGTTCCCGCCGAATGTTTTGCGGATGGTAGAAAAGGCATCTCCCCAAGCCTTTCGAGTCTCCGTCCGAGAATGAAACCGACCATCGCGATCATAAAAGTCGAATACGTTCATCGACGACCAGACATCGACGAAAGATGTCGTCGGATGGAACGCATCCTGGATCAAGGAGAGGTTTCTTTCGAGAAAAGGTCGCAGCCGGTCTGGGCGCAACTGGTAACTCTGAGCCTGTCGTCCCTCGTTCAACCAGGCCATACGTGGACGACCATCCGGATGAAAGCTGGTCAGATCGTAAGAAAAGCCCTCAGCATCTGGATAGATGTCGATGTAGTTGTCATGGAGTCCCCACAAGACGCCATGTTTCCTACAGAGATCGCCCAGGTGTCGCAGGTCCTCGATGGTGCCCAGCTTCGGATTGGGTGGGAAAATATCGGGAAGTCGATAGTCATATCCCCAACGCTGCCAATTGTGAAGAATAACCAGAGAATCGGTCAGGCCATAGTGAAAACATCGCTCCAAGAG
>JBDHQE010000019.1:0-27024 GCA_039806885.1 Verrucomicrobiales bacterium
TTCTCGAACTTCCAGACTCGCCGGACTCATTCCGACACACTTTTTAAAAGCGGAAATCGCTTGGTCGATTTGTCCACTACTGAGGTAGAAATCGCCTACGCTTTCGATCACTCCCTCATCTTCTCCGGCTCTATCCATCGCCTTGCTGAAGATTCCACCCACCAGCGTCGCATTCGGCCCCGATCCGCCCTTTTCGATGGGCCAAGCTCGCACAGCGATCCGCCCGAGATCGAGCCAAAATCGAGGATCGCTATGATCTTGCTTCAGCACTTCAGATACGATACTGCGGGCTTCATCTCGCCTCTGGAGCGAGGAATACAGAGCGATCAGGTGACCATAGACTGCTACCTCATCTGGGAATTTCTTTACCGCTCCCTCCGCGATCTCGAGCGATCTCTTCATCGCATCCGTATCCTGACTTCGATAGGTCGAAAGATATTCCGACAGAGCGAGGTGAACCAGGTATTTATCAGAACTTTCAGAAAAGACTTTCTCCAACAGATCTTGCCCCTCCTGTACACGTCCGGAATTTGCGAGCAAATGCGCGGTCTTCCGGGCGAGATCGATCTGCCCGGACTGAGAATCGAGCGAATTTCGGTAGGCCGCGATGGCATCCTCCATCCGCCCCTCATCCTCCAGTAATTGTCCGATGGCATACTGTGCCAGAGCGGCGCTCTTCTTCTGTCCCTCGGTCGAGAGATTCAGTCTCGCATCCGGTTCGAAGAATTGATCTACGTAGAGCTGCGCGAAGTCGTCGAGCTGCCTTGTCTTCGCTGGCGTGGCCGACGCAGTCGACACGGGAGCTTCAGCCCTACCTGTGGAAACCCACAGCGCCATGAGCGTGACTCCCGCGATGGGAAAAACTCGTAAAAAAGCGCTGTTCCCGAGCATAATGAAACGTTGGTGATCAAATCGAGTCAGGCCACCAGTACGCTTCATTTTCATTACGCCAAGATCAGCGGTCAGCTCTTGTAACGCAAACGCTTCTTGTGGCGATTCGCCCTCATGCGCTTGCTTCGCTTGTGCTTGTTGATCTTGGTCTTCCGCTTTTTCTTCAGAGAACCCATATTTCGTTAATCAATGTTAGTTTATTCCGGTCCGTCGTAATCGCCTCGTGGCAATTTACCCGAACCGGACGCGGGCGGGAATTATCGGTCACTCGATCACTTTGTTCAAGGGATATTCAATGATTCCTTCTGCTCCATGTTCTTTTAGCAGTGGCACGATCTCACGGGCCTCGCGCTCAGTCAAAACCGTCTCGAGAGCCACCCAGCCTTGTTGAGCCAAACGTGAAACAGTCGGATTGCGCAGAGAAGGGAGCAAAGTCCCGACCTTCTCAAGCGAAAGCTCTGGCAGATTGAGTTTCAGCCCCACCATGTCGCGGGCCATCAGTGCACCGCGCAGGAGTACGGACAGTCGCTCGATTTTTGACCGCTTCCACGGATCTGCCCAGGCATCATGATTGGCGATGAGCTGTGGATAGCTCTCCATCAGCACATCGACGATACGAAGATTGTTTGCCTTCAAGGAAGAGCCAGTTTCGGTAATGTCGACGATGGCGTCGACGAGATCCGGAACCTTCACCTCTGTGGCTCCCCAACTGAATTCGACCTCAGCCTTCACCCCGTTCGCCTCTAGATATCGCTCGACGATCCCTATCGCCTCGGCAGCGATCCGCTTTCCCTCCAGATCCTTTACGGATTGAATCGGTGAGTCATTCGGTACCACCAGAACCCATCGAGTCGGATTGGACGTGGCACGACTGTACTTCAAATCGCAGACGGCATGGACATTCGCTCTATTTTCTGCGACCCAGTCTTTACCTGTGATTCCGCAATCTAGAAAACCATGGTCCACATAACGACCGATTTCCTGAGCGCGAATCAAGCGCAAGTCGAGTTCTGTATCGTCGATTGAGGGACGATAGGATCGGTCTGCGCCGTGGATGTTGTAGCCCGCCTTTTCAAAGAGATCCATCGTAGGATTGAACAGACTGCCTTTCGGAAGTCCGATTTTGAGAAGATTCTGGGTTGGTTCGTCCATAGTTCTATAGGTGTGAGAAAGAGATATGTTCAGGATAAGTCGACTTCACTGATGAAGTTTCGCGAGAAGATCGTCCGTCGCAACTGAATCCCCCTTCTTCACTAAAATCTCCTCCACCACTCCGTCGCTACTCGCTGAGATAGTGGTCAGCATCTTCATCGCCTCGATCGTGAGGAGAGGATCCCCGGATTTCACTCGAGTTCCGATGCCGACGACGACATCTGTGACCATTCCAGGCATGGGCGCCACAGCCTGCATTGGATCATTGATATCACCTTTTGGCTTCGAAACCGCATCCTTCGCCGCTAGCGAACGATCGAGCACCAGAGCCTCGCGCGGCATCCCGTTGAACTCGAAGAAAATCGTACGATGTCCGGTGTCATCCGCCTCGCCGATACCGATGAGCTTGATGAAGAGCAGTTTTCCATCGTCGATCCATACCTCGATCTCTTCACCGACGCTGAGTCCATAAAAGAAGGCGGTCGTAGGCAGTCCTGTAACCTTTCCATAGGTAGATACGAATTTCTCGAAGTCAGGAAAGACCGCCGGGTACATCAGATGACTGTAGAGATCATCATCGCTGATCTCCCGTCCATGCGTCTTCGCCAGCTCTGCACGCTTCTCCTCTAGGTCGACCGGAGTTGCGAGTTCTCCCGGGCGCTTTGTCGTGGGCACGCGATCCCCCAACACTACGCGCTGCACATCCGCTGGCCATCCGCCGTCGGGCTGCCCTAGTCCGCCGGAGAGCATATCGATCACTGACTCCGGAAAGTCCTGCGATCCAGGGGCCAACTGAGTCACATCCTGGGGTCGAATCCCCCGCGTGACCAAATACATGCACATGTCGCCCACCACTTTCGAGCTCGGAGTCACCTTGATGATATCTCCGAAGAGCTGGTTCACCTCTGCATAGGTGCGCGCGATATCGCGCCAGCGGTCCCCCAGTCCCATCGCGTTCGCTTGCTCCTTCAAATTCGTGAACTGCCCCCCAGGCATTTCGTGGAAGTACACCTCCGCCGATCCGGAGCGAGGGGCTGTATTGAAGGGTTGATAAAACTCGAGAACTTCCTCCCAATAATCCGACATCTCATTCAGAGCGTCGAAGTTGAGTCCTGGATCGCGTTCGTGACCGGACAGAGCCGCACAGACCGAGTTCAAGTTCGGCTGACTCGTCGAGCCAGACATCGAGGCCAGCGCCAGATCGACGATATCCACCCCGGCCTCCGCTGCGGACAGGATGGAGGCCGCATTGATCCCCGAACTGTCGTGCGTGTGAAAGTGAATGGGCAGACCGATTTCTTCGCGCAGAGCAGTGAAGAGCTTTCTCGCGGCGAAGGGGCGACAGAGACCTGCCATGTCCTTGATACACAGGATATGTGCACCCATTCTCTCCAATTCCTTCGCCTTGGCCACATAGTATTGCAGCGAAAACTTGTCCCGCTTCGGATCATTAATATCTCCAGTGTAACAAATTGCCGCTTCGCATATCGCGTAGGGTTGCGCCCGAACCGCTTCCATCGCGACCTTCATGTTCGGAAGGTAGTTCAGCGAGTCGAAAATCCGGAAGATATCCATCCCCGATTCCGCTGCATGTTTGACGAAGCCAGCCACCACATTGTCCGGATAATTGGAATAGCCCACCGCATTCGATCCACGAAAAAGCATCTGGAAACAGATGTTGGGAATCGCCTCTCGCAGGCTGCGCAATCGATCCCAAGGCGACTCTTTGAGAAAGCGCATCGCTGCATCAAAGGTCGCTCCACCCCACATTTCCAGACTGAAGAGATTCGGAGTCCGATGGGCGACAGCGGGAGCGACATTGAGCATGTCCGCCGTGCGCATCCGTGTCGCGATCAGCGACTGATGAGCATCCCGCATGGTGGTATCTGTGATCAGAAGAGGTTTCTTTTCTCGAATCCACGCAGAAAATCGCTCTGGCCCGATCTCTCTTAGCAGATCGCGAGATCCACGCGGAAGCTCCGTCTTTCGATCATACGTAGGGGCATGAGCACGAGGCAGAACTCCTGAAGGACGATAGCCCTTAGTCGTGGGATTACCATTCACGGTGACGTCACTCAGATAATTGAGCAGCTTCGTCGCACGGTCTTTCCGAGGCTTAAACTTAAACAGATCCGGCGTTGTATCGATCAGGCGGGTTGTTGCATCTCCGGCCCGGAAAGTCGGATCCACGACCAGATTCTCTAGGAAAGGAATGTTCGTTTTGACTCCACGAATGCGAAACTCTCGCAGAGCGCGATGCAACCTCTGAAGAACGATGTCGAAGCGTGGACCATAGGCCGTCAGCTTCACCAGCATCGAGTCATAGTAGGGAGTAATCACCGACCCCGCATCTCCCGCTCCCGCATCCAGACGGATGCCGAATCCTGCAGCGGAACGGTAATTCAGAATTCTGCCATAATCGGGCGCGAACCCGTGGGTCGGGTCCTCTGTCGTGATTCGCGCCTGAACTGCGTAGCCGTTCCGCGGAATCTCTTCCTGCTCGGGGATATCGATTTCATGGCTAAAAAGCGAATGTCCTTGGGCGACTAGAATCTGAGACCGCACTAGGTCGATGCCGGTGATGAGCTCCGTCACCGTATGTTCCACCTGAATTCGAGGATTCATTTCGATGAAGAACCAGTCCTTCGTATCGACATCGTAGAGGAACTCGATCGTCCCGGCGTTATTATATTCGATCTGCTTCGCCAGAGTGACAGCGGCCTCGCAGAGTTCGCGCCGCACATCTTCATCAAGATTTACAGAGGGCGCGATCTCGATCACTTTCTGGTGACGACGCTGAACCGAGCAATCGCGCTCGTAGAGATGGACGATATTCCCGTGCTTATCGCCTAGGATTTGCACTTCGATATGCTTCGCACGCGAGATAAATCGTTCGAGAAAGACTGCCGGATTTCCGAAGGCGTTCTCCGCCTCTGTTTGTGCCTGATCCAATAAGCTGTCGAGATCTTCCTCGCGCTGTACGACTCGCATTCCGCGACCACCACCACCGTAGGCAGCCTTGATAATCAAAGGAAATCCGATTTCACGCGCAGCTTTCAGCGCCTCCGCTCGATCAGACACCGGATGCTCCGTACCTGGTAGAGTCGGCACCTTCGCCTTCGCAGCCAATGCCCGAGCGGAAACCTTGTCTCCCATAGCATCCAGCATCTCCGGATCGGGACCGACGAATTTGATACCCGCCTCGCGACAGGCACGCGCGAAATCCGCGTTCTCTGAGAGAAAGCCGTATCCAGGGTGAATCAGCGTGACACCTTTTTCACGAGCGAGGCTGATGATGCCCTCGATGTCGAGATACGCACCCACCGGACCTTTTTCCTGCCGGAGGCGATACGCCTCATCCGCTTTAAAACGATGACGCGAGAAGCGATCCTCCTCTGCATAAATCGCGACCGTGCGCAGTCCTAACTCGGTAGCAGCACGAAAAATCCGGATGGCGATTTCGCCCCGGTTCACAGCCATCAATTTTTCGGGGCGATCAACTCCCTGATTCTCGGATTCAGACATTGGGCGGGAACTATAGGGCAGCTTCCACAACCGTGAAGCAAAAATTCAGGAAATAACGCCGAAAACCAAGAGATCGAATCATGAGAGCACGAGATCCGCAGACGTGCTCTGGTACAAGAGAACAAGTCTCGGGCTGATGAATTCACTTTTCACCACCCTGCTTCCTCCACATCCCTGGAAGAGCGGCTTCTATTTTGAATTTCCGACTCGAAATCAGCCAAAAATCTCGCTCTCTGAAAAGAATCGGCGCACTTCGATCTCTCCGTTCTCCGGCGAATCGGAAGCATGACAGACATTGACCATCATATCCTGGCCAAAGTCGCCGCGAATGGTACCGGGTGCAGCCTCTTTTGAATTGGTCGGCCCGAGCATCGCGCGGACTTTCGTTACCACATCATCTCCCTCCAGAATCAGCGCCACCACCGGAGAGGACTGCATGAAGGCGACAATATCCGGGAAGAAAGGTTTGTCGGCCACATGACTGTAGTGCTCGGCAAGCAAGCGATCAGAGAGACGCATCATTTTCGCCCCTCGAATCGCGAATCCAGCTTTTTCAAAGCGTGCGATTACCTCGCCGCAATGGGCGTTCTTGACACAGTCGGGCTTGAGAAGGATGAGGGTACGTTCTGTGGACATAACTTGAGGAACTTGTTGAGAAAAAGGATGCCTATCTGTAGCCAGTTCAGCGTCGATGGAAAGGGGAAACTTGGGAATCGTGAGAAAATCTATCTGGGCTACTCTTGATCCCGCCCGGACGTAAGAGACCGTATGGTAAGCGCGTAGCTGATATCTGTCACATCTACCATTCTCTGCACGACTTCTCACGCTCTCGCAGAAAAATCTCGCAGAAAAAGCATGTCCCCGCCGGGAATCGAACCCAGATCTAGAGTTTAGGAAACCCTCGTTCTATCCGTTGAACTACGGGGACGGCGCTGGAAGATTCGCATCCCTTCGCAGCAGACTCAAGCCGGAGTTTTCACCAAATGCTTTGTGCTCATCCGCTCCGCTTATGAGTGGAGGTGCTCGATCAAGAAATTTCTACTGGGGCGCAAATCCGTATTTGGAAGGAAATCACTTGTCCCAGAGGCTGTGATCTTGGCAAAATCGTATTCTATTTTCTCGCCATTCATGAAGTTACCTTGCCCTCTCGCCCTCGGTCTCACCTACGTCTTCTCGATGGCGTTTTCACAGGCCGCCCCGCCAGAATCGGGAGAGGCCGAGAAGACGGTGAGGCCAAGCTTCGCGACCAATGCTCAGTTGGAGGAATTTCTTGGCGAACCACTCTTCCTCCCCATGCAAGAACTCTGGGAGAAGCGCGGCGGATGGGGTGGCGTCCTCTCGGCTCCAGATGGCACGCTGATCGCCTTTCAGTCTCCTGGTGGCGGTAACTGTCGCCGTAGCACCGATGGTGGAAAAACCTGGAGCCCAAACATCGAGATCGCGCCCGATGCTAAGGGGGGGCGTGGAATTATAGATGAATCGAAGGGGCAGTTACTCTATGTCAATCCACCCGCCGGTTGGCTCTATCGCAGTCTAGATAGCGGGAAGACTTGGGCAAAAGAGACAGTTAAGATTGTGCCCGATGGAATGGGAAACATTCCGAAAACGGAGGGTGTGGCGGCGATGCAGTGTGGGATCACTCTGACATTCGGTCCTCATCCAGGACGATTGATCATGCCCGCCCGCATTATGGGACCAAAGGACTCGAATGCAGTGCAATGGCGTCCCTACCACTACAGCACCGCCCTCTATAGTGATGATGGCGGTGCGATTTGGAAGACCAGCAATCCTTTCCCGGTGATGGGCACGGGCGAAGCTGCCTTGGCTGAACTCAGCGACGGAACCATTCTCTACAACTCACGCGAGCACATGAGCCGAGGAAACCGTTTCCTCGCGCACAGTGATAACGGCGGAGAACTCTGGCTTTCCCCCTATCGCAGTCCTGATCTCCCCGATGGTGCGAGAGGCACATCCTACGGTCTGATGGGCGGGATGATACGGCTGCCTTTAGCAGGAAAGAATATTCTGATTTACAGCAATGTGGACACGGATGGGGGAGCAATGCCGGGCAAGGTCGGAGACTCTATCGTATCGGCACGCGAGCGGGCAACGGTCTGGGCCAGCTTTGACGGAGGGCGCACTTGGCCTGTGAAAAAACTCGTCTATGAAGGCCCGAGTGCGTATTCGAATCTAGGGGTCGGTCGCTCTGGGACACCGAGCCAAGGAAAGATTTATCTGCTTTTTGAAGGAGGCCCGAATGGATGCCATGAGGCAGTTCAGATTGTGGGCTTCAATCTGAGCTGGCTTCTCGACGGGGCCGATCCTGCCCGATACCTGCAAGAGAATCGCTGATCGTCGCTCCGCGAGGTAGCGCATCCTGATCGAGATGCTACTCGCGGAGTGACATACAGTGACTCAGAAGCAGTGACTCACGAACTCGCTGTCGGGAATCCTTCTGATCAGGAATGGTCTCCGACCTGATAGGTGCCGGGAACGGCGCGAAAGCTGATCGCAAATCGATTCCAGCCATTGATCGCGACGATGGCGGCTGTCAGATTGGCTAGCTCAGTTTCGTCGAAATGCTGACGAGCACGCGCATAGACTTCGTCGCTCACATGAGTCTCCGCAACTAAGGTGACAGCTTCAGTCCACTCGAGAGCTGCTCGCTCGCGCTCCGTGAAGAAAGGAGTCTCATGCCAGGCGCTCAGAGTGTATAGCCGCTGCTCCGTCTCCCCATGAGCCCGAGCATCCTTCGTGTGCATGTCGAGACAGTAGGCACAGCCATTGATTTGCGAGGCCCGTGTTTTCACGAGTTCGAGCAGAGTGGGATCGATTCCGCAACTGCGCACATATTTTTCCAGAGCGAGCATCGCCTGCAGAGCGCCAGGCGCTGCTTTCGCATAGTCCATTCTTGCTTCCATAGTGGAGCATTCATTACCACAACTTCCGAAACACATCAATGAGGAAGGACGGCGGATTCAGTTACCGCAGATCGCAAATTGTGATTCAAGGACGCATCACAACGAAGTCGCGTTTCACATCAGGCGCTAGCAATGCGATGTTGCTGAACTATCTCCATCGTGCGATCTGCCAGAGTCTCTCCGGCTCCTTCATAGAGGTGAATAATGGTTTCTAGGCCGAGCGCGCGGAGTTCCTCGACATTCTCCCGATAGAGCGCAATCGCTGCGACCGTACCCTTTTTCTGATCATAACCACTGCGGCGCAGCTCCTGCAGGGCCTCCACATTGGCATGTTGGGAAGGCATCGCGAAGACGATCGCATCGATTGATTCCTTGTCCGCGACACGGCTCCAAAAGTCGTAGTCCGTAGCATCCCCTTCGATCACGCGAAATCCCTTCTTCCGCAATATCTTTACTCGGTACGGGTCATGCTCAACTCCGAGTACATTCCTATGATACTGATTCTTCAGTTGAAGGTAGGTAGCCTGGCCGACTCTACCCATTCCGACGACTAGATCTGTGGCATCTCCCAGCTCGATCGGACGATCCTCAGGATGAATCTTGTGAGGTGGTCGTACAGGGAGCCATTGAGCCAAACGGGAAGTGCCCGAGACATTTCTCGGATTGAAGATGGCAGATACGACGAATCCTCCTGAGACCGCAATCACCAGTGTGAGCAGCCAGTGCGGTGCCAACCAACCAGCCTCGACGCCCATCGCCGCCACGATCAGAGCGAACTCTGAATAATTCGAAAGGAGCAGACTGGTGAGCACGCTCGTGCGGTTGCGCAGCCCTAGATACCATAGAATCGCCCAATAAAGAGCAGCATGAACCGGCAACAGGAGCAGGAGTAGTAATCCCACCTCCAGATTCTCGAGTGTGGGAATCCCCTGAAGTCCTATACTGACAAAAAATCCTACTAGAAGAAGCTCTTTGACCGTGAACAAGGAGTGAGAAAGCTGTTCCGAGCCGTCGTGTGAAGCCAGAATCAGCCCCATGATGAGCGCTCCCAAGCTCCCTGACAGACCTAGCCATTCGAACAGAAAGTAACCGGGAATCAGCGCCATCGCGATTCCGAACAGGGCCCCCATCTCCGCATGTCCCAATCGATACCAATATTTGGTGATGAGCATTAACAGAGGGATCACCACCAAGAGTCCCAGGGCCAATAAGCGAGGGGCCTCACCTCGGGAGATCGAGATCAGGATGACTGCGGCAATATCCTGCATGATCAGCACTCCGATACAAATATTCCCGTAGAACGATTGCTCATCTCCACGGTCCTGCAGGACTTTAATCACGAAAATAGTGCTCGAAAACGACAGCACCGTCGAGAGCATGAGCAAGGTCGATGTCTTCTCTGGAAAAATCAGCCCCGTCACCCCGAGAAGAGCGAGGAAGCCCGTCGTGATCCCCGTAACCAGCAGCAGATGAATTCCGGCAGTCGCCCATACCTCCTTCCCCAACAGAGACCGAAGATCGAGCCGCAGGCCGATCGCGAACAGCATCAGAGTCACTCCGAGGTCTGACATCACCCGGAGAGCGTCGATTTCATCCACTCCCAGACCATGCAGGACGAATCCAGCAGCGACGAACCCGATCAGCGGAGGCAGGCGGATCAGCCAAGCGAGGAGTCCACACCCGAAGATGACACCCGTGTATATAGCAATCGTTTCCATCAGGATTGAGTCGTATCTGAAATGTACGTAAGCAGGAGAAAGCAGTTTGATGCATTCACGATCAACTATTTTTCATCATCCACGTAATTTTCTGAGGATAAAATGATCTCTACATGCGCAAGTCGACATCATAATTGGATCATTCGTGAGAATGATGCGATTTATCCGTCGCCAGTTCCTGACATCTGGTCTTGTCGCGAACTTTGTCGATATCGCTCACTGGCTACTGCGGAAGTACGCACGCCACGCATCCTAGGCCCTCTTGGGCAATGGGAAACATCTCACCAAATCAGCTCCCTCACTTTCCCTCACCTTCCTGTCCTCAGCAAATGTCTCTTGAGAAAGTCCAGTCGGAGAGCCGAGCCGTAGGCTGTCTCCGCCGCCCCATGCCCAGCACCGATGATGGACATAAATTCGAATTTCTTTCCTGCCTTTTGCAGAGCATGGACTACCTGCAGAGTAGAGGCCGGATCGACATTGGTATCCATCTCTCCAACGATGAGCAGCAATTCCCCGCCGAGGCGTGAAGCGGAATCGACGTTGGAACTCGCAGCGTAGCTTTCATCGACTGGCCAGCCCATCCATTGCTCGTTCCACCAGAGCTTGTCTAAGCGATTATCATGGCAACCGCAGTCGGCGATGGCCACTTTGTAAAAATCCGCATGATCCAGCACGGCTCGCATCGCGTTCTGCCCTCCAGCACTGCCGCCGTAGATGCCGACTCGAGTGAGATCCATCCACGGGCGAGTGGAGGCCGCTGCGCGAATCCAAGCGATGCGATCCGGAAAACCGGCGTCTTTGAGGTTCTTCCATGCCACATCATGGAAGGCCTTGCCTCGGTGATTGGTGCCCATGCCGTCGAGTTTGACCACGATGAATCCCGTATCGGCGATAGTGTGCAATCGCGAGAGACGACCGAAGGATTTGGGGGCAAAAGCATCGTGCGGCCCGGCATAGATTTCCTCGACTACGGGATAGTGCCGCTGCGGATCAAAGCCTCGCGGCTTGATGATCACCCCATGGATATCTGTCTTTTTATCCCGACCCTTCGCGACGAATCGCTCAGGCAGAGTCCATCCGCTCGCCAGCAGACTGGAGGCATCTGCTCGCTCCAATTCGAGCACGAGCGAGCCATCGGCACTCCGACGCAATTCATGGACGGGAGGATGATCGGCTCGCGACCAAGTGTCGAGAAACCATCGGGCATCGGGAGAAAATCGGATCTGGTGGTCACCGTCGCCTTCGGTCAGACGAATCAGATTCTTCCCATCGAAATCGACGCGACACAGATGGCGGTGATATGGGTCTTCGCCTTCGCGGAGACCGCTGGCGTAAAACCAGAGCTGGCGAGCGGATTCATCGACGCGTAGCACTTCTCGCAGCGGCCATTTGCCGGAAGTGACGGACGCTTTCTGCTCCCCCGTCGCGATGTCGTGCAGGTAAATGTGGCACCAGCCACTGCGCTCGCTCATCCAGAGAATTTCCCCGCTGTTATGGAGCCAGTGTCGCCAAGTTTTCCGAGTATAGTCGATGAAAGTCTTTGAGTGCTCTTCGACGATGGAGCGAACCGCGCCAGTAACCGCATCGACAGCGAGGATACGGTAGGTCTGATGTCCGCGCTGATTGTAATCAAAATATGCCTCGTGACCGTCCGGTGCCCAAGTGAGGCGGATTTCGTGTGTGCGAATGTAGGGGGTTTCGAACAGGGTAGGGTCTATGACGATACCCTCTCGAGTGGATGGGTGGAAGAGCACGAGCTGGGGATTCGGCAGTGGATCGCCTGGCTTAGCGTGCGGGATGGTATTCCAACGAGGCTGCCTTTGATCGGGCGGAGAGGATTCCACGATGGGAATCGTGCGCTCGGGAACTTCGACGGCGGCACTGAGGAGAAAGGCACTGGAATCCGGCGACCACGAGGGACGCCCGCGCCACGCCGCTGCTTCTCCGATCTCAGCGTGCAGGGGAATTTTCTCACCGCTCTTCCGGTCAATCATTCGAAGTTCTCGCCCTTTTGTCTCGACGGTCCAGCGTCCGTTGGGAGACGAGAAATTGCTCCCAGAGGCCTGAGAGTCACGAGAGGGAATTCCTTTCCCATCGATAACGAAAGTCTGAGTAGAAAAATCGGCCTCCCAAGTGGCTAAGGGCGAATTGTCAGAACCAATGATTAACCAAACATGCCCGAGGAAGGTCTTCATCCGCTTTTCGCTCTTTGGTTCGATGGAACCTTGGGGGCTTCTTTTTCCCTTCGTATCGAGCCAGTACAGATCGACTTTTTCATCGAGCTGGTTTTGAAACGTCACTTCGACAGAAATCCATCCGGGCCGACTTCTTCGCTCTCGGATCTGTAACTGCGAGCTACGGATTGCCTTGTTCTCTAGGACTCCCAGAGACGCAATATCGCCCGCTCGCTGAATCGTCGCTTTTTCTGCATCCGCCAGCACGAACTCATACATTTTCGGAGTCGTCTGCACGCGATACACGACGCGCTGCCCGTCCGGAAGCCATTCCGCATCGATCCTCTCTCGGACGACAAAATCATCAGCTTTCCCATGCAAAAGATCAATCGAGAACAGCAGAAGGCAGAAAGCCAGAACCCTCCCCCACGAATAGACGCTACCACGGATCACGAGCATAGAGAAGCTTCAGATTTTGAGGAAGATGCGCTTCTTATAGAGCCAGTAGAGAATCAGCCAGAGGGTCAACAGGATAGCGGCCCCGAGAAACACGGGCTGAAACCCTTCGCCAAAGGCATTCCAGAAGCTCTTACCGAAGTGGGTGAGCAGCGTGGAACGAATGAAGTCCTTAAACAGATAGGATGCGACATAGGCAAAAATCGAATTGGCTCCTACCACCATCAGGGGAAACGCCCAGGCCTTCCATCCTCGGAGATCCATGATCGCATAGAGCGTTGCTAAGATCAGGAAACACCAGCCTCCGCTGAACAGAACCCAGGCAGGCGTCCAGATGCGCTTCACATTCGGACAGAGTCCGATGAAGTCGAGCAGTGCTCCCAAGCAAAGCCCGGCTACTCCCGCAGCGACGAAGCGCAAAAGGAGATCGCGATGCGTGAATCCTTGCCGCATCCAAGTTCCAGCGACCTGTCCGAGAATCATGGTGGCCAGTGTCGGAATGAAGCTCAGCGTAGCATAGCCACCCGAACTGAATTCGAAAGGCTTGACCTGGGGGAAGATGTTCAGAAACCAGCGGTCAAAAGCCCACGCGAGGTTGGTGTTCTTATTCCAGTGGGCAGCGAAACCGGTCGCATGATGCGACCAATCCGGTTGAAGTCCGGTTTGCGACCAGTCAAATCCTGCCCCTGGTAATGGATAGAGCGCAAAGGCCATCCAGTATCCCACGAGGATCAGGGTGAAGGTGACCCAACGAGCCCTCATTCCGACGAACGCGATCAAGAACAGCGGGAAATATCCCAAGCCAATCTGAGCCAGAGTATCGGTAAAAGTAAAATTGGTCTGAGGCTGGCCGATGGAGCGCAGCGCAATCCCCAGAGCCACTAAGATAAAGACTCGCCATAGAGCGTGTCCCGTCATATCTCGCAAGGTTTGCCCTCTCGCCATCCGACTAGCGATGGAGAAAGGCATAGCCACACCGACGAGAAAGGAAAAACCGGGCTGAATCAAGTCATGAAGGGAGCATCCAGCCCATTCAACATGAGATTGGTGGTGGCAAAGAAAGGCTAGAACCGAACTGGAAGGCCATGCCTTCGCTGCCTGACAGAATTTTAGCACTTCAGCCAACATTAGAAACATCACGAGTCCCCGGAAGGCATCGATGCTGCCGATCCGCTGGACCGATACTTTGACGGGTAAAGCGGGTGTTTCGACTGACGTCGGGGAATTGTCCGTATTCATTCCGTCGGTGAATATCTGAATTCGGATGGAATGAAAAGAACAAATCTGTGGTGAAGAGCAGATCGAAACATTCCCTAAGACGATCACTCACCCCGCAGCAGGAGGCCGGAAGCCTCAACTCAAAAATGGATTCATCGCCTTTTCCTCGCCAATCGTCGTCGCCGGACCGTGCCCGGGCAGGACGGTAGTCTCGTCGGCCAGCAGCCAGAGCTTTTCGCGGATACCGGAGAGCAATTGTCGATGATTTCCATTCGGGAAGTCTGTTCGTCCGATGCTGCCAGCGAAAAGGACATCGCCTCCGATCAGAATCGATGCTCCGCATAGCTCGAAGCAGACGCTATCGGGCGAATGCCCCGGCACATGAAAGAGATTCATCCGCAATCCGCCCACTTCGAGTTCTGACCGCTCCGCGATGAGATGATCGACGGAATACGGATCGATGGGGCAAGGAATGCCCATCATCCGTTCCAGAAGCTTCGACAGAGTCAAGTCATCTGAAGGCGCAGAATGGGCATACACTGAGCAAGCAAATTCAGCCTGAATCTTTCCCGCATCCAGAACGTGATCGTGATGCTGATGAGTCAGAAATAGAGCCTCGGGCTTCTCACCGATTTCCTTTAGCCACTCCGTGATCCCCTCAGGCGCATCAAACAGCCAGCAGTGGTCATTCATGCACACCAGATATCCGTTCGTTTGATAGACGCCGCCACAAAAGCTGCGAATGGAGAGTTCTGTCATAGGGAAATCGTTTCAAAGAAGTTCGGCTGTTTCTTCGATAGATCAAATCGACGATCCTTTAGACTGCTCTCTCCGTGTTCTGACAGGACGTGATTTCGGGATTTCCTTTTATCAGAGAAAAGATCAGAATGAGTTCAGTCTCATGAAATTTTTGATCTTCCCGGTCCTTGCCTGCACTCTTGTTTCCACCATTCTCCAACGATCTGCCTCTGCGCAGGACTTCCCGGATGCGGTGGCACCGAAGAAGACGATCAATCTTCTCGCTGATCCCGGGTGGAAGGACTTCGTCGCAAATGTGAATCCAGCCATTTCTCAAAGCACCGATCCACAGAAAATCTGGTCCGTTCGTCCAGACGGCACTCTCCGGGTCGTCGGCGATGCGATGGGCTATCTGCGGACGAAACAGGCATATAGAGATTACCATCTGGTGCTTGACTATAAGTGGGGAGAACGGACTTGGGGTGCTCGCAGTGATCGGGCTCGAGATAATGGCTTGATGCTCCACGCCTACGGCCCCGATGGAGCATACGGAACGACCTGGATCAACAGTATCGAGGTGAATGTCTTCGAGGGCGGGACGGGCGAGATTCTGGTGCTGGCCGCCACGGATAAAAACGGTATAAAAGCGCCCACTCGTGTCACCGCAGAGGTCGTGTATGATCCAAATGGCAAACCAGTCTGGAAGCAAGGCGGACAGAAGGAAGTATTTCCGCCCGCGGATAAACGCATGTCCCGCATCAACTGGCGGGATCAGGATCCGAATTGGAAGGATGTGAAAGGTTTTCGTGGAGTGAGGGATATTGAGAATCCTGTCGGTGAGTGGAACCGCATGGAAGTCATCTGCGAGGGATCGACCATGCGCGTTTTCGTCAACGGTCAATTCGTCAACGAAGCCACCGATTGCTATCCTAGCGCGGGATACGTCGCACTTCAGACCGAAGACGCCGAACTCTGGGTCCGTCGCTACGAGCTTCATCCGCTCGGGACTTTTAAGGAAAAATGGGAGGAAGAAAAGCGCTCGCAAGGTATCGCCTTTGACTCCTCAGAGGGCAATGTGCTCCCGCGTCGCTTTCCTCTGAGTCCGGAAGAGAGTGCGAAGCTCTGGCATATCGGTGGCGATTACGATCTGCAGCTCGTCGCCAGCGAACCGCTCACCTGTGATCCTGTCGATATCACTTGGGATGAGCAGGGGCGGATGTTTGTCGCGGAGATGGGCGATTATCCTCTCCCCATCGAGAATGGCACTTTTCTCTCACGGATTCGTCTGCTCACGGATACCGACGGCGACGGAGTCATGGATAAAGCAGTGACTTGGGCGAACGGTCTCGATCATGTCAATGGTCTGTTGAGAACGAAGAACGGCCTCATCGTCACCACGCATACGCAGATTCTATTCCTCGCCGACACCGACGGAGACGACGTGGCGGACAAGCGTGAGGTCTTGTTCACGGTCAATGCGCCCATCCACGGTCAACTCCAGATTTCCAGTCCTCGCTACGGCCTAGATAATCACATATGGATCAGTAATGGCTTACAGGCGAAATGGATCTCGTCCGGAGGGGCCTCTGAGGAGAAAACGGACATCACTCGACTGAATCTCCGCTACGATCCGATATCCGGCACCATCGCACCAGCCACCGGAGCAGGACAATTCGGTGGGACGCTCGATGATTGGAATCGGCACTACTATTGCAGCAATCGCAATCCTCTGATGGTGTCGGTGATGCCCCTAGAGGCCGTACGTCGGAATCCCCAGGCAGGAATCTTGGTAGGACATGAGGACGCACTGCCCGCCGCATCCCCCGTGCACCCGCTCCATCTCACCCACACCACGACTCCCGGCGAGGCGGGGACCTTCACGGCGGCCTGCGGACTCTCCGTCTATCGTGGCGAGCTCATGCCTGATCTCGCGGGCCAAGTTCTCGTCTGTGAACCGACAGCCGAATTGATCAGTCGGAATCGTCTGACTCCCCGAGGATCCGGTTTTTCCGCCGAGACGATTGAGAACGGTGTCGATTTCATCGTTTCCGGCGACGAGTGGACACGTCCGGTGCAGGTGCGGAATGGGCCAGACGGAGCAATCTACATCTGTGATATGTATCGTCGCTTCATCGATCATCCCATCTACTTCCCGAAGGAATTCGCCGACAGCCACTACATGAGAGCCGGACTCGACCAAGGCCGCATCTGGAGACTCGTGCCGAAAGGAAGTAAGGCTCCCGCCCCCGTCGCAGTGCCTATCAACGATGTGTCGAAGCTAGCCACTCTTCTGACGAGCGAGAATGGAGCGACTCGGACCGAGGCGCAACGCCTGCTGGTAGAGAAGCAGGATCGCTCCGTCGTGCCCGCCTTGGAGAAGCTTCTCGCCGACCGCACGAAACCCAAAACTCAGGCCCACGCCCTGTGGACACTCAGTGGACTCAGAGCACTCAAGGCAGAGCATCTTCGACCTCTGATCGAATCCTCCGATGAATCCGGATTGCTCGAAAATGCCCTGCAGGTCGCATTCGAGAATGGCTTGGTGAAAGAACTCGCTCCTGCCTTTCTCAAGGCATCAAAAAGAGACCTCCCTCGTTTTCGCTTTCTCTATATCGCCCTGACGCCCGACGCTACTCTACTGCCAGATTCGAAGACTCTCGCCGCCTGGGTCCTGACCAGTCCTGATGATGCGTGGCTGCGAAAGACAATCTTTTCCTCCGTTCCACAGTCCGCCGCCGCGATTCTGACCGAACTTCTCGCTCGGGATGAGGCTTCCACTCTTGCTCCTTCTCAAGTCGCCGCGATCCTTCACGACTTCTCCTCACTGATCGCAGCTCGGGGAAATCATCAGGAACTCGCTGCCCTGCTGAGCCGCTTGGAGAGTGAATCACAGACCCGCCAGCTCGCTATCGTATCCGGACTCTCGGATGGATTGAACCGCAGCAACTTACCCCAACACAGTCTGGCCGAACTGATCGCTGCACAGATACCCGAACTCGGAGAAGGCACCTCTCGCCTCCAAGCCGTTCTAGACCGAGCAGCCGACATAGCACTCGATACACGTGCGAGTGACTCCGACAGGCTCTCCGCATTAGATTTGGTCCGTCAAGGATCATGGGAGAGCAGAGAATCGACGGCGAGCAAACTGATCACCTTTTCTGAATCATCTGCGATTCAGTCCGCCGCCTGCCGCCTGCTCTCAAGTGGTGATCCGGGAAGAATCGGAGACTTCTTCTTTACTCGATGGATCACCCTGCCGCCGGCAGCCAAATCAACCGCTCTCGATATCCTCGTCGCGCATCCCACTACCTTACAGAAATTGATGGAGGAAATGAAGTCTGGGAAAATCAATCGCGGACTAATGCCGCTCCCCGCCCGACGCAACGCCGAGCGATCAGGAAAGGAAGAAATCCGCTCTCTGGCACATGAATTGTTCACGTCAGTGAATGACAACCGCTCGGCGGTCGTTACTGACTATGTAAAAAAAGTCGGCAAACTCAGCGGCGATCCATCAAAAGGAGCTCACGTATTTGAAAAAGCAGCCTGCATCACCTGTCATAGAATCGGCGATCTCGGGACCGAAGTCGGACCATCGCTCAACGATGTCAAAATCAAGCACGCCGAAGCGATCATCTCCGATATTCTCGATCCGAATCGCGTCGTCGAAGAGCGATGGATCTCGCAGGTAGTCGAGACGACGGACGGACGCTCTCTGGCGGGCCTGCTGGCTGGAGCGGACGCCAGCGCTGTGACTCTTCGCATGGCGGGAGGCATCACCACTACCGTACCGAAGGCCGAAGTGAAAGCCCTGCAATCAACGGGCCTCTCTCTCATGCCCGAAGGGCTGGAACAGGTCATCTCTCCCGAAGAAATGGCCGACCTGATCGCGTTTTTAAAGAAGCGGTGAGGAAGAACAATGCGATCAGAGATCGCTTCTCTCGATGGCAGAGCGCTGAAAGGGAATGAAAAAATTGATTCCGAAATGAATGAATTTCTTTTATCATCAAATAGAAGCTCCTGCTCGTTCGTTTAATAGAAAGACCACTGAAAGATTTTGCATCCGCTTCCCATATCTCTAGTCCGCTCACTTCAGCCTGTGAATCCTCGTCCCTCCCTCTCTGACCCCCCATCACACTCATGAAATCTGCCCGTCTCTCCTTGTCTTATCTGATCCGCTGTGCCTTCGTCGTCTTCCTCCTTCCCCTATGGCTCTCGGCACAGGAGGATACAGCCGCCCCAGAGGGCAAGAAGGCTCTCACCTTTCGCATCTTTCCGGATTACGCGAACGACTGGAATGTTACGCTGACGCCAGACTCTCAGTTCCTGCTACTGTTCAACGCTCCCGTTGAGCCAAATGCGGTGCAGTTAGCGATGCGTCTGCATGAGAGCGAAGCGGATCGCTTATTCCCGGTAATCGCTTCTCGTCCTACATCTGCGGAGATTCATGCTCTAGTCGGAGCCTTTGAAGGAACGCTGCCGGATTCTGCGAGATTTGTGCTGCTGCGTCCAGCCTCCCCGCTTACTGTCGGGAGATGGGCTCTTTACGCGGAGGCGGGGCTCGCTTCCGTCGATCCGGCGTACGCGAGTTCGGAAGGTCAATCGGAAGAAATCGGAAAGATCAGAAGTTTCTCGATCGAAGACATCTCCACCGAGCATGGATATGACGAACCACTCGAAATCTCGATCAGTCTCAACAAGGACTACTTGGCGAAGGAATTCCGAGATCCAGCCAAGCTGGTGGACTATGTTACCGTAATCCCCACACCTCCTGGCTTGAAGCTCTCGACTGACTACCGGAAAATCAAAGTCTCCGGGGCCTTCGATTATGGCGTGGATTACACGATCACGATCCGCCAGGGACTCGTCGCCCACGATTCTATGACTCTCGATCAGACGGTATCAGAGCAAGTCTCCTTCATGCCCAATGAGGGATTCCTGACCTATCCGGCGTTTAGCACGACCCAGAGCGCCACGGGGCATCGTAAGTTCGATGTACATTTTGGCAATCTCACCGGAGTGCGCACCCGGATCAAAAAACTGGACGGGAAGGATCTCGTCGCTGCATTGACTCAGTACTCGGAGAATTACGAAGGAGGAGGAGATAAGCAAACTCTCGCCTTCGAGTCGATCAAGGGGCCTGTCATCTTCGATGAAATCCACGATTCAGACGGAAAGCTCGACCATGCGGACAGCGTGATTTATGATTGGACGAAGATCACGAAAAATTCTGGACCCGGTGCCTATTTCATCTGCAGCGAAGGGGCCTCATCCAGCCGGGAAAAGCTTGCATTCGGCGTCCAGTCGATCATTCAGTTGACCGATATCGGCTTGGCTTGGAAGCAAGATGAGAAAGACTCGCTTCTTTTCGCCTTTTCGATCAACACAGGAAAGCCTCTCGAAGGACTGGAAGTGACGCTTTGCGACGCTAAGTCCTCTGTTCTGGCAACGACGACCACCGGTGCTGATGGCCTAGCTCGCCTCGATGGAGCGGCATATCGGGAGAAGGGAGACGATCTCTATCTCGATACGAAGTTGGGTGATGATCGCAACGCGATGCGATTTTCGGCGGAACTTCAGAGCGTGGGACTGTGGCGTTTCGGTGTCGATCAGCGCTGGGATAAATCCTTCGCTGGCGAGCGCCGAACCATGATTTTCATGGATCGTGATGTGTACCGACCAGGAGACGAAGTGAAGGTCAAAGCAATTTCTCGCTTCGTCGACACGGACAAGCTGCTGGGGCCAGGTATGGGAAAGGCGAAGTTCCGTGTGTTTGACGGTCGCAACAGAAAGATTCTAGAGCGTTCCATCTCCTTCGGGCCGAAGGGTAGCTTCGACGATTCTTTCACTCTGTCGGCAGAGGGCATGGGCTGGTATTCCGCCGAGATCGACTTCAATCCGGAACCTGTCGCGGGGCAGGATGCGGAGACAGACTGGCGATTGATTGAGAACCATTCCTTTCAGGTGCAAGACTATCGGGTCAATACATTCGAGGTGATAATCGATTCACAGGATGAATACACAACGACCAGTCAGTTCCGTATCCCGGTCAGTGCTCGTTACTTTATGGGCAAGCCTCTGACAAAGGCGGAGATGGAATGGAATCTCAGTGCCCGAGGAAGTTTCCCCTCGCCGCGAGGATTCGATGATTTCGAATTCGGCGACCAGACTGTGGATGAGGAAGCATTTCACACGACAGGCACGACTCGACTTGACTCAAAAGGCTCCGCACTTGCCTCATTCAGCCTGCCGGATACTTCAGTCCATCCCGGGCCAGTCCAGGTGAAACTACTCGCTATGGTCACTGATGCGAATCAGCAGACGCTTTCCGGATCGAAGAGCTTCGTCGTGAACAGTTCTGATTTTTATCTCGGTTGGCGGCGTCCGGATGATGTGGTCCGCGTCGGCCAGGATTACACCTTCGCGCTTGCAGCAGTGGATACAAACGGCAAGCCGCATACGGCTCAAGTCGATACCAATGTGCTCGTAGAAAAGGAGGAATGGACCACGGTGAAAGTGATGGGGGCCAACGGTCGCATGGTACATCGCAACGAGATGCGGCTGCGCACGGTATCTGATGAGCGCATTCCTCTGACCACGGAAGTTGAGCCCACCACAGGATTACCCAGACCGCAAATTCAATCGCTGAAACTGGCTGAAGCAGGAGATTATCAAATCACCATCACTTCAAAGGATGCGGAAGGACGCGCCGTGCTGACTCGGGCGAAGTTCAATATCATCGGTGCTGAAGAACCCGCGTGGTCCTGGCAGGATGTTGTACGGATCGATCTGATCCCGGATAAAGATCAGTACAAGGCAGGCGATACGGCCAAGCTACTAGCTCGTACCCCTGTATTCGGAAACGCCCTTTTCACCGTCGAGCGCGGTGGTGTGCGGGAAGTCCGTAACTTGGTAATCGACAAATACGAGACTGTTTTCGAAGTGCCCGTGACGGAAAATGATGCACCGAACGTCTTCGCTTCTCTGCTCATCATTCGTGGATCGGCAGACAGTCCTCACGTTCATGCGACAGCAGACTGCCGTCTCGGATACTGCCAGATCAATGTGACCGATCCCGCTACCGCCCTCATGACGACGATCTCAACTGGCGATGCTCCCTACTACCAGCCGGGAGAAGAGATCGAGTTTTCGGCGAAAGTCGCAGACCATCTCGGTGCTCCCGTCGCCGGAGCTGAAGTTACCCTCTATGCTGTGGATGAGGGCGTTCTCTCTCTCAGCGGATACGATACACCGGACCCGGCTGAGACTTTCCACGCTCCCTTCCCACTGGCAGTATCCACAGGTCAGAGTCTGGGCGATCTCTTCCCCGAGAATCCCTTGGAACAGTCTTTTGATAACAAGGGCTACGTCATCGGCGACGGCGGTGGTGGATTCGGGATCGATCCAGATCGGATACGGAAGAACTTTCAGGCATTAGCTCTCTGGGAGGCTAGTCTGGTGACAGACGATCAAGGGGTAGTGCATGCGAAGGCCATCGCTCCAGACAATCTCACCTCCTTCCGTGTGATGGCGGTGATTTCAGAAGGGAATCGCTTTGGTAACGCTGAGGCGAAGGTGGTGATCAACAAGCCGCTGATTATTGAACCCGCCCTGCCCGGATTCACCAATCTGACCGATCAGATCGATATCACGGCCGTTCTTCATAACAACTCCGATACCGATCAGGAAGTCGAAGTCGAAGTCTCACTCGACGAGCACGCGGTCTTTCTGAACAAGATCGGCGAGCTTCAGCAGACTTCCCTCGCAGAAGCGGGGGCCGCCTCTCCTTCGATGAAAAAGGCGACAGCCCGGGTTTCCGCTGGTGCCACGGAGACGCTCTCGTTCCCGGTAGGTATGGTCGCAACTGGTGAAGCGAAGTGGGTGTGGAAGGCGACTTCTCTCACGGATGCGAAACTGAAAGATGCCGTTGAGTCTACTTTCGTCGTCGGCTATCCTCTGCCCATGCTACGCGAGGTGCGATCCGTCGCTCTACGAGACGGCAAGACCGCTGGTGACGCTCTCGCCGAAGTCGATCAGCGCATCCTGAGCGGAACGGGCAGTGTGAAGCTTACCTTGTCCAATACGCGTCTGGCTGGCGCGGCGGATGGGCTGGATTATCTACTCCACTATCCCTACGGCTGCGCTGAACAGACGATATCGACCACGATCCCCTGGCTCACGACCCAGCAACTCCGAAGGATTTTGCCTAAGGTGGATCGATCAGAAGATCAGGTCAAAGCGGTCATCGCAAAGGGCATGGAGCGAATTTTCTCGATGCAGACCGAGGATGGCGGGATCGCCTATTGGCCTGGCGAATCGGATTCCATGCTGTGGGTCAGTGCCTATGCAGGAGTGGCTGTCGCGATGGCAGAACATCAAGGCGTCTCTCTCCCGGAAAACGCTGCGTCGTCTCTGCGCGATTACCTGTCAGAGTCTCTGCGCAAGAGTGGTGAGCTTACGAACTCCTACGAACTCTCGCAGCGCTGTCTCGCAGCCTATGCGCTCGCTTTGGCGGGCGAAGCGGAGAGCGCGTATCACGAAACGCTATTCAACAAGCGAAAGCTCCTCTCTGCCGAGGCTCGCTCGCTGCTCGCGTTGGCGATGATCGAGAGCAATGATACGCGGAAGGACAGAATTCAGAGCCTGCTTGAACCTGATCCGAAAATGCCGGTGGCGGAGGTTTCTTGGTATCGGCGTCCCTACATCGCCGCCGCTAGGCTACTGACGGAGGTGCGTCGCGATCCTGCCAGTCCAGCGATTGATCGGATGGTGGACGACTTGCTGAAGCTGCGTGAGCCGAATGACGGCTGGGGCGGTACCTACTCGAATGCCTGGCCTCTGATCGCCCTCGCTGCCTACAGCGAATCTTCGGCAAAGGTTTCGGCGAATGAAGTCGTCGTGAGCTTTGACGGAAAGGAGCAATCACTCACTTTCGGGAAAGAGCCGAGCGGGCAGGAGATCGAACTTGCCTACACTGCCGCTCCCGGTGCGAATCGAACCCTGACGATAAAGCCCGCCCAGAGTGGTGCAGTGTATGCCAATGTCGCCATCGCCGCGCGGCCACAGTTGAAGGCTTTTGAGTCCGAAAATCACGGTTTCGCGATACACCGCAACTATCAGAAGGTGGAAATCGATGGCACCATCGTTCCTGCGGAGAATCTGATGGTGGGGGATCTCATACTGGTAACGCTCGAAATCAATCTCCCGAACGAGAAGGAGAACTTTCTTGCGATCGACGATGCGCTCCCCGCAATTTTCGAAGCAGTGAATCCTGAGTTCGAGACCTCGGAGACGCAGCGAGTGCAGGCGCAGGCTCGAACTCGCACGCTCTACACCAGCTATCGTGAGATCCGAAAGGATCGGGTGCTCTTCTTTGCAAACTCGGTCTATGGTGCCGGAGATTACTCGATCCAGTATCTGGCACGGGTGGTTGCGCCCGGACAGGTCACCGCTCCTCCGACGAAAATCGAGGCAATGTATGAGCCTCAGCGCTACGGGCTGAGTGCCACCGAACAAATTTCCGCCGCCGCTCGTCCGCTCACGACAGGCAAGGTAGCCTCACGCTGAAGACGATGGAGTCCCGCCCGGAAGCCGCTCCGCTACCCGAAGCGAAGCGACGGCAGGGATGGCATCGCTGGCGAAGGCGGTTGGCGACCGCCGGTCTGGCGAGTCTGGCAGGTCTGGCTGTAGGATTGGTCATCTGGTATGTCGTGCCGCACTTCGTTCCTCTACCGCCGGGGCTGACGGAAAAGCCACCGATGGGTCTGTGGCTGCTGGATCGTGACGGCAAACCACTCCGTCGATTGCCAGAGGGCGATTTACGCGCAGATATCCCAGCCACTTACGACGAGTTTCCCGCGTCTCTGATTCAAGCAACGATCGCAGCGGAGGACGCCCACTTTTTCTCTCATGGCGGAATCGACTTTCGAGGAATCCTGCGAGCCGTCATCGAATTGGTGACCCACGGCCATTTTATGTCTGGGGGCTCGACCATTACCCAGCAGACGGTGAAGCTCTACTCCCCGCCTCGGAGGCGCAATCTACGCACGAAATTGTATGAGGCCCTCGCGGCTCGTCGCGTCGAGATGGAGATGGACAAGGAGAGCATTCTCACTGCCTACCTGAACCATCTTCCCTATGGAAATCAGTTCACCGGACCTCGTGCGGCGGCGATGGGATATTTCGGCAAACCCTTATCCGATCTTTCCCTTGGAGAATCCGCTCTTCTCGCCGCGTTGCCGAACAAACCTACGCGCCTCAATCCTCGGAGGAATCTCGAGGGTGCTATGCGACGGCAGCGTTGGGTTCTGCAGAGAATGCATGAGGAGGGATACATTAGTGAAGATGACCTCGCTCATGCGCTGGCGAACGGACCCAAGCTATTCGACGGAAAAACCGGAGTATGGCACGCCCCGCATTTTCTCGATATGGTCATGGCGCGAGAGTCGTCTGCGCTCGCCCAAGCGCGAGCTACAGGCACTCCATTACGGACAACGCTGGATCTCCCTCTCCAGCATTTCGTGGAGAATACGGTCTCTGCTGAGTTGGCTCGACTCTTCCATTTTGCGAAGGAAGACGGAGAAATCCAAGCCGCCGTGGTCGTAATCGAGAACGCAACAGGAGAAATTCGCGCCCTCAGTGGATCGCGTTCGTATTTTCGATCGGTGGCTGGCCAGATCAACGGAGCATGGCGGCCGCGCTCGGCAGGATCAACACTGAAGCCTTTCACCTACGTGCTCGCCTTGCAGGGAGGGGGCACTGCTAGCACTATACTCGCCGACACTCCCATCGAGTACATTACACCCTCTGGAGCGTACCAGCCCGTGAACTTCGATCGCCGCTTTCGCGGCCCCGTATCTCTACGCGACGCGTTGGCGACCTCGCTGAATATTCCGGCGGTGAAAACTCTGGATTTGATCGGTGGCCCAGAACGACTGTTTTCTTGCCTAGTGAATGACCTTCATTTCACGAGTCTCGCACCTCAGGCAACCGAATACGGATTGGGTCTGACGATAGGGAATGCTGAAGTCCGTCTTCTGGAGCTGGTGAATGGCTATGCTACGCTCGCTCGACTCGGAGTCTGGAAGCCTGTGCACTTCGTCATACCCCAGCCAGCTTCCCCTGCAAGCGCTTCCCCCGCAGTGCGTGTCTTTTCTCCCGATTCCTGCTGGCTCATCGCAGATATTCTTTCTGACGCTCGCGCCCGCGCTCCTGCCTTCGGCCTAAATTCGCCGCTGACATTACCCTTCCGCACTGCAGCGAAGACAGGAACATCGACCGACTTTCGCGATAGTTGGACAGTGGGATATACCCCCGATTTCACGGTCGGGGTCTGGGTGGGGCGTTTTGACAATCGTCCTCTTCGGCAAATTACGGGATCCATCGGGGCTGGCCCGATCTACCATCAGATCATGCTCCGGCTCTATCGTGATCGCGAGCCGACTTGGTATGAGCGCCCCGCCGGTCTTGTCGAAGTCGAGGTAGATCGCCTGAGCGGCAAACGCCCGCCGAAAGGCCTGACTCTACCTGTCGGACGCACCCGAAAGGAAGTTTGTCTCTCCGGCAAACTTCCGCCTCAGGCGGACGAGTCCGATTACGACGATCAAATGAGAACTCGACTCCCGGTTCTCTACTCTACCTGGTGGAGGGCAGAGGGGAACCCTCTGCGGAGTGAGGCCTTTCTGGAGTCGGTGACTTCGGAGACTCCAGCGACCGCTTTTCGCATCGTCAGTCCACTCGACGGAACTGTCGCCTTTCTCGATCCCGATTTGCCAGCGGGCGGACGACGCTTCCCCCTGCGGATCGCCGGTTCGGGCGGTGAGGAAATCGAATGGAGCAGCCCTACACTAGAGATCGAGCGCAAGGGAAGCGACTGCTGGCTGATTCTGCAACCCGGCGAGCACGAGGTGACGGCGACAGACAGAAAGAGCGGTCGAACCGTCCACAGTCACCTTCGCGTCGATGCCCTGTGATCACGCGATCCACACGAAGGATCCTGATTTTTGCTTGAGTTCACTGGCGACGAAGGCGACATGTAAGCAACTCTATTTTTCACCATGCCCTTAGATAAAATCACCAGCGTCGTCGCTCGCGGAGTCCATGTGCCCGGTTCGGATATCGACACCGACCGGATTATTCCCGCACGTTTTATGAAATGTGTCACCTTCGACGGTCTCGGCCAATATCTTTTCTACGATACACGTCACGAGATGGACGGCACGCTGAAGGAGCATC
>JBDHQE010000281.1:0-4570 GCA_039806885.1 Verrucomicrobiales bacterium
CGCCAAATCACGGTGACAGCGATTGGCGGTGGTTCGACCTACGGTGACAGCCCGACCAATCCTGGTCTGAGCGCGACAAATCTGGCGAGCTTCGACGCAGCAGACCCGAATGCGGCGCTTCCCGGTCTGAGCAACAGCTTCGGGATCGACAGCACAACAGCGGCGGGCAGCCATACCCTGAACGTGATCGGCGTGCTGACGAATCCGAACTACGATGTAACGGCTACAAGCTCGGGGACATGGATTGTCGGGCAGAAAGCACTGACCATCACGGCGAAGAACCAGACGAAGACCTACGCTCAGCTTTATCAGTTCAATGGAACTGAGTTTACGACCTCGGGCCTGATCAACGGAGACAGCGTAGCGAAAGCAAGTCTGAGTAGTGCAGGAGCCGCGACGAAGGCTGGCGTGGCGGGAGGCCCCTACGGAATCTCTATCTCAGGTGCACTGGGAACAGGGCTGGGGAATTATGCAATCTCTTATGTAGGAGCGAACTTTACGGTGAAACAGGCACCTCTCACGATTCGGGCGAACAATAGTTCTAGGCCTTATCTGCAGCCAAACCCAGCCTTCACTTTCTCCACGAACGGATTTGTGGCGGGAGAGGGAATGGGTGCGCTGAAGGGTCAGCTCCGCTTCGGAACAGACGCAACGATCTCGTCACTGCCTGGTCTCTACAGCATCGACCTCTCCGGAGTGAGTTCTGAAAACTACAGAATCAACCTCCGCTCAGGGACCCTTACCGTGTTCTACAGCACCGGTAATGAGCTCCTGCAGACTGCTGATATGACAGAGCCTCTAGAACATCTCATGTTGGAGGATTCTGATATGGTAGAGAAGGAAGGCGAGTATCTGAAAGACTGGCGCAAGAAGCAGCATAGAAAGCACTTCACGATCGAGTATCAGGGAAGCCACGAGTATCCGAATGTCAAAGCTTCCATGAGTTCAGGCGATGTGATCCTGGAGTCTGGAGGTGGAGAGGAGGAGTAAAATAATCAATCTTAACTAAGTATCTGAAATTCAAAGGGATTCTGAGTTTAGGGAGGTAAAAATTAGAGTTTGATAAGATTTCCTCTTGACGACTCAGAAGCCCATTGATAAGCAAGACGGTGAAGTCTTTGAGGACTAAGATACTCCCTCTCTTTCTTCTGAAGAATCAATTTTTAAATATGGACAGTGAAACCGCCACCTATCCGCTCCTACATCATCAGCTGAGTCATCTGACGACGACTTGGAAGAGCGGTGCTCTCTGCATACTCCTCAGTGCTTCCCTGATCGGACTGTGCGAAAGAGCCGGGGCTCAAGATTACGAGAGAATCGCTCCACGCACTCCGGCATCCAACGAAATTGACGAGCTACCAGCGAACTCGCGAGCCGGAGCGGAGGCTGCGGATACGGACAACGAGATGCAGCTCCTTCCCAAATTGAAGGGACTGGTCTTTGTACCTCGACCAGCGGATGTGCGGGCAGCCGGGCGCCCTGGCGTGAGTGGGGTGCTAGTGGATGGTGTGGAAATGATGGACCAAAACGACTGGTCACAAAAGCTGGCCAGTCGTATCGGTGCTCCTCTGACCATGGGTGGCCTGCAGCAAATTCTGCGAGAAGTGATCGAGGACTACAATCGGAAGGGTCGTCCGGTGGTCGATGTGGTCGTGCTGGAGCAAGAGATCACTTCCGGCGTCATTCAGTTGGCAGTAGTCGAGGCACACGTCGGAGAGATCCGGGCCGAAGGTGCGAAATGGTTCAAGAATGAAAGGCTTTCCAAGCAGGTTCGCCTAGAGCCGGGTGGCCCCATCGACTCGACTCTCCTTCTGGGCGACCTCAGATGGCTAAATAACAATCCGTTTCGTTCGGTCGATCTGGTATACTCACCGGGACAGACGGAAGGGGAAACGGATGTGGTGCTGAAAGTGGAAGATCGTTTCCCGATGCGTGTCTATGTGGGTGCTGAGAATACCGGAAACACGCTGTCAGGCGACAATCGCTGGTATGCGGGAATCAATTACGGCAATCTCTGGGGGATCGACCATCAAATTAACTATCAGTGGACTTTCAACGAGGATGTCGACCTGCTCAGTGCCCATGCTCTCAGTTACGTCGCACCGCTGCCTTGGCGTCATACAGCCTCGATCCACGCCGCTTATGTACAAACTCAGGCTGAATTGCCGGCTCCGTTCAATCTGGATGGTGAAACGGCCCAGATCAGTGGACGATACAATATCCCACTCCCAGGAATCGGAAAAATCGAGCACGAACTGGAGTTCGGTTATGATTTCAAATATAGTACGAGTAATCTGGAGTTCGGAGTGTTGACAGCACTGGCCACGGCGACGGATATTCACCAATTTGTCGCTGGTTATCGGATGAATATGAGAGGAAATAAGGGGGTGACCAATTTTTCTGCCTTTACCTTTCTGAGTCCCGGTGACTTCGGAGGCGGAAATAGTGATGCGGCGTATGGACTGTCTCGCTTCGGAGCTGATTCTTCCTATGCTTATGGCGTCTTGTCTGTCGAGCGTTTGCAGCAATTGCCTCGGGGCTTTACTTTAGCCCTGCGGGCCACAGGCCAGGTCTCTGACAGCAACCTGTTGCCCAGTGAACAATTGGGGCTGGGTGGCTATGCTAGCGTGCGTGGCTATGAGGAGCACGAATGGAATGTAGACAGAGGGTACCTGATGAGCGCGGAGCTTCGCGCTCCGTCAATTCCTTTGTCGAAGACTCCTCTGTTCAAGGATGATCAGGTGGGTGAATTACAACTACTGATGTTTGTGGATCGTGGTGGGGGACACAGTGCGTATCGCTTGCCGGGAGAAATTGACGAGGTCTCCATGTCCTCCATCGGACCCGGCCTCCGCATGACGGTGGGAGAGCACTTCTCAATGCGCTTCGACTATGGCTTCCAGTTGGAAGACAGCGGAGCTGGGACAAAACAGGGGAACTCTCGAGCACATCTCGGAGCGATGCTGTCATGGTGAGCAATGGCGAAGCTCCATTTTGCAACGCTGATTTTCGGACATACCTCAATGATAGGAATCCCCATTATGAGGATCGCAGGGATCGCAAGGATCGTATGAGTGCGGATCCTCATTGAATTCAGATTTTTTATTTTCACTTGATTTTCTAAACACACTATAAACCCTTTTTAATTACTTAATTTTATGAACCTCAAATACCTCTGTTTCTCTCTTCTTTTCTCATTCGCATTGGTTGCTCCATCCAAGGCGGCAACTGCCCTCGGGATCGATACCAAAGAATGGGTCAAGCCCAGTCCAGAAATCGTCGCGCAAGTGGAAGCGATGGAAAAGGGAATCGCCGCTGCTGCGAAGGGGGAGACTCCCTCGCCGACACTTCAGGAATGTATCGACAAGATCCGCTCTCTGGCGGATCAGGGGAATGATAAGGATGCGCTTTTCGCCATGGGGATTCTCTCTCAGCAAGCTCAGGGGAAGGATGCGATGGCCCAGAGCATGGAATATTACAAGAAGGCAGCCGACTTGGGGCAACTTCAGGCGATGAACAATTATGGCTTTCTCCTTCTGAGTTCGGGACAGGAAGTAGAAAAGACGAAAGAAGGACTCGCGTTCATCAAGAAGGCTGCCGAGGGCGGACTGAATGCGGCGCGTCGGAACATGGCAACCATTTACCTAGGAGGTCTGGGAGGTGAGGAAAAGAATGTCGATGCCGCTGAGAAGCTGTTTTCAGAGGCGGCCAACGCGGGGGATGCGCAGGCTCAGTTTGAGCTGTGCAAGTTCTATCTCGGAGCCGGAGGTGAGGCAAAGACGGACGATGATAAGGCGTGGGAGTGGCTGAACAAGGCTTCTGATGGAGGAAATCCCGACGCTCTCGCGACGCTCGGGTCGGTACTGTTCGATGGCAAGAAATTCGGAGCACGTCAGATTCCGGCTGATCCGAAGGCTGCTGTCGAAAAGTTCTCGAAACTGGCGGATCAAAACGTCCCCGCAGGACTTCGCACGATGGGTGAACTCTATGCGAACGGAACGGCGGGAGTCGAGAAGGACTTCACCAAGGCCTTCGAGTATTTCCGAAAGGCTGCTCAGGGAAATGATGCGACAGCACAACTAATCTTGGCTGGCTATTATGATCGGGGTGTTGATATCGATCCGAAGGACGGGAAAATCGATGTTGCTCCGAATGATGCAGCGGCACTCGAGCTGTATCGTCTCGCGGCGCGAAATCAAGTGCCCCTCGCTTTCTATAACGTGGGAACATTTTATGAGCAAGGGCGCTCGGTGGATCGGGATCTCGAGAAGGCGTTCGTCGGTTATCTTCAGGCAGCGAGCGGCGGCTTTGTGCCTGCGATGCACAAGACGGGTGTGTTTTACCTGAATGGAGCGGGGACTAAGCGTGACCTCGTGGCTGCTGCTGGCTGGTTTGGCCGGGCTGCTGCTGCTGGTTCGGCGGAGGGAATCCTGAGTTTGGGCGTGATGGCGGAAAGTGGGCTGCTCCCCGTGTCCGCAGACAGTTCGCCAGGCAAGTTTGCGGCGGATGCCTATCAAAAGATTGTTTCTGCTCCGCAGGTGGGAGGAAATACCCGATTCGAAGCTCTGCT
>JBDHQE010000282.1:0-4563 GCA_039806885.1 Verrucomicrobiales bacterium
GCAAACGCGAAACTTCTGGCAGGCTGAGCATGCGGGAGCGAACGACAGACGGCTCCCCGTGCTTGAGTTCTTCAAAGGTGATCGACCGCTGTAAGTCGAAGCGCCCAGAGCGCGTCCGTCTCAACGATTTGAGGTGTGCGCCACAGCCCAGAATTTCTCCGATGTCGTACGCGTAGGATCTCACGTAGAAGCCTTTGCTGCACTTGATCGTGAAATCAACGACAGGAACCTCGATACGGTCGATGCGGTACCCATATACGTGCACTAGCCGAGGTTCTCTCTCTATCTCCTTCCCCTGGCGAGCCAATTTATACAGAGGCACTCCGTCCTTCTTGATCGCTGACACCATCGGCGGCACCTGATAAAAATCGCCTTTGAACCGAGCAAAGGCTTCTCGGATTTGCTCCTCCGTCAGAGAGGATGTATCCCGCTCCTGTTCTACCGTACCCTCCGCATCATAAGTATTGGTCGTCTTCCCCAGTTCTAGGGAGCCGACGTATTCCTTGTCCTCCGACATCAGCAAATCCTGAATCTTCGTCGCCTTGCCCACCACCAGAATCAACAGTCCTGTCGCCATCGGATCGAGCGTTCCGCAATGGCCGATTTTCTTCGTATTTAAAGCACGCCGAGCCACGGCCACGACATCGTGAGAGGTCATGTCGGGGCCTTTGTCAATGAGCAACACTCCGCTGATGGAATCAGAATTCATAGATCTAGTTCCCTCCCACCAATTAGGCGAGGGGCGGGCACAGTATTCACTGGCGAGAGAAAGAAAACTGATATTTTTTCTATCGCTTCAACACGCCCGTCTGCGATGGCGCTTCCGGCGCACTGATCGCAGAGTCGCCCGACTTGCGTAAATCATAACATAAAAGGCGCGACCCGAACTCATTCTGCATGATGTACAGCCGCCCACCACTGATCACAGGAGGTGCCCATGCCTCCGGCGCATAGAAAAGTCGCGCCTTCGAGCGGATTTGATACCCAGATGCATCGAGCGTCAGGCACAGCAGAGCTCCGTCCTCACCGAGACAGAGAAAATGTCCATCGACATGAATCAGATGAGCGTGCCCGAGACTCAAAGAAACCGGACGCCCTTCCCATTCGATCTTCGTCTGATAAAAAGGCTCATTCCAGAGATGGCGGCCCGACGCTACATCGAAAGCGAGCATGAGCCCCCCATTACCTCCAGCTCCGTAGATGACACCATCCTGATAAATCGGCGTCTGAAACTGACATCCGAATTCTGGGGACGGCCATATAAGACGAGGCTGGAACTGATCGTCGTATTCCATCATCACACCGCCCAGACCGTAGTCCTCGGTGATAAAAACATGTCGATCTCCACAGGCCACCGGACTGGCCGCGACGATGCTGGTGAAGTTGGAGGCTCGCCAAGCGAATTCACTGTCGATCCGCCCCGTCGCAGGGTCCAGACAGAGCAGACCACCCACCGGAGGTTTCGATTTTCCGGCGGCATAGACCAGAAGCTTCTCCTGACCATGAAGGCGAGCGATAATAGGCGAGGAGTAACTTCCGCCCCACTCGTGCGCCGCCTTCCAGAGGATCGTCCCATCCTCCTTATTGAAAGCGACGACGCAGGCCTCGGGAGCTCCGACATTCACGATCAATCGATGCTGATCTACCAGAGGTGATGACCCGTATCCAAAAAAATTCGGACTTTCGCCAAACTCCTTCGGGAGAGACAGCCGCCAGATCAGATGCCCATCGGACAGGGCGAGACAGACTAGGTCCCCGTCATTGCCGAGTGAATAGACAGTTGCCGTCTTCGGATCGATCACCGGGCTGGAGCGCGGCGCATCGACCACCCCATAGCTCTGATCGGTTTTCACTTCGTAAGCGAATTCCCAAAGCGTTTTTCCGGTCTCCGCACTGACGCAGCGAATCTGCTCCTGATCCTCGATCTGATGAAGAAAAACTACTTTATCTCCACTGATGACTGGCCCCGCATGTCCCCTGCCCCTCTCCACTTCCCAGAGCAGTCGGGGCCCGGTCTCAGGAAAATCAAGATTTAGACCGGTTTCAGCACTGTGGAGATCGTATCGCGGCCCCAGAAAATGTGGCCAATCATCTGCCATCAGCGATACAGCACCCACCACCAGTGCCCACACAGACAAGAAAATTAGATGAAACATGTGCCTCATTCTTAAGCGCATCGCGATTCCGCTCACTTTCGGCTCAGTTTCCAGAACAGACGAAAACCAAGCGCGAGAAAGATCAAGTTCGGGATCCAGACCAGCAGATGCGGATACATGTCCTCCTTTTCCTTCATCATCGAAGCCACCTGTAGCAAGGAATAATACGTCACCGCAATGATCATACTGAGAATAAAGCCCGCACTGCTCTCGCGTCGCTGAGCCGTGATTCCCATAGGAACTGCGATGAGACCGAAAGTGATGCACGAAATCGAGAACGCGAATCGCGTACTCAGCTCAGTGCGACAAGCGGCTCGCACCTTTGGCTCCAAGCTCGAATCATAAGATCGACGAATCAGACGCCCGATGCCCATGTGACTCGGCTTATCCTCTGCTGCCTGACCCGCCGCCCGAAATTTTTCAATCGAAACGCCGAAAGGAGCCTCCGTCATGAATACGGGCTGATTCGACTCCATGAAGGTTCCCTCATTCCCTTTCGCCATGATGTTCACATCTTTCATGTCCATGAGCATTTCCGCCTGCTCACTGTCGAAATCGACCGATACCGTGGCTTCACGGGCGAAGATGAAGGTTTCAGGTCGCTGGTTCTCCATCTTGATGATCTGGAGTCCCTTGAGCTTCCCGTCTTCCTTCTTCGCGAACACTAAGTGTTCAGGAAGATCGCTCATCACCTGTTGGTCGGGAAACAGCATCATTGGCTCTTTCCGCATCAGATTAAACAAGTTCGCCTTCATCCCCTCCATCTCTGTCTTCGCCCAGGGAGTGACACTCACGTTGATAAACAGGCACACGGCTGTGAAGAAAATTGCCAGCGCTCCAACGGGCACACAGATGCGCCACATACTGAGTCCAGCCATACGCATCGCGATCAACTCGTTATCCGCCGAGAGCCGCCCGAATACGAGCAGAATCGCCGTCAGGAAAGAAAAGGGAATGGCCAGACTCAGGGAAATCGGGATCACTAGGAGGATGAACTTGATCACGAACCCCAAACTCAAGTCAGGCCGCTTCGCCAACTCCTTCAGAATCTCCTTGAACACATTCCCCAGCACGAGAATGATGATGATCACAGCCACTGCATAGAGTGCAGAGACGAACACCTGTCGGGCGATGTAGCGATCAAACAGCTTCATGCGTATACTCCCCGTCTCTCGATTAATCTAAGAGACCGGAAAGCGAAAAAGTCGTCTTTCCCTGAACTTCGGCAACCACGAATTGAATCGAATCAGAAAACTTGACGCCGCGAGTCTTCCGCTCCACAGTTCCGAACATGAGACAGGGGTGCGCCTTTCTGCGCTGAGATCACCACCCGGTGAGACCCTCTGAACCTGATGCAGGTCATGCTGCCGCAGGGAGTCCGATATGAACATTCTTTTCGCAGTTCCCTTCTTTTCCGCGCCTCTTTCTCGCTGCGAATCGGCTTATCGTCTCCAAGTTCTTCGGAGCGAGCCTACTGCCCGTGCAATCTCGCCCGGAGTATCAATGTATTTCACTTAAAAGCCCACTTATGAGTTCCGATCATTCTTCAGAACAGCTTCCAGCCTCCACCCGCGTTTATGTGGAAGGTCAGCTTCACCCCGATCTTCGCATCCCCATGCGGGCGATCAGCCTCAGCCCATCGACTTCGATCAAGGGAACTCCCATCCCCAACGAACCCGTTCGGGTCTATGATACATCAGGCCCCTGGGGTGATCCCGATTTCACCGGATCCGTCGAGACTGGGCTGCCCGCACTACGTCGCGACTGGATCATGGCGCGAGGTGATGTCGAAGAATACGAAGGGCGCGAGGTTCAGCCTATCGACGACGGCTATCTGTCGGAAAAGCAACGCGGCATGGCCCGCACCAAGCGTCAGGACGAGACCGACTATCGGCTCGAAGGCCTGACTGCACCACGACGTCGTCCGCTCCGGGCGAAGGCTGGAAAAACCGTCACCCAGCTCCAGTATGCCCGCATGGGCATCATCACGCCGGAGATGGAATACATCGCCATCCGCGAAAACCTAGGACGTGCGCAGATGGGCGACCTGGCGCAGGACATCATGCGTAACGACGTGAACAAGCAGCATCGCGGGGCCGCCCAGACTCCAGAGGATTCGCCCTTTGTTCCCTCCGTCTTTCGCAGCTTCCCCCAGCGCATTCCCGACCAGATTACCCCTGAGTTTGTCCGCGATGAAGTCGCCGCCGGACGCGCTATTATTCCAGCCAATATCAACCATCCGGAGCTGGAACCCATGATTATCGGGCGAAATTTTCTAGTGAAAATCAACGCCAACATCGGAAACAGCGCCGTTGCATCCAGTATCGAAGAAGAAGTGGAGAAAATGCGATGGGCCACCAAGTGGGGTGCCGATACCGTCATGGATCTCTCCACCGGAAAAAACATC
>JBDHQE010000283.1:0-4550 GCA_039806885.1 Verrucomicrobiales bacterium
AGGGGGGCGATGAGTTGCTTACCAAGATATTTACGGAACGAGACAAGAACAAGGATGGCCAGCTCGATCTAAAGGAGTTGGCGGTGCCTATGCCTCGACGAGATGGATTTCGAAAGCGGAATTCGGAGACTAGTTCATCCTCGCACGCAGATGCACTCGTCAAGGAATTGGATAAGGATGGAAGCGGCACTCTATCGAGAGAGGAATTTTTTGCCTCGCCCTTTCTCGTGAGAGTCCGGGAGAAAGCGGCAGCGGAGGTGAGTAATGCGCAATTCAATGAGCTGGATAAGAACGGGAATGGCATGTTGTCCAGAGAGGAGTTCGCTAGCTTTCCTTCTCTGGCGAAGGCCAGAGAGAAGGCCGGGACAGACGCTGTGGAGAAAAATTTTGCTGCTCTAGATAAAAATCATGATGGCCAGTTGGATGCTAGCGAACTAACTGCACCGCCCAGATTTCCGGACGATGGCAGGGGCTCCGGTAGGAACGGCGGTAAAGGGGGGAAAGGCGACGGACAGGCGAAGTCAAACTAACTCGCTGCGCTGAGAGCTTTATCTCAGTGTGCCTTCCTTCCAGTGCCGGAGGAATTCAGCACATCCGTCTTCAAGCAGGTCGAGCACCTCATCGAAGCCTTCTAACCCGCCGTAGTAGGGATCGGGAACTTCGTTATGAGAGTGATTTTTGCAGAAATCACAGAACGACACGAGCCGAGCCGTAGGATTTTTACAGCGATTTTTTATCCGCAATAAGTCCTCGTAATTGCTGCGATCCATGGCAAAGATCCAGTAGAAGTCACTGAAATCGGAGACTTTTACCTGTCGTGCTCGCCCGGTCATTACGATTCCCCTTCGTCGGGCTGCTGCGATCATTCTTGGATCAGCCGGGTTTCCGATGTGATAATCGGCCGTCCCAGCGGAATCGACTTCAAACTGTGCCTGTAGCCCATCTTGTTCGATCAGATGGCGCATCACGTTCTCACCAGCGGGTGAGCGGCAGATATTTCCGAGACAGACGAAGAGGATGCGTGTGGGGGAGTTCATCAGTAGTGGAGGAGTGGGATTTAGGAACTGACCTCGGTATTGGGTAAAAAGGAGTCATTCCGTAAGAAGCGAGCGAGGTTTTCAGTGGTGATCCTCGCGATTTCAGACAGAGCATCTTCCGTGAGGAAACCCTGATGTGAGGTGATCAAGACATTGGGAAAACTCAGTAGTCGGGCGAGATCGTCGTCGTGAAGCACGTCTTGGGAGAGATCCTCGAAAAAGATCCCTTCTTCCACCTCATACACGTCGAGCGCCACACCGCCGAGCTTTTTGCGCTTCAGCGCACCAATCAGGGCGAGGGTGTCGATCAGGGCACCTCGACCGGTATTGATGAGATAGGCCCCTTCTTTCATCAGTTCGAGCGTGTGTGCATTCACCAAGTGCCGAGTCTCGGCGGTGAGCGGTGCGTGTAGGGAGATGACATCGGATTGAGAGAATAGATCATCCAGAGGCACGTAGTGCATTCCTCGGGCATCAGCCCAGTGGGTATCGGGCTTGGGATCGTAGAGACGTATGCTCATACCGAAGCCGTGAAGAATTTCCGCTAGAATTTTCCCAATTTTTCCGGTTCCGACGATTCCTGCGGTGCGTCCATGCAGATCGAATCCTACGAGTCCATCTAGGGAGAAATTATGCTCACGCACGCGGTTGTATGCACGGTGAGTTTTTCGGTTCAGGGTCAGTAGCAGTGCGACGGCGTGTTCGGCGACTGCGTGGGGTGAGTATGCGGGAACGCGAATCACACGAATTCCGAGTTCGCTGGCTGCCGTCAGATCGACTTGGTTAAACCCAGCACACCGCAGAGCGACGAGTTTCACTCCCGCTTCCGCGAGCGCGGTGAGACAGGGGCGGTCCATCACATCATTCACGAAGACACAGATAGCTGTGCTTCCCGCCGCCGTGGCCGCTATTTCCGCTGTCAGTCGAAATGGATGGAAGAGGTAGCTGATCCCCGCTTCAACTCCATTTTTTTCGAAAAAGGGTCGATCATAGGACTTGGCATCGTAGAGAGGAACCTGCATCATTCTCTATTGCTCGCCTCGATTCGATTCAAACGCAACTTTCTCACGATCATGCAGAACGTCCCCCGCCGCAGCTTTCTCCAAGTGACCGCTGGAGCAGCCACTACCGCACTCGTTCCTTGGGTGAAATCCGAGTCGAAGAGTGGGAAGAAATATCGCACGGCCCTGATCGGATCGGGATGGTGGGGGATGAATATTCTTCGTTCCGCGCTCGCCGATGGATCGGTGGATGTGGTGGCTCTCTGCGATGTGGATGCGGATGAACTGGAGGTGTCAGTCGATGAGATCGATGGAATGACGGGCAAGGCGCCGAAAGGCTACCGGGACTATCGTGAACTTCTAGAGAAGGAAAAGATAGAGATCGCTATCGTAGCCTCGCCGGATCATTGGCACGCACTCCAGGGGATCGCTTGTCTCCGGGCTGGCACCCATGTGTACATGGAAAAACCCACCGGACATACAGTTCTGGAGAGTCGGGCGATGCTGCGAGTGGCTCGGGAGGTCAATCGAGTGGTTCAGGTTGGAATGCATCGACGCATTGGACCGCATTATCAGAGTGCAATGAAGTTTCTGAAGGAAGGGAAGGCTGGAACTATCGGTATGGTGCGGGCCTTCGTCCAGAGTCCAGGTGGGGCGGAAAAACCGGAGCTGAATTCCCCTGTGCCGGAGAATCTGGACTGGGATTTTTACTGTGGTCCGGCACCGCTTCGTCCTTTTAATAAGCGCATCCATCCCGGAGGATTTCGCAATTATTTGGACTTCGCGAATGGGCAGCTCGGGGATTGGGGCGTGCATTGGCTGGATCAGATCCTCTGGTGGTCGGGGCAGAAGCATCCGAAGAAAATCTTTTCTACCGGAGGACGCCCAGTTCGAGGGGCTGTGATTCTCAACGAGAAAGAACAAACGAGCGACGCTCCTGATCATCAGGTGGTGAGCTATGAGTTCGATGGATTCACGGCCGTCTGGGAGCATCGTCGATTTGGTGGAAGCGAGACCGGAAAGTCGAAGGTGGGATGCTATTTTCACGGAAGTCAGGGCACTTTTTACTTGGGGTGGAAGGATGGCTGGACTTTTTATCCTTCGGATAATTCACCCGTCGTACACGAAGAACCGAAGTTTGATCACGAGAAGGACGGGGATAATATTCCGATGCTGTGGCGAGATTTTATTGATGCGATTCAGACGGGACGACGTCCGGTCGCTGATATCGAGATCGGTCATCTGGCGACGAATATGAGTCTGCTGGGAATGATTAGTCAGAAGCTAGGACGGAGCTTGGTCTGGGATGGGGAGGCGGAGCGTTTCCCCAGTGACGAGGAGGCGAATGCTTTGCTGAAGAGAGAGTATCGCGGTCCTTGGCAGTATCCTGCGTAATTCATAGGGCAGAGCTTCAGTGAGGCGTGTTTTCAGCGCTTTGTTATAAGGTTTTCTGCGTTCATCCGTTTTCAAAGGTTGCAGATGCTGTTTCCTGAGCTCCCAGGCTATCAATGTGAAGAGGTTCTGGTCGAGGACCCCTTTGGCTGGATTCTGATCGCCATGCATGGTCGTGGCGAGCGGAGAGTCATGCGCGTGTATAAGGCCCAGGCAACCAATGACAGACTGCTTCATTCATTTTTCGATAATTTAGCTCCTGTGAAGCGACTTCCTGCGGGGGTGGATTCGATTTATGAGTATCGACTTCAGGATGAGAAACTGCCCAGTGTTAGCTCTATGGCCTTTCATGGCTGGCGCGGTGGTTCTCAGGAGCCGTGGCATACCGGCACTCTCGCAGAGGTGATGCCGATGTTGTCTCCAGGTCAGACCGCAGAGATCGTGGAGAAGATCGTCCGACTGCTGGCTGAGTTGCATCAGACCAATTTGTTTCACGGGGCTCTGCGTCCAGAGGTTTTCTATCTGGTGAAAGAAGAGGGAGGCGGTCAGGGATTGCAGATCGGAGACTTCGGAGGCATGTTCGTTAAGGGGCTCCAATATCTGGAGTCTGGCGAGTTTCTTTTTTATGCCGCTCCGGAACAGCTCGAATCCGGTGATTTTCGGGGAGGGCGCGGACGAGGTTGGGACGTGTATTCCTTCGGTGTCTTGGCGTATCGCCTACTCACAGGGCGTCTGCCTCGTCTCCATGCTCTCTGGCAGCGCTGCCGGGAGAATCCGGCCTGGCTCGAAAGCTCTGCAGCGGTCGTGTTTGGGGAGCCATCGGAAGTGGCGGGGTATTTTCTACAACAGATTCAGGCAGAGCCTCGTCCTCTCTGGCCAGGGCCAGCGGCCAATGCTCGGGAGAAAGTCTTGCGTCAGATCATTGACCGCTGCCTTTCGATTGTACCGGGAGATCGTCCGACATCAATGTCGGAGATCGCGAAGGAGCTCGGGACCGTAGGGGAGGATGTACAGGAGACGCTGTCAGGGACGACTGTGCCTGTGATGTCGAGTTCATTTGGAGAAAGAACTTCTCTGCCTGCACAGGGTCGCGCTGTGGCTTCTTCCGCGCAGGAATTGG
>JBDHQE010000284.1:0-4529 GCA_039806885.1 Verrucomicrobiales bacterium
ATGTGGGAACCACCTTTACCAGAGGAGCTTCAGGCACTCCTGCCCCAGTACGAGATCACAGGCATCCTCGGACGAGGCGGCATGGGTGCCGTGTATCGTGGTCGCCAGCCTCGGCTGGATCGTGATGTCGCCATCAAGCTCCTCCCGGAAACCCTGCTGACAGACGGCGATGGGATGAACTACGCCAAACGCTTCGAGCAGGAAGCTCAGGCGATGGCGAAACTCAGCCATCCGGGAATCATCGCCGTTCACGACTTTGGCGAAACCAGCGCCGGGCAGTTCTACTTCGTGATGGAGTTCATCGACGGGATGGACATTCATCAATATCTCAAACAGGCGGGTGGCAAAATTCCGCAAAATGATGCCATCGCCATCGTTTCCCATGTGCTCGACGCGCTCAGCTACGCCCACTCCAATGGGATCGTGCATCGCGACATCAAGCCCGCCAATATTCTGCTCAACCGTGAGGGACGAGTCAAAATTGCCGATTTTGGACTGGCCAAGCGCTTCACCGGGGGCGAAACCTCGGGTCTGACTCTGAGCAACGTCGCCGTGGGCACCCCCGACTTCGTCGCCCCTGAGGCTCTGGAGATCGGAAAGACCGTCGATCAGCGCGCCGACATCTACGCCGTCGGCGTGATGCTCTATCAATTGCTCACCGGACAGATTCCACGAGGAGGGTTCAAGTTTCCGAGTGAATTGTATCCGGAAATTGATCCACGAATTGACGACATCATTAGCAAGGCGATCCAGAGTGATCCGGATTCGCGCTACAGCACAGCATTAGAGGTCAGGACAGCGATTAATGAAGTGCTGAGTCAGCCAATGACCCGAGCTGAAAAAGAAGAAACAAAGACACAGCCAGAGGTGGCAACAACGAAGCCAAAAACCCCTCTGTATGTGGGAGTCGGAGTCGCTGCGGTATTGCTGATCTCTCTGATTGCGTTCTTTGCGATGCGATCTGGCGAGCCGGAAAGTAAAGCTGACACTCCGCCAGTGGCTTCCTCAGAAAAGCCATCCGCTCCCGTCGATGGCAAAAAAGCTGGCCCCGACAATACGTCTGCGTCGGCTCCTTCACCTGCATCGAAAAAACCAGAAGCGCCCAAGCAAGCGAGCATCGCTGAAAAGCCGACGAAAGAAAGTAGCGCCGAGAATGCGCCTTTACCGAAAAAGCTGGAAAAGCCGAAAAACTCAGAAACAACCAAAGCACCAACAGTCGCCGAAAAGCCTAGCAAAGAAAGTGGCACAGGCAGTCCGTCTGTGTCTTCGACTGAGAAACCTGCCAAGCCGGAGAAGACGCTCACGCCGCCCGTCGCAGCAGCGCCCACTACTCCAGCTACCCCAACCGCCCCGGCATCTGTTCCCGCTTCTACCCCGAGCCAAAAGCCCCTTCCGCGCAGCCCCTCCCGCCCGACCTCACCCAGCGTCTGGAAGCCTACATCGCCGCTCGTCGCGAACGTCTCGACACGCTGGCCGGACAATACCTGCGCGGTCTTGACGGCAAGCTCAACCAAGCCGCCGATGCTGGAGACTTGCCTCTAGTCACCGCCTTTCGCGAGGAGAAGACACGCGTGGAGGCTCTGCGCTCCGCCTTTGCCCAAGCACCCGGAGACGTGGCGGTAGCGGCGAGAGAGACGCCCGCCCTGCGTACCCTCGCGGAAGGCGCTCCCGCCAGTCTGAGCGACCTGCGTCAGGTATGGGAAGACGAGCGCAAAAAGATCCGCACCGACCTCGATGCCAAGCTGACGCAATCGCTCCGGGCCTTGGAAAGCGATCTCACTCGCCAGCGTCGCTTCGACGAAGCACAGGCAGTGCTGGCTTATCGAGAAGGCTTTTCGTCAGTCGATACGCCTGCCGTTTCCCCTCCGTCTGATACCGCTGCGTCAGTTGCTCAAGCCGCTACGCCATCATCATCGTCAACAACTTCCGGCCCCCTCGACCCTGCTCTCGCACGTGCTACCAAAGAGCAGCCCTTCGAGAACAGCCTTGGGATGAAGTTCGTTCCTGTACCCGGCACCAAGGTGCTCTTCTGCATTCATCAGACCCGCTACAAAGACTACGAGGAATATGCCAAGAAGATGAAGGGAAAGGTGCATAACGCGTGGAGGACTCAGACTATCGACGATATCGAGATCAAACAGGATGCCGGTGATTATCCTGTCACTAAGGTGAGTTGGGATGAGGCACAAAAATTCTGTGCATGGCTGAGCAAGAAAGAGGGCAAGACCTATCGTCTGCCCACTGATGAGGAATGGAGCTACGCTGTCGGGATAGGCGAGTTGGAGACTCGTGGCGACGGCGTCACACCCGAGAGCCTCAGCAAGAAAAAAGTGATAGATCACTTTCCCTGGGGCACGGAATGGCCACCTCCGGTAGGGGCAGGCAACTACAGCGACGAGAGCCGCAAAGCGAAGGCTCCTCGTTCCGACACAGGTTATATCGATGGTTACGATGACGGTTTTCCGGCAACGGCACCCGTGATGAGCTTCGCACCAAACAAATTGGGCTTGTATGATATGGGAGGCAATGTGTGGGAATGGTGCGAAGATTGGTTTTCGGAGGAACGGAAAGAGCGCGTGACTCGTGGTGCGTCTTGGGCTGATCGCGATCTCGGAGCCACGCTCTCGTCTTATCGCAGTGCTCGTATACCAGACGCCCATCACTATTACTACGGCTTCCGCGTCGTCCTCGTATCAGGGAGTGACCAATCTGCGAATTCCACCAAACCCACTCAGCCCACATCACCCCAAGTCTCGGCACCACCAGCTCAAATCACTGTGCCCATAGTCCCGCCACCGACATCAGGTCCCCTCGACCCTGCCCTCGCCCGTGCCACAAAAGACCAGCCCTTCGAGAACAGTCTTGGGATGAAATTCGTCCCTGTGCCCGGTACTAAGGTGCTCTTCTGTATTCACGAGACTCGCTACAAGGACTACGAGGAATACGCCAAAAAGGTGAAGGGAAGCGACGATAACAAGTGGAAGAATCAAACCATCTCCGGTTTCGAGATCAAACGAGGCGGTCGTGATCATCCTATTATTAGGGTGAGTTGGGACGACGCGCAACAGTTCTGCAAATGGCTGAGCAAGAAAGAAGGTAAGACCTATCGCCTGCCCACTGATGAGGAATGGAGCCATGCTGTTGGAATAGGCGATTTGGAGAGTCGTGGAGATGGTGTAACTCCAGAGAGTCTCAGCGAAAAGGTCCGGGGGCATTTCCCTTGGGGAACTGAATGGCCACCTCCGGCAGGAGCTGGTAACTACAGCGACCAGAGCCGCGCGACGAAAGCACCTCTCCCGGACGCGCGCTATCTGGAGGACTACGACGATGGCTTTCCGACGACCGCGCCGGTGATGAGCTTTGCGCCGAACAAGTTGGGCTTGTATGACTTGAGTGGGAACGTGCATGAATGGTGCGAAGATTGGAGTTCGGATGAACATAAAGGACGCGTGTTGCGCGGCGGGTCTTGGCTTGACATCGGGCCCTACACTCTACTCTCGTCCCACCGTAATAGTAGCCTTCCCAGCGGTCGGGGCATCAACTGCGGTTTCCGAATCGTCCTCGTTCCCACATCGCCAACTCCCTGAGGGACTGATTTGCCCACCCTAATTCCCCGGCTGTTTTCGTACCCGTCATTCACAGATGGGGCCATTTCGCGCTCTCCTTAGATCCGATTTTCCTGTATCCGTTTTAATTCATTTATCACGAATTCGCAGAATCAGGCTTGATTCTTGTGACGCAGTGTTGACAATAGTTCATAGAATCTACTGAACTTATGAGGTCGCGTCTGATCCTGTCTTTACTCCTTCTAGCATTCCTTCTTCCGGTCTCTCCGGCATTCTCTCAGGAGGGAGAAGATGCCGACGCGAACGCCCTCTCGAAGCTAGCTGAGCGTTACGTCAACGCCTACAACCAAAAGAAAATCACCGACATGCTTTCGCTCTTCACAGAGGAAGCGGAAATGATCGATGAAATCGACGGACTCTCTGCTTCGGGGATTGATCAGATCCGCGAAATTTTCGAGAAATCATTTTCACGCTACCCCGACCGAAAGATCTCACTCGAAACCATCTCTGTTCGAGAAATCGCGAAGAATCTTGTCATCGAAGAAGGAGTCGCCACATTCTCCGGTGAAGTTCCGAATGAGGAAGGAGAGTCGGTTTCTTACTCTGCGATTCTGATGAATGTGGGCGAAAGCGGCTGGAAAATCGCATCGTCTCGCGAACTGAGAGTAGAGGCGGATGATGTAGCCCCCCTTGTTGAGCTCTATCCTTTGCTCGGCAACTGGATGATTCAGGGCGAGCAGATGCAGATGGATTATCAGGTAAAGCTCGGACCTTCAGATCGCTCGCTCCTCGGCCACGCCGTCGTCACGACTCCTTCCGATGGAGCGACCGAGACGGAAGTGCGGATCCTTTACGACGCTGCCAATAAGCAACTCCGCATGTGGACCTTCGACGATCTCGGCGGCTTTTCTGAAGGGCTTTGGCAGAAATCGAATGAAGGGAATTGGTTGATTACGTCAACTG
>JBDHQE010000285.1:0-4520 GCA_039806885.1 Verrucomicrobiales bacterium
CGGACTCGTGTTCACGACCTTTCTCGCGCTCGGAGTGCTGCTGATTTCTCTGTATCCGAGCAATATTAGTCTGACTACGATCATTCTGGGCAATGTGCTCGGAATCGCAGATGAGGATATCCTCCAGATTGTGATTATCGCTGCGGTGACCTTGGCCGTGCTGTTGCTGAAGTGGAAAGATCTGCTGCTGTTCACCTTTGATCCTCATCAGGCGCGAGCCGTTGGACTGAATACGGATCTACTGGGTCTGTTGCTTCTGACTCTGTTGGCGGCTACAGCGGTCGCGGCACTTCAGGCGGTGGGGGCGATTCTCGTGATCGCCATGCTGGTGACTCCTGGTGCTACGGCCTATCTGTTGACCGACCGCTTTGGTCGAATGATGGTCATTTCCTGTGGAATCGGCCTAGTGACGAGTATCATCGGATCTTGGGCGAGCTTTTTTCTCAATGGCTCGACCGGAGGATGCATCGTCCTGCTGCAGACGATTCTCTTCCTGATCGTGTTCTTCTTCGCTCCGAAATATGGATTCGTTCCCATCCGTCGCCAGACTCATCGTTCGGTAGAGGCGAGTAATGGTGTCCATACAAGGGTTTCAGATTGCGGCGATTGTTGATAACCAGTGCGTTTTCTATGGACTTCAGCTCACTGTTCGATCCCTTTCGCTACGACTTCATGATCGTGGCGATGCTAATCGCTGCGCTGATCGGAGTCGCCTGTGCGATTCTCTCGTGTTATCTCGTTCTCAAAGGTTGGTCGCTGATGGGGGATGCGATCAGTCATGCCGTGCTGCCCGGAATCGTAATCGCCCACGTTCTGGGCCTGCCCTTCGCTCTGGGAGCTTTCTTGGCAGGTCTCGCCTGTGCCAGCGGAACGGGCTGGATCAAAGGGAATAGCCGTCTCAAGGAGGATACGGTGATGGGAGTGGTCTTCACCGGGCTTTTCGCCCTTGGGATCGTGATGTTCACCAAGATACAGACGAATCTTCACCTGAGTCACATCCTCTTCGGGAATCTACTCGGGATCGAGCGCTCTTCGATGATCCAAGCGTTGGTGACGGGGGTAGTTACACTGCTGGTGATTCTCGCTTTTCGGAAAGACCTGCTGCTCTATCTTTTTGATCCGAATCAAGCGAAGGCGGTGGGCTTGCGCACGACCTTGCTGCACTATCTTTTCCTCTCTCTGGTAGCTGCCACCATCGTCTCGGCGCTTCAGGCCGTCGGAATCATTCTTAGCGTAGCGATGCTGATCACTCCCGGATGCGTAGCGTATTTGCTGACAGATCGCTTTGACCGTATGTTGCTGATTGCATCAGGATCAGCGATTCTGAGTGCCGTTGGAGGGACTTGGGCAAGCTATTTTCTCGATGGATCCACGGGAGCCTGCATCGTGCTGACGCAGGCCCTTTTCTTCATTCTGGCACTGATATTTGGTCCAAAATATGGATTGCTGGCCCGTCCTAAAAAAGCCGGACTCTTCTCGAAACAGGAGAATGATCTGGCCCGCAAAGCAGGCTGAAGAGCGATAATATCCCGAATCGAGAGGAGTTTCCTCAAAACGGAATATCGTCACCGGACTCTGTGTCGTAACCGCCGGGAGCTTCCTCTAGATCGCTTTCGTCCTGGCGAGCAGAGGCGTTGCCTCGCTTTTCAGTCGTTCCGAATCGCGAGTTTGGATCGTTCGAGCGCTTCTTTTCTCCGGGGCGTTCGATCTTCCAAGCAGTCAGATTGACGTAGTATTTGCCCTTATATTCATTGCCCCGAATATCGAAACTGACACGCACCGGATCGCCGATTTGCAAATCGTCGAGCTGGTTGGCCTTTTCTTTCAGACACTCGAATTTGATGAACTGTGGGAAACGTCCATCTTCGACCTCGACGACGAACTCTCTCTTGGAGAATCCACTCGCAAAGGTCTGGACTTCCTCGATAATTTTCAGCGTTCCTTCCAGTTCGTAACTCTGTGACATCGGTTTCCTTTAGTAATTTAGCTCTATCTCTGAGAGATCGCCTCGATCTGCACGGAAGGAAAGTGAAAATCACTCCAGTCTCCGAACGTTGCCCGTCAGGGAAGCAGAGCTTGTGATGCTTTCATTCAGACTGCTGATTTTGCCGTTCAGCGTACAGAAGTCATAGACGATTCCCACTCCGGCCAGTCCGCCGGTTAGCAAATACAACAATCCGGTCGGCCATTTTCCCAGATAGAATCGGTGAGCGCCGAAGAGGCCGAGAAAAGTGAGCAGAAGCCAAGCTGCCGAATAGTCATAGCGCCCGCCCGCATAACGCTGGGTGGCTTTGCGCTCCATGCTGGGGATCAGGAATGCGTCGACGAGCCAGCCGATGACGAACAATCCGCCGGTAAAGAGCCAGAGGATTCCACTGATCGGCTTTCCGAAGTAAAAGCGATGCGATCCCGTGAATCCGAGTATCCAGAGGATGTAACCTATCGCCGTGCTGTGCGTCGCCTGCATGAGCAGAGTATCGCTGAATCACGAGAGCCATCCAGAGAAAATCCACAAAACAGCGCAATCCTGTACCCCAGAATCATGGTTGGAGTCTTGCGATTCGGAATTTCGCGGGATAGTTTTATTTTTCGTGCGTCCAATTCGATGGGGGCAGGAGATCCCCGGCCCGGCCAGAAGGGCTGAAATCGGAATGATACGATGGATTTTTATCTCACTTCTCGTCGCAGGCATCGTCGGTGCTGTGATGTGGAAGAATAAGGCAACTGACGCGATGCCCAAGACCGGGCCGGACGCCAATGCCCCGGTGACAGTGGCTACGGTCAAGGTCGTCTCGCGAGATGTGCCTCTGTGGCTCACGGGGATCGGGACAGTTCAGGGATATAATACGGTCGTGATTCGTCCTCGTGTGGGTGGCATCCTCGAAAAGATCGAGTTCACCGAAGGCAGTATGGTGAAGAAAGGAGACATCATCGCGCAGATCGATCCGCGGCCATATCAGGCGTCGCTCGATTTGGCGACAGCGAGGAAGGCGCAGAATGAGGCTCTGCTCGTCAGTGCGAAGCAAGACAGAAAACGCATGGAAGTGCTCGTAAAAAGTCAGTCTGTCAGTGAGCAGTCCCTAGAACAGGCTTCTGCACGAGTCGCCGAGCTGGAGGCCGCGATCCAGGCAGATTCGGCTTCGATTGCGAGCGCCCAACTTGAGCTTGATTATGCGACCGTGAGGGCACCGCTCTCCGGACGTACTGGAATCCGCCATGTCGATGAGGGAAATCTGGTGACGGCGAATCAGACGGAGGGGATCGTCCACATCACTCAGATGCAGCCGATCGCCCTGCAGTTCACTTTGCCTCAAAAATATCTCTCGATCCTTCATGGCAGTACGTCACCTGGAGCATCTCTTCTGAAAGTCGAAGCACTGGATGAACAGAGTACTCCCCTAGGCGAAGGGACGTTGGAACTGATCGACAATCAGATCGATCTCTCCACGGGTACGCTGCGACTGAAGGCGCGATTCGCCAACGAGAATCTAAAACTCTGGCCCGGGCAATTTGTCGTCGCTCGGATCCTCGTTCAGACACGCGAAGGAGCTGACGCTGTCCCGACTGAGGTCATTCGCCCCGGTCTCGATGGCAGCTTTGCCTACGTGGTGGGAAAAGATGATGTCGTGGAGGCTCGGTATCTGGAAGTTGGTCCTAACGTTGACGGATGGACCGTTGTTGAAAAAGGACTGAAAGCAGGAGACGAGGTAGTGCGAGAAGGCCAAGTGAAATTGAAGCCCGGTGCAAAAATTAAACGACTCGATCCGTCGAATCGCGAAAAAATCCATCCTGATACTGCGTTTCAATGAGTCTTTCCACCCCATTCATTCAGCGTCCTGTCGCGACAGCGTTGCTGACGATTGGGATCTTTCTTCTCGGACTCGTGGCCTTCCCTCAGATGCCCGTAGCTCCGCTGCCAGACGTGGAGTTCCCCACCATCCAAGTTTCGGCGAGTCTGCCCGGTGCCAGTCCTGAGACGATGGCCTCTTCGGTGGCGACTCCGCTGGAAAATCAATTCTCACGCATTCCCGGAATCCTCCAGATGACGTCCACCAGTCGGCTCGGGGGGGCTTCGATTACGCTTCAATTCGATCTAGACACAACGCTGGAGAGCGCAGCCCAAGATGTACAGTCTGCGATCAATGCCGCCGGAGGACAGCTCCCGAGAGATCTGCCCAATCCTCCTAGCTATCGCAAGGTGAACCCCTCCGACTCTCCTATCCTGATTCTGGATGTCTTATCCGATATTCTTCCCCTCACCGAAGTCAGTGATTATGCGAATAACGTCGTCGCTCAGCAGATTTCTCAGATTCCAGGAGTAGCCCAGGTCGATGTGGGGGGTGAACAGAAACCGGCAATTCGCATTCAGGTCGATCCGTCGAAACTCGCCTCTCTGGGATTATCGCTGGAAGATGTGCGGGGCGTTATCGCTACGTCGACAGTGAACTCGCCCAAAGGCAGCCTGAACGGTCCGGTGCAGGCTCTGTCCATTTACGCGAACAATCAATTGCTCGCCGCGG
>JBDHQE010000020.1:0-26698 GCA_039806885.1 Verrucomicrobiales bacterium
CAGCTCCGAGCTGCGGTTGAGGTAGTCGCACAGGCTGCGACCGATCTGGGCGACTTCGATCGAGTGAGTCAGGCGGGTGCGATAGAAATCGTATTCGCCGCTGAAGAATACCTGGGTTTTGTTCTGGAGATGACGAAAGGAACCCGAGTGAATAATGCGGTCGCGATCCATCTGGAACGCACTGCGATGCTCGCCAGGCTGGGAAATGCCATCTTGAATGGCGCGCTCGGAGTCAGCCGCTCGATAAAAGTGATTCGTCATGTCGTCTCCGCCTCGGGAGGGGATCACTGGGCTGCAGGGTAGGGAATTTTACATCCGATGGCCTCGACTGAGGGATGAGCGACTGGCTCCCCGGCTCGGATGGCCGTCAGTGCATCGCGCAAGTCGTGCGTTTTCACCTCGCGCTGACGTTTGGTGGGACCGAGATAGAGATCATTGATCCGTCCCTGATAGAGGACTTTTCCATCGGGCGAGACGACCACGGCTTCGGGAGTGGTTTTGGCTCCGAAATGTTTCGCCAACACCTGCTTCGCGTCTTCGAGCACCGGGTCCGCCAGTTCCATCATCGACGCATGTTGCTTCCTATCTGCCTCGCTCACACTCGGATCAGCGTGGATGTAGCGAAAGGCGAAGTCTGCGTGAAAATCTTTCGCGATCGCAACCATCTCTGGGGCGAAGGTATTGGACGTGGGACAGTAGGGGGAGATGAAGAAGAGTACGCTCGCCTTTTTCCCGGCAGGATCGAGAGGAGCGACCTCGGCTCCGGTGAGGTCTTTTAGCTGGAATTTCGCATCGACGGCATCGTCGGAATAAATGAGAGGAGCGGAGAGGATCGCACAAGTCAGCAGGAAGGCGAGGGAGGGGAGACGGAGTTTCATATTTCTTTTGCGTCACGGAGTTAGCGCGAAAAGCGCCTGCGTGCAACTGTTCAGGGGTAATCAATCAGCCAATTCCCACGTTTCTGCGAACCAGGGATCGAGATCGATGCGGAAGAGATCGTCGATGCGAGTCGCACGCGAAGCGTCGGTGCTCTGCTCAAGTGGAATCAGGTGTAGGCGGTAGCGATGTCCGGTCTGCAACGAGGCGGCAGGATCAAGTTTTCGGTCGCGGAAGGCCCATAAGAAGACGATTCGCTCTTTACCGTCTTCTGTAGTGAATAGGGCGGAGTATATCGCTGAGGCGTACGGAGTCTGGGTGGGATCGCCGATCGGAGAAAGTTCACGCAGAGTGGCGAGAATTTCGTCGGAGGCGGCTGGAGCAGTTGGCATCGAGGAAATTCCGGGAGTGCTCACTTCCGGCAGAACGACCTGACGCCACTCGATCCCGGCACGCCGGGCAGGTAGTTCGGGTAGGAGCAAATCACGGGCAGAAATCAGCCAGACGACAGTGTGAATCTCGTCACGACGTGTTGCTGATAAAGTAGCGAAGGATTCGCGTACGGCCGTCGCTCCGCCGCCATTGATCGTGATCGATTCAATGGAGCGTCCCAGAGCGGCAGAAAGGTGGGCGACAAAACCAGCCCCGATGGAGTCTTCTCCTGGTTCGGAAAAGCCGAGTGATGGATCATCGAAAATGTTCGCAAAACTGTCGCCGATTAAGCAGAGATCGGGTGATTCTGATCTGCCTTCTGTTTTAACGGGGCGAAGAAGTTCGGCAGATTCGGGTGGGAAGATTGATTCCTGCGCCTTGCCAAAATCGAGCATCCCCACCAGATCGCCTGAGGCAGATCGATGCAAAGACTCGACAGGGTATGATCGTGAATCATCCCCTGTTCGATCGCCTGAAGCAGCCCTGGACTTCGTCTGTGAGATTTGCGCGATTTCGCGAGCGACTGTTTCCATCATCGACGGTGTCCAGTGCGTGTCTTGTTTCAGAAACTTCTCGTCGTCAGTCCCAGCGATAGGGGCAGCAGAGATGGTAGGCAAGAGATCGACGAATTCGACCCCGGACGATTGTAAATCCCGCTTCGCTGTTTCCCAAAAAGTGGGTGCTCCCGGTCCGCTGGCGAGTCCCAGACCATCGCGACAGATCATGGGTTTGGTCGGTACAGGTACGAAGATCAGTCTGACCCCGCGCTTTGCCAGATCAGAGGAGAAAGCCTTCACTACGGGCACGGGAGGCTGCCAGTCACGATCTGGACGGACGCGAGTCACGGATTTCGGCTCCACATGGTAGGGGCCTTTGCCAGTGATGCTTTCTAGATCGGGGCGATAGTAGAGCCAGCCGCCCTTCCCGACGAATACACGTCGATTTCCTGCTCCCATCCATTGAGTCAGGATCGCCTGATCCGTTCGCCGCCAGCCTTCGAACAGTGGCAGGGATTTCGCGGAATTTTCCCATCGAGAGAGTCGTTCGCCCAGTGAAGCAGGTGGTTTTCTCCCGACGGTTTTAGGTCGCAGACTGGGAAGCAGCAACGAGACCGCCGGAAGTAGTACGAAGGCACAAAACACCGCCACAGCGATCCGCAGTCCGCTGCGCCCGATCTGCAGATCGTCTTCTGGCCACAGGGATTCTGGGGTGCTTTTCATTCAGAATTGGAAGTAAAGGAAAGGATTGTGTCCCTGCAGGCCCATCACACGGACGCTGACGAATAGGAGTAGTAGTCCTGAGGCTACTTTCCATCCATCGAGGCGGCGCAGCCAGGTGGCGGAATTCGGGAGAAAAATCATCGCACTGCAGAGACCGAGTATGGCCAGACCGCGTGAGGTCAGTACGGTCGCCGTCAGTACCTCGGTGGCTACACCTTTTTCTCCTCCTCCGACCAGTGCTCGGAAAATGTCCATTGCTGAGCCAAAGTCCGGAGCGCGGAACAGCACCCACCCCGCCAGCACCACCGTCATCGTCACAGCCCATGCCAGCGGTCGTGGCAGAATCAGGCCACGGGGAGCGAGGTGTGCCTTCGACCATCGCTCCGCAGCCAGCACCAGTCCATGCAGTCCACCCCAGGCGACAAAAGTCCACTGCGCCCCATGCCAGAGTCCTCCTACCAGCATTACGAAGAGCAGATTCGCGTAGGTTCGTCCTGCACCCTTCCGGTTTCCCCCCAGAGGGATGTAGAGATAATCTCGCAAAAACGTCGAGAGCGAGATATGCCAGCGCCTCCAGAACTCTGCGAGGCTCTTCGATTGGTAGGGCGAGTTAAAGTTCTCCGGAAAGCGGAATCCCATCATGCGCCCCAGCCCGAGAGCCATATCCGAGTATGCAGAAAAGTCGAAATATATCTGAAATGCATAGCCCAGCACACCTGCCCATGCCAGCGGTGCATCCAGTGACCCTGCCTCGAAGACAGCATCTGCGATGCTTCCTGCGGGATTCGCGAGGAGGATTTTCTTGGCGAAGCCGTAGTTAAATCGTGTAAAGCCAGCCACGAAGTTCTCCAGCGTGTGCGCCCTCTGTCGTAGTTGCTCAGCGACGTCCGAATAGCGAACGATGGGGCCGGCCACTAGCTGCGGATACATCGACACATAACAGGCGAAATCAATAAAACTCCGTGCTCTCCGCGCATCACCCCGATAGAGATCGATGGCATAGCTCATTGACTGAAAGGTGTAAAAGGAGATCCCTACGGGCAGGACGATGCTGCTGAGGAAGGCCGGCGGCGCCAGCGTCGGCCATCCCATCCAGCTCGAAACCGTCCCGAGACTCTCGGAGAAAAACAGCGCATATTTAAAGAACCCGAGCAGGCTCAGGCTCGACACAACGGAGATCGCGAGCGCGATCTTGCGTTCTAGCTGACTCGCTCCTTCACGGACAATCCAGGCTCCGCAGATATAATCCAGAGTCGTAGTGAAGAGCATAAGCAGCGTGAACCAAGGATTCCACCAGCCATAAAAAATGTAACTCTCCGCCGTCAGCACCAGTGCGCGCGCTCTTCTCGGCGATGCGTAATAGGCGAGCATCGCCAGCGGCAGGAAGCAGAACAGGAAGATGTGAGAACTGAATACCAAGGGCGTCTCGAGATTGTAAAGTGGGCATTTTCCCTGTTTTCACCTGAATCGACAAGAGCGGAATTCAGCCATCGCATTCGAAGAATCCTTTGATCTTTTCATCCGGCTGGACAGGGATACGGTTCTGCATGCCTCTTCGAAAGACAGTTCTGCCTAAATCAGACATTCCCACCGAATCTTGGTCGATCCAGTGGCCTCGGGATCGCGCTTACCTAGTGGCGGTGTCGGGTGGACTAGATTCGATGGTAATCTGGCATCTGCTGCATTCGTCGGGATACAGTGATCTGATGCTGGTCCATATCGACCACGGACTACGCGGAGAAGCATCAACTGGCGATCAGGAGTTCGTTCGACAGGAGGCGGAGAAAACGCAGACTGCCTGTGAGATTCGTTGCGTCGATGTTCGTTCTCATGCGAGCGCACAGGGACTTTCACTGGAGACAGCCGCACGAGAGCTGCGCTATCGAGCCATCGCCGAAGTTGCTCGCGCCACCGGGCGACAGCAGGTATTTCTCGCGCATCATGCGGATGATCAGGTCGAGACGATCCTGATGAATCTTTTTCGCGGCAGCGGATCGCGAGGCTTATCCGGAATGCAGAGGGAGTCTAGTCGGGAAATCGACGGCCTTTCCCTCACCTTCCTCCGCCCACTGCTCGACACACCACGTGCCCTCATTCGCAAGTATGCCGAGACTCATGCGATCTCTTGGCGTGACGACGAGAGTAATGCGTCCTCTTTCGCCTTGCGCAATCGAATCCGGAATCGACTCATGCCCGAGATTGAAGAGACTTTCGGTCGCGATGCAAAGCAGGCGATTTTGCGGGCAGCGAAACTCGCATCATTGGATGAGGCTTGGAGCCGCTCTGCTCTGGGAGAGATGCCGATCCGTGGAGAAGGATTCGACGTCGTCGCACTGCGGTCGCTGCCGGAAGCGCGGAGGAATCGCCTTCTGCTCTCTTGGCTACGCAAGTCTGGCGTTCCTGATTGTGGCTGGGACGAGGTGGAACGCTCTGCTCAGGTGCTAGTCTCCGACGGTCGCCCGGCGAAAGCCAGCCTGCCAGGAAACTATCAGATCCGGCGTCGTGCCGGAGTTCTCTTTCTCGAGCGGGTCAATGCGTAGTCGCGGGACTGATCCCGAACTGATCTCGCAGCACGATTGTGAGTTCCTCCATCGGCAGACCGATTACGTTGCTCATCGCCCCCTCGATGCGATCGATCACCATCTCGCCATGCTCCTGCGCGGCATAAGCTCCGGCTTTATCCATAGGATCGACCAGAGCATGATAGGCGGTGAGCTCTCCCGGATCGAGGTGGCGGAAATAGACTTGCGTCGTCACGGTGAAGTCAGTGCTTTTCCCTGCACTCGCATCGCGAATCGCGACGGCCGTAAATACCTCGTGCCTCTGTCCATTCAGCTCCGCCAGCATTCGAGTGGCATCGGCCCGATCCGTAGGTTTGGAAAAAACCTTCTCCCCTAGCAGCACCAGAGTATCGGCAGCGATCACCACCGCATCGGGATGATTCTGGGCGACTGCATCGGCTTTCAGCGCCGCATTCGATGATGTCAGAAGGCGAATCGGTAGACGGGTGTCCTCATTTTCCTCCACGCCTGGAACTTCGACTCGAAAGTGATAGCCCGCCTCTCGCAGCAGATCGCGACGGCGCGGCGAGCTGGATGCGAGGACGAGTTCTTTGGGGGATTCAGATTCCATTGATTAGCGAAACTCTGCGGCAAAAAATGGATTGTGTCTCTTTTCTTCTCCGACAGAAGTCAGCGGACCATGGCCGGGGCAGATGATAGTCTCGTCGGAGAGGGTGAGTATTTTTTCCCGATTGTTGCGCCAAGCATCGTCGAAAGAAATTAGCCCGCCGCCCATCGATCCCGCGAAAAGCGCATCGCCCACCATCGCGAGCGGTGTCGATAGACCATCGACGATATAAGTCGTGCCTCCGACTGAATGACCAGAAGTCGTTCGTGGCGTGACCGACAATGAACCGAGTGAAAAGCTGTCCCCATCTGTGAAGAGTTCGGTATTTGGCCATGGCTCGGCGCGATTGCAAAGAACCCGCGCCTGAGGAAAAGCAGAACGCAATTCCCCAAGGGCTGCGACGTGATCGCTATGTGTGTGCGTGAGAAAAACGTAGCGCACGGTGAGTCCGAGCTGTGCCACCCGTTTCACCAGAGGCACGCTGTCCGTACCCGTGTCGAAGAATGCGGCTTCACCACTGGATGAGTCATATACCAGATACGCATTCACCCACAGCCTGCGCCAGCCGAGTCGGAACATCTCCAAGCCCGCCACCTGGTGGAGTCGCGGACGCCAGGCACGCGCAGCGGCAATGGTGAGAGCCTGCGGATCGAGCGAGAGTACAGTTGCGATCTTCAACAGTGCAGGTTCATCGCAGAACTCTCCGCGACAAAGGCGAGAAAGAAGATCGGGCGGAAGTCCCGTCCGGGCTGACAATTCCAACTCCGCGACACGACGCCCCCTCATCGCCTTGAGGAGGATGTCAGCATATTCATCTTCCAATGGAATCAATGAACTCATCGAGAGAAATCGTGAAAGTGCGAAAATCGATGCAAAGGGGCGGAATTTGCTTGTGATATTTTTTAAAAACTGTCATTCTCGTGACGGAGGTCGACACCCGGAGTGTTGCCTCCAGCACTAAATACGCCTTCGGGCACATCATAAACCTACATAAAACAAACATCATGAAAGTGAACAAGAAACAAAATTCGCAGGGTGCCTTTACCCTGATCGAGCTACTGATCGTGATCGCGATCATTGGCATCTTGGCAGGCAGCGCCATGCCAGCATACAACGGCATCTTGGAACGAGCGAAACGCAAGAGGGATTCCAGTAACGTGGGTCAGATTCTTCTCGCCTGTAACTCCTTCGCCGCGGACTGGGACGGACTCTATCCTTCCTTCGATCCTGATGACAATAATGCGCAGCAGGGAGGGGGAGAAGATTCGAAATTCTCGTCTTCCACCGACGCTTTTAATGTTCTTTATCCTCAGTATGTGGACAGTAAAGTGATCTTCTGGATTGCGACCAAAGATCCTGAAAAGATGAGACCGCCCACCGAATCTGGCAAAATCGAAGCGAGAGAAAATACTTACGCTTATGTCTCCGGGCTGAGCAATACCAGCTTCAGCCGCTCGTCGCTGATGGTCTGATGGAAGGCCCTGGGTCGTACAACCAGTATCACCCGTGGCTGAAGTCGCGGAAGGCGATCGTCGGCTACTGCGGCGGTGACGTGCAAGAAGAAATGCTCACCACGAATCAGCCGGGAGCCACGATTCGCAGCAAGGATGGAAAGGTGAAGGACATCTTCGAAGAGCGCCAAGTAACGGGAGATGACGGATCGGCCTCCGGCGGATGGCTCGATACCAAGAAGGACAATCTGCTTCTGCCGAAGTAAGATGTAATTTGTAATTTGATCAGTGGCTAAATCCCTAAACAATCCAGCCCGGTTCGGTCTCTCCGAGCCGGGCTTTTTTGTTTCTTCACTCGCTTGCGAATTCAGTTGGGAGAATGTGAATATTGCGTGAGCTTTCGGCTTCTCCCATGATCGCCCTTCGACGGCAGTATTTCCTTAGCTATGCTGCGATCGGCAGCGTCACTCCTCTTCTGACCGTATTTCTGCGTGATGAAGGTGGTTTCTCATTTTTCGAGATAGGAATCGCTCTCGCACTGATGGGGATTCCGACACTGACTTCGCCTCCTCTGCTCACGCTCTTGGCGGACCGAAATATTGACCCACGACGCCTTCTCGGTGGGGCTGCGGTGTGCAGCGCGATTGTGCTCACGACGATGTTTTTCACGCAGAACTTTCCTCTGACTCTCGTTCTCTTCTTCTTTCACGGCCTCGCCGCCGTCGCGATGATCCCCCTGCAGGATGGTTATTTTTTCTCCCTTGCGGAGGAGCGGCGGCAGCGTGGTGAAGTAAATGTCGAGTATCCCACAGTCCGCATCTGGGGCACTCTAGGTTATATTGTCCCCAGTCTTCTTCTCTACTACCCGCTTCTCAGAGGAGCGGAGGTTCGAGCCATTCTCCCCTGTGCAGTCTTTTTCTGCCTCCTCACTCTGATCAATAGTTTCACTCTGCCGTCAACTGCTTCGCGGGCTGTGAAGAAAGTGATCAAATCCCGTGTGCCATCTGGGGAAGCACTACGTATGCTCTACGGTCCGAATGTTCGCTGGCTCGCCATCGGCCTGTTCTTCGCCTACTTTGCAGCCATGAATTACTACACCTTCATCGGGAACTATCTGGATGAGGTCGTGCGGATTCCGAAGCCCTATATCGGACTCATCATCGTCTTCGGCGTTCTGATCGAGGTTTTCTGCACACTCTCTATGCCTTGGCTGCAGAAGTGGTTTCGCCTGAAGGGCATTATTTTGATCGGCTTCTGCTGCATGGCTGGACGAATGCTTCTACTGGCCTGGTTTCCGACCCCGCTGACCGCCGTGCTTACGCAACTCGGGCATGGATTTGAAGTGCTCGCTCTATATGTCAGTCCGGTCATGTTTCTGAATCGACTGGCTTCGAACTCCTTCCGCAACTCGATTCAGGGAGTCTTTAGCATGTCTGTCAGTGGCACTGCCCGAGTCTCTGGTTGCCTTTTGGCGGCTTTTGTGGCAGGACACTTCGGGATGAAAGCGAATTTTCTCATCGGTGGGGTGCTGGGGATTTTCGGCTTTCTCATCATCGCGCTTCTGTTCTCTCGCATCCCGAGACCGGAAGAGCAGCTAGTTGACTCACCAGTGCAGCCTGAGACTCCGTGACGATGTCGAATAATACGCCTCAGCCTCTTTCAGAATCGAAGTCCGTCGCTTGGTCGAAAGTGGCGGTGATAGGCTTGGGACTCGGGATTGTCGGGATGGCAACACTGTGGCTGGGCTTCGGGCTGATTTTAGTCGCCGGAGCGGCGATCTGTGGGCATGTCGCTCGCTATGAAACCGAATCAAATCGCCGTCGCGGAAGGATTTTAGCAACGTTCGATCTGTGTCTCGGCTATGGCGGGATGGTTCTCTTTCCCATCCTCCTCATCACAGCGGTGATCGCTTACCCGGTGTTCAATCAATGGCAATCGAAAGAGGTGGAATACTCCACTACAGCCAGTCGTGAGCGAGCGTTTCAACTGTTCATCGCTTGTGAGTCCTATGCCCGCACTCACGATGACAGATATCCGGTCGATTGGGAAGATCTCGCCGAGCGATTCATCCCGTCGGATAAGCTGGTCACGGTGCTCAGGAGTCCCTATCCTCAGGGAGCGGAGATTGCCTTTAAGCTAGTGCCCCATCGTCGTCCGGTTCTCGCTGCCGCGAAAGCTTCGACCGTGGTGATCGAGGAGCAGGCCCCTCCACAGATCCCGAAAATCGTCCTCGTCTATGCGGACGGAGAGATCGAATTCCAAAGCAATCCCGATTACGAACGCAAGCCATGAGTCCACTCAGAGTTTCTGTCCTTCTCCTGCTGATCGTCGCTGACCTACTGACACTTTCTGGGGAGGAAGAAGCTCTCTATTTCAGCGTCAGTGAAACAGAGGCGATCCTCGCTCAGGAGGGACACCGAGTCATCATCTACGGTTGGATTGGCGAAACGAAAGAGTCTGCCGCCGGGACGAATTATCTCTCCTTCCGGGATGGCTCGATCTCCTTGGTCACGTTTAAGAGCGATCTCAAACAGTTTCCGGAGGGAGAGCCTGCGGATCTCTATGCGGGGCAAAGACTCGCAGTCCGAGGAGTCGTCTCGATGTATCGAGGGAAACCGCAGATCAAGCTCACCGATCCAGCTCAGGTGACACGGCTGGCTGCGGAGGATGTTTTTCCCCCAGTGACAGCTCCTTCAGCGGATACAAAGGACAAGAGTGCCGCGACGCCCCCTCCCGTAGTGTCGGACGCTCAGCAGACTCCTGAGCCGGAGAAAAGAAAGCCTCCTGTTTCTGCGTCAGAGTATTTCAAGAAGCCAAAACCAGTGAGTGAATAGAACCCTCACATCGCTCGCATTCCCACAGCTTCCCGAACGCGATTGATCACTTCCCGCGCTTTGACACGAGACTTTTTCGCTCCTTCTTCCAGAACATCTTCGACATAGGCGATGTCCGCCGCCAACTGTTCACGTCGCTCTCGCATCGGAGCGTAGTAATCGCGGATGCGCTGGAAAAGCTGCTCCTTGTATGCTCCGTAGCCGACCCCTCCCGCTCGGAATGAGGCTTCCATTTCCGCTACCTCGTCACTGCTGGCGAACAGGCGATAGAGTAGCACGATGGGGTTATTGGTCGGATCTTTCGGCTCCTCTACAGGAGTCGAGTCAGTCACTAGGCGCATGATTTTCTTTCGCAGCGCTTTTTCAGTGGGCTCAAAAATGTCGATCGCGTTGTCGTAGCTCTTGCTCATCTTTCGGCCATCCAATCCTGGCACGGTCGCTGTCTCTTCCCGAATCCGAGCATCGGGAATGACCAGAAGACCCTCACCGTAGCGATCATTGAATTTCTGGGCGATGTCGCGAGTGACCTCTAGGTGTTGCTTCTGATCACGCCCTACAGGAACGACATTTGAGTCAAAAATCAGGATGTCCGCTGCTTGCAATACGGGATAGGCGAATAGTCCGTGCGAAGGCGAAAAGCCCTGTGAGGTTTTGTCTTTATAGGATACGCAGCGCTCCAGAAGCCCCATGGGCGTCACGCAGCTCAGAAGCCAAGTCAACTCCGTCACCTCGGGGACATCGGATTGTCTCCAGAAAACTGCTTTCTCGGGATCGAGCCCACAGGCTAAGAAGTCAATGGCCAGATTGCGCACGTTCTCACGCAGCACAGCGGGATCGTGCGTTGAAGTCAGAGCGTGGTAATCTGCGATGAAATAAAACGCATCCCCTTCGTTCTGAAGCTGGATTGACGGCTCCATCATCCCAAAATAATTGCCGATGTGCAGCCGACCGCTCGGTTGAATGCCTGAAAGAATTCGCATGATGATAATTCAAAACTCCGGAGTCTCGAAGAATCCACCGGAAGAAGAGATTCCGACAATCAGCGAGAATTGCAACTAAGGGCGTATTCTAGACTCCAAAGAAAAACTTGTGTCACTGTTCATTTTTTCACTGGACTCGTGAACATTTTTCATGCATCTGTTAAGAAAGATTTGTTTTCTAATGAGCAAGCTGCTATCTCCCATAAGTAACGAGCGGATCGAACCCGATTCAGAGTTCGATCTCGAACGGAAACCTGATCTCGAATCATTTGAAGAATTTTCGTCAGCGCCTGCATTAGAATCCTCGGAAGAGTCTGAAGCGGATATACTCCCTCTCGATTCCTCAACAAAATCTTTAACAAAATCTTCAACAAAACCAAGAATCTCACCCTCATCCTCTTCTCCCATGGCTGCATCCAAGAATACCGAAAAGGCACAGAATCCCGTCGCCGACGCACGGGCTAGGAATCTCGATCTGGCGATCTCACAAATTCAAAAGGACTTCGGTGAGTCTGCCATCATGCGGCTCGGCAGCGATAATCGCGTCGAAGTCGAGGTGATCCCTACCGGTAATCTGCTGATTGATCGCGCACTCGGCGCGGGTGGTTTTCCTCGTGGCCGTATTATTGAGGTGTATGGCCCAGAGTCTTCAGGAAAAACGACTCTGACCCTCACCGTCATTGCCCAAGCGCAGAAACTGGGCGGGCTGGCTGCCTTCGTCGATGTCGAACATGCACTCGACCCCCAGTACGCTCGACGTCTCGGTGTGGATCTGGACAATCTTCTTCTCTCTCAACCCAGTTCAGGTGAAGAGGCGCTGCGAATTGTGGAAACTCTCGTCCGCTCGAATGCTCTCGATGTGATCGTGCTTGACTCCGTAGCGGCTCTGGTCACGAAGCAGGAGTTGGACGGAGAGATTGGCGACGCCACTGTCGGGGCCCAGGCACGCCTGATGAGTGCGGCCCTCCGCAAGCTGACGGCCATTATTTCCAAAGCTCGCACTGTCGTGATCTTCACCAATCAGATCCGGGAGAAAGTCGGGATCATGTTCGGCAATCCAGAAACTCAGCCCGGCGGACGTGCGCTCAAGTTCTATAGCTCCGTTCGCTGTGATATTCGACGCACCGGCAGCATCAAGGGCGCCGATGGATCGGTCGTCGGCAATCGCACTAAGCTGAAGATCGTGAAGAACAAGGTGGCCCCACCCTACGGCGAGGCGGAGTTCGACATCATGTTCAACGAGGGCATTTCCGCCGTCGGTTCGCTCCTCGATCTCGCGCTGGAGCATGAAATCCTGCAGAAGCGTGGTTCTTGGATCAGCTACAAGGGAACTCAAGTCGCGCAGGGGCGAGATGCAGCCAAGGAAGTATTGAAAACAGACGAAAAGCTTTACGCCGAAGTCGAAGCTGAGGTGAAGGCACTGTTGGACAAAGACACGGGGAAATAAGGGGGGAGGGAGCGGTACCTGCTGCCTCTGGCTGCCCACTACCTCTGCGCCCTCTGCTGTAAAAGGGACAGTGATTTTCTTTTCCGCTTATCCTACGGGATACCAGCGTGACCCGAGCGTCGTGCCTCGTATTTGGCCAGACAGGGTTTCACCAAGGAAGGGGCTGACAGGCCCTTTCGTGCGCATGCAATCTGACGAGATTCGCGTCTGCCCTTCTTCGTCAAAAACGAAAAACTCCGCTTTTTCACCCTCTCGAATCGCAGCCGGCTGTTGTCCGATCAACCTGCGCGGGGCATTGGAATAGCGCTCGATTAAAAGATCCCATCCGAAAACGCCTCGCCGAATGAATCGATCGAATATCAGCAGCACCGCAGTTTCCAAACCTGCTGCCCCGAAGGGTGCGGAGATAAACTCGCTCGACTTCTCGAACTCTGTGTGCGGGGCGTGATCACTGGCGAGCACATCAATGCTGCCGTCAATAAAACCTTGCACTAAGGCCTCGACATCCGCCGCGGGACGAAGTGGAGGATCGAATTTGAAATGCGTATTGTAATCACGGATCGAGGCATCCGTCAGCACCAGATGGTGAGGAGAGACTTCGCATGTAATCGCAGCTCCTTCTTCTTTCGCGATCTGAACAGACTTTAGTCCGTGGGTCGTGGAAATCTGGGAAATATGCAATCGTCCCGCCGTATGCTGGGCGATGCGAATATCACGATCAATCCCGATTTCCTGACTCATCGCGGGAATGCCAGGCAAGCCGAGGCGGTAAGAAGTGAGTCCCTCGTGAATCGCACCCCCTTTGCTCAGCGGCGGCGTATCGCAGTGACTCGTGACCAGCACTCCGAAATCTTTCGCATACTCCATACAGCGACGCATGAGATACGGGCACGGGACGGTATGATCGGCGTCGGTGAGCATGGGAACTTTCCGGGCTGCCATTCCCGAATATCCAGCCATTTCCTTCCCTTCACGTCCTTTCGTAAGACAGCCTGCCTGATACATGGGGATTAAGGACTGCTCAGATACCAAGTCCATTACGCTTTTCACCAGATTCCCCGTATCGACCGGAGGCATCGTGTCGGGCATCAGGACACAGCCCGTGACTCCTCCGGCGAGCGCAGCGCGTGAGCAGGTGGCGAGAGTCTCCTTGTGCTCCTGACCAGGTTCGCGAGCGTGAACGTGAACATCGAACATGCCGGGAACGAGAATACACCCAGTGCAGTCGATCACCTCCGCATCAGCCGGGACTTCGAATCCCTTTCCGCGAGCGATGATCGTTCCCGAGCCATCGACGAGCACATCTTCCGGAACGAACTCGGTCGCCTCAGCCGATGCGATTCTTCCGCCACGAAAAAGTCTGGATTTTTCGACACTCATGAATCCACGCCATTTTCAGGTTTGAGCCAATGCAGCACCGCCATCCTCACAGCGATGCCATTTTCAACCTGCGTGCTGATGAGACTACGCTCGTAGCGCATCGCTTCGTCGGTGATTTCGACTCCTCGATTGACTGGCCCAGGGTGCATTAGCCAAGAATTCAGTTGTCGCAGTTTGTTGAGTCGCAACGAGTTCAATCCATACATTTTATGATACTCTGCGATGCTGGGGAAGAAAGCTCCTTCTTGTCGTTCGAGCTGTACGCGCAGGAGATAGATGACATCTGGCTTCCAGTCGAAGACCTCTTCCCACGACATCAGTCGTCTCAGAAACCCATGTCTTTCCGCCGGGACCAGAGTGCCGGGTCCGAAGTATGCCACTTCGATTCCCAGCTTGTGGAAAAGCGTGCTTGTGGATCGCGCCACTCGCGAGTGTAGGATATCGCCTACGATCACGACTCGCCGTCCCTGATGCTCAGGAAATACCTCGCGCACCGTCATGGCGTCGAGCAGGGCCTGCGTGGGATGAGCGTGAAACCCATCACCAGCATTGACGACAGAGGCCTTCGTGTGTTGAGCGACGATCCCCGGCACTCCGGCGGCCTTGTGCCGAATCACGATATAATCGGATCGCATAGCCTGCAGGGTCTCGATCGTGTCGAGTAGGGATTCGCCTTTCACCACGGAGGAACTGGACACGGTGAAATTCGTCACATCAGCCGATAGACGATGAGCTGCTACTTCGAAGGAGCTACTGGTTCGGGTCGAGGGTTCGTAAAATAGGTTCAGCACTGTCTTGCCGCGAAGAGTGGGAACCTTTTTGACGGATCGCTGAAAGAGTTGTTTAAAAGGAACCGCATTGGAAAGCACGTATTCGATCTCCGACAAGTCGAGGCTCTCGATGTCCAATAAGTCTTTTCTCGGTTTCAGTTCACTCATGCTTCGAGTTCACTCTTCGAACTTTCTAGAACCACGCTGTCCTCCTGAACATCGTCCTCGCGAAAGCGCACTTTCACATATTCCAAAGCCGTCGTATCCAGTCGGAGGACGAAGTAATCTGGCTGAATGGGGATCTCCCTCAACCCGCGATCCACCAGCACGGCTAGTTCGATCCGCGCAGGACGACCATAATCGATCAAGCCCTCAAGAGCCGCACGAATCGTACGCCCGGTGTAGATCACCTCGTCGAACAAAACAACTCTCTTCCCGTCGATTTCGAAGGGCAGCTCCGAGGTCTCGAGCGAGGGGAATTCGCGTCCCCGGTGTCCGAAATCATCGCGATAGAGCGAAATATCCAGTGTCCCCACGGGATAATCTGTGTGGCGATTCTTCTGCAAAGTTGCCGCCACCCGCTTCGCCAAAGTCACGCCCCGCGTGCGGAGGCCGACGAACACGACATCCTCGTCGGGAAAATTCGCGATAATGCTCTGAGCCAATTCCTCTATCCCATCCTCGATCTCTTGCGGACCGAAGATCTCTTTCACCACGATGTCTTGCGGATTTTTCAAGGGAAACAATTGCTCGTGCTGAGCAGTCCACATTGTCGCATCATTCGCCCGCTTGCATCAAAAATCTGCGATCTCGCGTCGAAGACTCAATTCTAGAAATTTTTCACTCCGATGTCCGAGCGTCTCTGCATCCCATCGAAGTGAATTTTCTCGCATTCTGCATACACGCGAGCGACTGCCTTTTCCCGACTGGAATCTGTAGCAGAGACCACCAAGACTCGACCGCCTGCGGTTTCGAAATCTCCCTGAGCATTTCGTCGCGTCCCGGCATGAAACACTTGAGCTCCTGCGACGGTTTCCATACCTGAGATCAGGTCGCCAGTCCGAGACGATGCAGGATAGCCAGCGGAGGCAGAAACAACACAGACCCCCCAGCCCTCCGCTATCGAAATCAGATCGGGACACAGAGAGCCGCGGGCAGCTTCTTGCAGATAAGCGGCGAAATCACCACGAATCATCGGCAGCACAGCTTCCGCCTCGGGATCACCGAAGCGACAGTTGTATTCCAGCACTTTCGGGCCGTTCTGCGTCAGCATTAATCCGAAGTAAAGGAATCCGCGATACGGCAGACCATCGGTCACCAGTCCAGCGACGGTTGGACGAACGATGGTTTCCTCGATGAGCTTCATCAGGTCGGGGGCGATCATTTCCCAGGAACTAACGGCACCCATGCCCCCTGTATTCGGTCCCTGATCGTCGTTGAAGATTCGTTTGTAATCGCGAGCCGGTGCTAGGATCTGAAAATCGTGATCGACGACAGAGACAAAAATCGAGATCTCAGGACCTTCGAGATATTCCTCCACGAGTAGGCGACCGTCTCCGAATTTTCTCTCTTTCAGAACTTCGTTCAGAAATTCCTCTGCCGATTCGCGATCAGGACAGATCGCTACGCCTTTTCCAGCGGCCAAGCCATCGAACTTGAGCACCGTCGGATACTGTTCGTCGATTGCGTTGAGCGCCGCCTCAACCGTATCCACTGCATGATAGCCGCCTGTGGGGATCGCATGACGCAGCATGAATTCCTTGGCGAATTCTTTGCTCGCTTCGAGCTGAGCGGCCTCCTTTGGCGGGCCCCAACAGGGGATTCCTGCGATCTGGCAGGCATTGGCGAGACCTTCTTCTCGGACGAGATAACTTTCTTCCCCTGCGACACAGAGATCGATCCCTTCGCGTTGCATCGCGGACACCAGCGACGAGACACTGTCCAATGGACCATCCTCGCTCGGGAGCGGCTGCGCCAGATCAAAAATCGCATCTGATCCAGGAAATGAGTAGATTGAGACATTTCCGGGGGATGCTAAAAGAGCGGAGATGAGCGCGTGTTCGCGACCTCCTTTACCGACGACGAGAATTTTCATGATTCAGCGAGGAGCTTGGCACAAAATTGCTTCTTGCCAAGTGTTCAGCGGGATTTGCACAGATCCAACAGGGTCGAATCAGAGACTGCACCCTGTTCGCTTTGCTCTCGCATCAGCCTCATTTCCGAAATTCTACCGTCTCATCCGGGCGAAGGTAGGCTCGAACGATCAAGCGGTCTTCCATAACTCGAATCTGGACTAAGCCGTCCGACTCCGTTTCAAAAAGTGGAATCTCCTTTTGCTGAAGCAAAACTCTGAGAGCCTCCGGAATACGTTCGGACAAAGGAAAATCGCTGTGACTGGAGATCACTGCTCGGGGAGAGATCGCCTGCACGAACTCCATCGATCCAGACGGATTCTCAAGGTGTTGACCGCGCAGCCACACATCGGCACGCAGATTTACCCCGGATTCTAGCAAGTCTTTTTCCATGGCAAAGCCACCGTCTGAGGTAAAGAGAAACTTCCAGCCTGCGTGTTCCAGCTTCACCACTAGGGTACGGTCATCCGCGATACGCCCCTGCATTTTCCCATCAGGGTAGAGCACGGTCAGCGAGAGTCCCGACGAAAAACGCAGGATGTCTCCGCGCTTCACTGGGCGTCGCTCAATGCCCAGTCGTTCCGCCCGAGTGACAATTTCCGAATAGACGGGCGAGCGATTCTCTAGCGCTGATTCGAGGATCAGAGCGGGACGAAAATCTCCGAGCACCGACTTCGTAGCTCCGATATGCCCGATGTCGCCATGTGTCATCATCAGCGCATCGAGCTGCTGAATCCGACGACTGCGGAACAATGGAAGCAGACGTCCCGAGTAAGTCCGCTCCCCACCACTGTCGATCAACATCCGGAAGGAGCCTCGTCGGTTCTGAGTTGGAAGATCGATCAACGCAGCGGATTCCCCACGCTCTCCGACGACATCTAGCGCGAAGCTAGCCCTCTCCGCCGCCGGGGATGGAGAGATGCCTGTATAGAGAGTCGCCCCAGGGAGATTGGCGAAAAAGTGGGCGAGTGTTGCTAGACCCAAAGTGACCACCGCATTCACATGGTTCGATATGGCTACGACCCAGGCGAGTCGGAGAGCAGACGCGAGTAGCGAAACTGCCGCGATGGACATCACCACGCCTGCCAGCGGCACCATTATGAGATTCGCCAGAACTCCTACCAGAGCCAGACTCTGAAAATGCACGGCCAGCGGAGTCGCTGATCCGATCCATGATGCCACAGACACCGCTAGCAGAGCCGCTAGAGTCATCGCAGTACGGTCGGCGAATCGCCTCCACGGGCCGACTAGACTCTTCGGAAGAAAGGGATCTGTGAGAAATGGATGAGAAAGAATGCGAGTCAACGCGGGAGTCAGGATAGCAATCGAGAGCACTGCCGCGAAGGAAAGCTGAAATCCAGGCTGGAAAATCTGCTGTGGATCAAAAGCTAGCAGGAGAATCGCTGCCAATCCCAGACTGTTCAGCAGACGAGGCTTCTCTCGTATCGCGTAGCCGAACAAGAATACCGCCGCCATGATCGCCGCACGCAGAGCGGAAGGACTGAGGCCAGTGAGGACGGCATAGAATAGTACTGCGGGCACGATTATCAGAACTGCCTTCGTCTTAGGCACGCTCAACAGTGATAGGATCCAAGCAAGAATCCCCGTTACCAGAGCCACATGCAGTCCAGAGACGGCGAATAGATGCATGGTGCCGCTGTTACGGAAGTCCTGCTGTAATTCCTCCGGCGAATTTTCTCGTGCTCCCAGAACCATCGCTGCGACTAAACTGGAATAGGGCTGTAGAGATGTCGGGACTCCGAGGTACAACGCACGCTCCATGGAGGCACGAGAGGCGATAGCGAAGGAAATCAGGATCGAACCCTCGCGTTCAGGCAAAACCTCACGCTCGTGGGCATCGCTGATCGTCAGACGCCCCATCGCGCCTAGGCGACGAAAATAAAATGAGCGAGCATCGAAGGCACCGGGTACCACAGCTGATTCCAGCGAATCGAGATGTGCTGAAAATTTCAATCGAGAACCGTAGGCGAGGTCGGGTGGTGGATTGTCAATCCGACAGGGAAAATCCTGACTGCAGGGGAATGAATATCCTCCAATCGATATCGAGACTAGATGGAGAATCACCGCAGCAGAACGCCACGACGCATCGCCAGAGCGAATAGGTGCCGAGACCCAGCCTTCGCCCTGAATCTCTGTCGAGATTCCTCGTGACAGTGCGACAGACAACGGAAAGCGTGAGATCTCTCCGAGTCGGGAATGCTGTCGCCAGCCGAGAAATGTGAGACTCATCGCTGACCCCATGATTACCAGTGCCAGTCCACGAGACTTTCCCCACAGGATCGCGCTCAGACAAACGAGCAGTACCATCAGAGCGACGAACCAGCCTAGGCGTCCCTGGTCAATCAGAACGATCCCCGCAATTCCACTGACAGCAGCAAGCAGCATTGGCGATTTTCGCAATTCATCGCCGAAGCGCTCTCTACGTGCTTTTTGTGAAGCACTCCTGCGCGTTTCTGATGCTGTGTCGGAGTTGCCGGACATCACAAATTTAAAAAATAGGCTTGCAAGAGAACGATTCCAGAACGATTCTCAGCACAGCGCAAGCTGAACCAACAAAAAGAATCTCAGAAGTTCTTAACATTTCTAAAATTTATTTGAAATTACAAGAATATCTGGAATCTTTAAGAATGTTTAGACAATGCGGGTATAGCTTAGTGGTAAAGCCCTAGCCTTCCAAGCTAGTTATGTGGGTTCGATTCCCACTACCCGCTCCATTCTGTTGGTTGCTATGAGGTTCACTTTTCTTCTGCCCTATCTGTTTGCTGCTTACGCTGTTTTGCTCTCGACCACAGAAGTGACGGCGTCAGAGGCTGCCACGAGCGCAGATTCCGCAGTCGCAGTCTTTCGAGCAGGGATTGAATCGCATCCCGATCAGCTTGTCCCCCTGTTTCAGGATTCCCTTCAGACGAATCCCGACCATTGCCGAGAAGTCTTGCAGGTAGCGCTTGCGCTTCCAAATCTCGATTCTAACTCCCTCGTCGCGATTCTCTCGATGGTCCGTCTTGAATTTCCAGATCGTGACTCAGAGTTCGCAGAACTCGCACTTTCCGTGATACCGGATCGCGCGGTGGAAATTCGTGCTGCATTTCTCGCCAGCGATGATGAGATGTCCTCGCACATCGCCAGCTTAGTGCATCTGGATGAATCGAATGCATCTAAGGCTGTCGATCATCAGAATGATTCCCTCGGCCAGGATCAACGCATGGATAGGGAAATTCAAGAAGCCATTGACCGAGTGGAAGCGAAGATCCGAGGACGTTTACAAAGCGATCCACACGTTCAAACTCCGATCATTAGCACTCATAAATCCGACGAAGTCCGAATTCCCAGACAGTCGTGGAATGCCGATGAATCGACTCTGACGAACCACCTTCCTCTCGACCGCACCGACGAGCGTGAGATGGCAGCGGGTGATGCACGCATTGATGATAACAGAAAGGTGCAGGATGCCATCCGCCTCGATGAATCAAAATTCGGGTCTGAATCTGGTACGGCGTCTGCAAATTCCCCCGCAGTTAAGGCTCGATCCATCGCTCCCGCTGGCTCGGTGGGACTTCCTTTGCGACCAAAACTGGCTCGGTCCAGTGTTTATCGGATTCCACCGTCCGCTGAGACATTCGATTCGACGATCGATCAGACGACGGGCGAGGCTCCCCAGCCCACACTGATCATCCGCCCTCAGGCCATGAAATCGAGTAATCCTCGGATGGAAATGAGCCGTCCGTAGAGATTCCATAATCGCGCTCTTGCAGAGAGCGTCCCCTCTCGCTATCCATGGGGGATGATCGATTCTGTGCGCTGTCTCATCTGTCGCCTTCTCGTCCTCGGTGCTCTACTGAGCGTTTTCTGCCTGCCATCCGATGCTGCGGAAAACCTGCCTCCTCTCGACCTGAACGACGGTTCCGACCTGCCACTGATCGATCTTTCGCACGAGAGCGCTCGCCACGTCATCATCGCAGCCGGGACGCAGGAGGTCTATCAGGGACATCCGACGACTCTACTGATGCCGGACGGAAAAACGCTCTTCGCTGTGTGGAGCATCAACCACGGTGGGCACGCCGGTCCGATGGCGAAAAGCGTGGATGGCGGACTGACTTGGCAGAGACTCGACGAGACTCTACCTACGGGATTTTCTACCCATCAGAACTGCCCTAGTATCTATCGCCTGATCGATCCGCAGGGAAAAGCACGGATCTGGGTCTGGTCAGCATGGCTAGGGAAGAAAGGTGGACCAGGAATGCCCTCCATCATGAGCGCGGACGACGGAGCTACTTGGGAGGAAATGCCACCACTCAATTTTCCGTGCACCATGACGTTCAGCTCCATCGTCCAACTGAAGGATGGCCGATTTCTGGGACTCTATCACGCTCGTCCAAAGCAGAATCCGAAGCTGCCGCCCCAGGTTCTCCAGACGATCACTGCAGATGGAGGACTCAGTTGGAGTCAGCCTCAAGTTGTCGCCTCCGTGGAGGGAAAGAGTCCCTGCGAACCCGATGTGTTTCGATCACCTGACGGAAAGGAACTTTGCTGTCTGATGCGGGAAAACTCCCATCGTGGGCGCAGTCTGATGATGTTCTCGCAGGACGAGGGAGAGACCTGGAGTGCGCCGGTCGATACACCTTGGGGGCTCAGTGGAGATCGTCATCAGGAGATTTTGTTATCGGACGGACGCTATTTCATCGCCTTTCGCGACATGGCTCCGAACAGTCCTAGTCGGGGCCATTTTGTCGCATGGGTGGGCAATTATGACGCGATTCGCAGCGGTCGTGGTGGCGACTATCGCATCAAGCTGCTCCACAATTACGCCGAAAAAGTCACAGACTGCGGCTATCCCGGGGTCGCGCTCTTACCGGATGGCACCATCGTAGCGACCACTTACATCAAATACGCTTCAGGGAGTGAAAAGCACTCAGTGGTCTCCGTACGGCTAAAAATCACAGAGACGGATGCACTTCGCTCTCAGAAGCCATCGCCGTCTCCTGCACCCGCCGATATCGACCGATTAGTGCCGGATCTGATGAAAAAACATCACGTCCCCGGAGTGAGTATCGTCGGTATCCGAGATCGAAAGATCGCCTTCGAGCGCACGTATGGCGTGAAGTCCGCCGGATCGCCCGATCTCGTGGACTCGCACACGCTATTCGAAGCCTGCTCGATGAGTAAACCGCTCGCCACCTACGCGATCCTGAAACTGGTCGAGCAGGGCAAGTTGGATCTGGATCGGCCGCTGAACTCTTATCTGGACAAGCCTTATCTGAACGGTGAACCCTTGCACGAGAAAATCACCGCTCGCATGGTGCTGGAACACACGACGGGTTTTCCTAATTGGCGAAAGAAAGGGGAGCCACTGCGAGTGCTTTTCGAACCCGGCACGAAATACATTTATTCTGGCGAGGGTTTCACCTTTCTTCAGCGCGTGGTAGAGCACATTACCGAAAAGCCCTTTCACACCTACATCGACGCAGCTCTTCTCGGTCCACTGGGATTCGATCAGGGTGGATACGTCTGGCGTGATGAGTACGGATCACTCGCAGCCGCCGGACATGATGCGCAAGGTCAACTAAAGGGGAATCGACCTTTGTATCGCCGACCTAATATCGCATACTCTCTTTACTGCACGCCGCACGAGTATGCTCTGTTTCTGATCGAAATGATGCGTTCGGATCGCACGGCTCCCTACTCACTCACTGCTGGATCTATCGCAAACATGATCAAACCGGTGATCGTGGCTACCGGTCGGGATCCAATCCAGCGACCGGGGTGGACATCGACTGGCCCCTCTCAACGCGGCCTCGGCTGGGGCGTTGATCCAGGAAAGCCTGGGAATCGCGTCTATCACTCCGGATCGAACGGCACTGGGTTTCGCTGTTACAGTGAATTCGATCCTACGACCGGTTCCGGCATCGTGATCATGACCAACTCCATGAGCGGCACCGATCTCTGGAAGGAACTGATCGCAGCGGTGGGACTGCCGTGAGCTGACCCTATTTTACGAATCACTTGACGAGTGTAAGCAGGCTTTTGTCGGCGATCACACAAGGAGCGTCGTAAAAGGGAATGTCGTGATAAATCGTGAAGTCTCCCGCTTTCTCAAGCTTCGTCGCTGGGATTTCATAGACTCGGCCAGAGATCAGATCCACCCATACGGGTTCGGCGATATCGAGTTGGCTGGTGATTACGTGCGCTGGGCGCGTGATGAAAGAGTCACTCGGAATCGCAGAGGAATCCCAGAAGACGATCAGTGCCTGACCACTCTTCCGATGGCGATAGGCGAAGCTCGTGGCTGCGTGCTCGTCCATCACACCGACGACGGGTCCGCTCACACGCGTCAGTTGATCATCGAAGACCGATGCGCAGTTCTGTACGGCATAGTAGGCCAGCTTTATCCCATCTACTTTCTTATCTTCAGTGGCGTGAAGAAGCCCTTTCCGATTGATCTCGCGTCCGGTGTGGTTGAAATCACAGATCGTGAAAACGGAAGATTCGACATCATGGCCCAAGTCTCCCAGCATCCGGCGGAGATCCCACTTTGCCTGACTGGCTTCGGTCCAGGGATAATCGCGCAAGGCGAAGTTTCTGGCCGTCTCTGACGGGCAGCCGTTTTCTCCCTGACGCATTTTCGCCTTCGTGGAGAATCCTGCCAGAGTGGCCTTCAGTTCTTCCACGCTCTGGTAGGCATCGTCAGGGTTATAGGTGTATCCGTGGTAGATAAACCAGTCGAAGAGCTCAATTTTTCCTTGTTCTTTCAGAATCTCCAGACAGCCGGATAAGACTTTCGGACTCTTGCTCGCCAGTGAGAGCCCGGCGATCCGAGCCGTGGGAATGATGCGCCGTATTATTTCAGCAGTTCGAATGTTGATTGCGACGATGTCTGCGTATGTGTGCTTCTTGTTGATGTCTGGCTCATTCCACATCGCCCAGTCTCTCACGCGGTCTTTGTAGCGTGTCGCCATCGCTTCTACCCACCGATCCCAGGCGCTCAGAGCTTCGTCGGAACTCGGGAAGCCTCCGCTGAGATCAGTGCCTCCGCCGCCCTTGTAGATCGAATTTCCATATCCGGTCTCGAGGAGGATGTTCAAGCCTCGTGCCTTCGCATCATCGATGATCTGATCGAGCCAAGAAAAATCGTATTTTCCCTTTTCCTTCTCCGTCTTGGCCCATCCGCCTTGCAAGCGAATCGTTTTGATCCCGAGCGGGACGAGGTATTCCTTGTATTCCTGATAGTCAGCGAAGTCGCGATCCAGAGTTTCACATCCGATCATCCAATTTGATCCGGTGATTTCCTCGGTGCTCCTCGGTCGCAGAGTGGTGATCTGCCGTAATCCCGGATCGAGAGCCGTAAAGGCTCGGGTGGGTGAGCTGTCGATGGGTGGGCCACTCTGTACTAGCTTGGGTGACAGAATCAGAATGACGATACAAACAGCAGCGATTAGCCTGCTTTTCCCTTGTCTATCGGTTTTCATTATCGAATCAATCTGCTGTACGATACGTATGGACAGAGGGAATAGAAATGCGAGCCGCATTCTTTTCGCTTTTCCTCAGCGAGTCAGAAAGCGTTCGAGCATACCCGCCAGAACTTCGATTCCCCAGTAAAAACCGTCCAGAGGGATGCGCTCGTTTTCTCCGTGAAACAGAGAAGTGAAATCGAGATCTTCTGGCAAGCGGAGGGGATAGAATCCGTAACAGACCGCGCCGAGTCGTGCATAATTATGGCTGTCTGTGAAGCCAGGAATGACAGACGGAACGACGTAGGAGCCAGGATCAGCGGCGAGAATCGTCTCCTCGATTTCCCGATAAAGGGGCGTATCGAGAGGGAACGAGACCGGAGCGGAATCGTGAAGCACGGTCAGCGCGTAATCTTTGCCCAGAAGAGGGAACAAAATCGCATCCAGTTCGGCAATTAGGTCGTCGGTGGTCTGTCCCGGTGCGAGGCGACCGTCGATATCTACGAGCGCCATGCCGGGTAGCATATTGATATTGCCTCCCTCACAGAGACTCGTCGGAGTAGCGGTGTTCCGTAAAATTGCTTCTAGCGACGCCCGTCGCGAAGGTTCTCTCACCATCCGCGGCAGCAGGTGAGGACCAATGCGCGGATGAGAAATGAGCGAGGCAATCTGCCTGCCGACGTAGCCACGAGGCGCCGCGAATCCCTCGAGAAGGCGTTGAGCTTCCGGCGAAGGATGCCAAGGAAGACGCGTATGGGTAATCAGATTCACGGCACGTCCTAGGCGTGCTACCGCGCTATCCGTCCCTGGCAGAGAACTGTGTCCGGATTCCCCGCAGACGGCCAGTCGCAGCCAAGCGACACCCTTCTCCGCTACCTGAACCGGATAAAAACGGTTTCCTTCCCGGTGGGTCGTGAAACCTCCCACCTCATTGATTACATATTCTGGATTTCGAAGCAGATCAGGTCGCTCATCGACGAGCCAGCGCGAGCCGAGGCGAGTCCCGGCCTCTTCATCAGAAACGGCGACGAAGAGCAGATCGCGACGCAGAGGAATATCGAGTCGTTTCAATTTAGCTACTACAGCGAAGGCCATCGCAGCGAACCCCTTCATGTCGATGGCCCCGCGACCCCAGACGTAATTTCCGTCACAATGACCTGACCAAGGAGAATGAGTCCAGCGATCAGGGTCCGCCGGGACTGTATCGACATGGCAGCTCAGTACGAGGGGTCGGTCAGTGCGCCGATCTGGATCGGCAGGAAATGTGGCGATGAGATTCGGACGCTCGGGGATAGCGCCTACCACCTCGGTTGCGAGACCGAGAGCTTCGCATCGTTGCTCGAGCAACTGTATCGCTGCGGCCTCCTCTCCGGGCGGATTCGAAGTGTCAATACGGATCAGGCCCTGCAGCAAGGTCAGCGCTTCATCGCGCTCTTCAGCACTCAGGCGACACCCGTCCATCAGTTTTTCACTGTCAGAGAGAGTTGTTAGCGTAGCACGGCATCCTTCGATGAGCCGAGATCATCCCGAACAAAAGCGCTGGCTGGGAAATTTTTTAACGTCACACCGCTGTAACTCAGGATAATCGGAGCCTCGCCGTCGGAAACTACCATTTTCGAGAGAAAAGGGCGTCCATTCACATTGTTTCCGTACTCCATAGTAGCCGAGCGAATCACGACTCCAGATTTCGCATAAAACTCGACTTTCTTACCCAGATTTTCTTTTTTCGTCACCCAATAACGAATCTTCGCATAGGTGTCGCCTAGGGAATTAGCGACCATGGTGTAGATAACAGCAGGCTCGCCATTCACGTCTCCCTCTTCTTGTCCCACGACCTTGTAGCCATCGACATAACTGGTCGATGCGATGTCTCCGATCGCCGCGTTTCCGGAGAGTCGTTGCCGCTTTGAGACTGACACCGGACGACTGAGTCCGGGTTTCCAGAACCACATCTGACCTTTAGCCTCAGCTAGATAGCGACGTCCAGCGGACTCCGCAGGTTCCAAGACTTCGGCAAGAATTTTTCCTCCTTGGGAGATGGCGACAAATTTAGCCGATTTCTGACCAGAAACGGTCACCGTCCACCGAACTCCGTTGCCGGTCAGGATTCCTCGTGACTGTTCGGCAGCCAGTAGGGCAGCATCTTGGGAAAACAGCGTGCCGACGAAGAACGACAGGGCGAAAGCGAGAAAGAACGTCTTCATAACGTGGGCCATCTTACACATGTCCCAGAGAATCGACAATACTTTGTTTCGCAGCACGCCGCGCCGGTGCTACGGCAGCAAGAGCGGTGAAAATTACCAGCAGCACCAGAGTAATCAGCAGTGTGACGGGCAAGATGCGGATCTCCCAGATCATGGGCCCCGCTGTCACCGGCGGCTCCCAGGACGGAGCGATCATCATCACGATTCCGGCAAAGGTTAGAGTCATCAGAAGGCCGATCACTGCACCGATCATGCCCAGCAGAGTGCTTTCGATACCGAAGAGCAGGATGACTCCGCCACGCTTGAGTCCGAGGGCACGCAGCGTACCGATCTCTTTCGTGCGCTCGACCACCGCCATGCCGATGGTATTGAGCACA
>JBDHQE010000021.1:0-26561 GCA_039806885.1 Verrucomicrobiales bacterium
ACAAATCGATTCGCGTGCCTTGGATCGCTCCGCCACGGTCCTCGACGACTCCGTCTCCGTAGCCTGGGATCCGCATTCTGGTGCCGAAGGGGAAGACGCTAGTATCGGCGGCGATGGTGCCTTTCTTCGCCTTCGTACCGGAGGCAGTGATCCCGACTTTCTTCCGCTCGCCTTTCATCGGACCATAGGCATACACGGGCTGCATCAGTAGGTTCCGTCGCCAGCCACAGCATTCTCCGCACTTGCAGTATCCTGTGGCCTCAAGTGTGACATACTCCACGCCTGCCCGACCTCCTCCACGACTCGCGCAGCCGGCGAGGAGAAATCCGAAGAGGAGCATGGGAAGAATCAGGAGAAATCTCACCAGATAAAATAACGTAACTTACTCTAGAAATCAACTTTTCCGTTGTTTTCAGAATTTTGTGAAATTGAGGAAGAGTGATCCCTCTCAGCCACGAGTCACTTTCACGACTCGACCCTGTTGCATCTCGAAGTTGACCCTGTCATGTCGCAGATCCATCGTCATCGGACGAGGCTCTCCATTGACGGAGATGATGCGGTAGGTGAGTCCTCGCTTCTTCGCCAGAGTGGCAGCGGCGGCTTCTTCCAGATTGATGAAGTCGGAGTCCTTCACGGCCGCTTCGCCTGCATCGGGTATTTTGGCGGGACGATTGTCTGCATCTCCCTTATCTCGACAGGCGGAGGGGATGAGGATGGTGGCAGCGGTGAGGATCAAAATTCCCTGACGGTATTTCATTCTCCACCGTGCCAGATTTTTGCTCGACTTACAAGCGTCAGTCGAGGGCCACCGTCTATCTTTTCACCGACCGACGACGTGCTCTGTGCTATCCTGATGCCTCGGCTATCGAATGCATCGTTTTCTCCGAATCACCAGTCTGGGGCTGATCGTGCTCCTGCCCGTCGCTGTGACTCTTTGGGTCTGGTGGATGGGGATGACTCATCTGTGGTGGGGCGTTCCGGGATCGGTCGCAGCGGCGCTGTTTCTTTACGGAGGGTGGTATCTGGTGTTCAGCACGGTGCCCTTTCGCAGTCGATGGCGCCGTGTTCTGAGCGTTGCCCTAGTGATGGCTCTTCTGATGGGGGTGACATCTCGGCTGATTCGATACCGTGGCTCGGCTTCTGGTTCCTCTTTTCCAAAATTCTCTTGGGTATGGTCGGATGATTCAGAATCTGGTGCAGAGGAAGTTGCTATCGGGCATCCCGCCGACGCGAGCGAATTGCCACGTGATTTTCCGAAGGCAGAAGAACTCGTGGATGCTCTCGATTTCCTCGGTCCCGAGCGGGATGGAATGTGGCCTGCTCCTCCCTTTGGCACGGATTGGTCGACTCATCCTCCGAAGCTCCTCTGGAGGCGTCCGCTCGGGAAAGCTTGGTCGAGCTTTACCGTTTCCGGCTCGCGAGTTCTGACTCAACAACAGTCGGAGGACGATGAGCAGGTTCTCTGTCTCAATCTGCGATCAGGTGAGGATCTCTGGATTCATTCGGATCCGCAGACTCGTCTCCTGCTCGAACGAGCAGAAAATGGTGGTTCAGCGATGGGTGGAGATGGTCCACGAGCGACCCCGCTCATCCATGGTGAGCGTGTTTTCACGATGGGAAGTACAGGAATCGTCCACTGTCTCGATCTCGCAAGCGGGAAGGAGCTGTGGACGCGTCATCTGCTGCGCGATCTCGGACTCGGAACTCAGCGTTGGGGGATGGCGAATACGCCCCTGCTTCTGTCAGAGGAAAACTTACTGATTCTGGCCGGATCGGATGCGCCGGGGCCGACGCTGATCGCGGTCGATCCGGAAAATGGTGAGAACCGATGGATCTATCAGGGGTCAGGAGCCAGCTACAGTTCGCCTCGCGTCGTCGATCTCTGTGGGCGAAGACAGATCGTGAGTGTCAATCGCCAAGACGTCTGTGGCCTCGATCCGGCCACAGGACAGGTGCTTTGGACCCATTCTTGGCCGGGGATTTGGCCGAAGGTAGGGCAGGCGATCGCGCTGAGTGAGGATCGTGTGATCGTCTCGGCTAGCTATGGAGCGGGGAGTCTGCTCCTGAAAGTTGAGAAAGACGGTGACGAGAGGTTTTCCGTTCGTCCCGTGTGGAAGACGAGCTCGCTGAAGACGAAATTCAGTTCGGTAGTCGTACAGGGGGATGTGATCTACGGACTCGATGAGGGACGGCTCACCTGCGTCTCGCTCGAAACGGGGAGACGCCTGTGGAAGGGGGAGAAATTTGGTTTTGGACAGCATCTCCTCTTTGGCTCATACCTGCTAGTGCAGACCGAAGCGGGTGATGTAGTGCTCGGTCGAGTCTCGCCCGAGGGATTTTCTGAAAAAGGGCGTATCCCGGCGCTTTCCTCGATGACTTGGAATGTTCCGGTGATTGCCGGACGTATTCTGCTGGTGCGCAATGATCGCGAAGCTTCTGCTTGGCTGTTACCGCCACCGTGAGAACACGTTTTTCTGATCTTGTTTATGAACTTCATCGCACAGACTCGAGAACTGACCCTATCCACACACGGAAAAGGCACCTATGAACTGACTCGCTCCCTACACGATTTCGTAGGAGAAACGGGCATTTCCGAAGGCCAGCTCACGGTCTTCGTGCGACACACTAGCGCCAGCCTCGTCATCATGGAAAATGCCGATCCCGAGGCGAGGACGGATCTCCATGCCTTTTTCGATTACTTGGTGCCTGAGACTTTGCCTTTTCTCGTACATACCTACGAAGGAACGGACGACAGTCCCAGCCACCTGCGCATGGCGCTGACGCGCACCAGTGAGGTGATCCCGATTCAGCATGGACGCTTGGTGCTCGGGACCTGGCAGGGCGTTTTTCTCTTCGAGCACCGTCGCGCCGCACATCGACGAGAGATCGTTCTGTCGGCGATGGGAGTCAGTGGAAAATAAAGGGCACGCCCATTTTCTCGAAGGTCGCCTTTTCCTCGCTCATATAGCGATTCGCCAGATCATTAAAGCGTCCTTTCTCTCTGTAGTCGGCCAAAAAGGCGTTGATCTTTTCGCGCAGTGCCTCATCGCCCTTCCGCAGCCCGATCGCCCAGGTCTCCTGTCGGATGGGCTGAAGAATGGGACGGGTTTGCTTGTCATATTTTCGCCAAAATTGATAGATGGAAATCTGATCGTAGAGAAAAGCATCGGCCTTTCCCTGCGCCACCTCCAGCGCACATGTTCCGGCATCGTCCAGAATGATAAGCGACACGTTCGGTAAATTGGTGCGCGCCCATTGATGTCCTGTGGTGCCGAGTTTTACAGCCATTTTCCGTGTGCCTTGTTTCAGATCTTCGACCGACTGAATCGTCGAGTTGATCCCCACCAGTAGGCAGATTCCGTTCGTTACATAGCCATCGGAGAAGGCGATCATCTTCTCGCGCTCTGGCGTTCGGGTCATGGAGGAGATGATGATGTCGATCTTTCCGGATTGCAGAGCGGGGATGAGCCCGTCCCATTCGACGTCTCGAAACTCTAGCGATCTTCCGAGCCACGCTGCAAGATCTTCGGCCATCCGCACGCTGATTCCGTCCGGCCGATTGTTGGCATCGCGCATCTCGAAGGGTGGATAGGTCATTTCCATCCCTACGACGAAGGGGGCGGATTCTTTTTCCACGGAAGCCTTTTTCCCGCACCCTGTCAGCAATAGGGGAGAGAGAAGGAGTAGAAAGCACAGTCGTCTTAGACTCATCACGCCAGCATCTTCGCGTCCACTCAGAGATTCTCAAGCGGTTTGACGCAAGCGGGAATGAGACCGAACGTGTAAAAAATCATGCAAGATCAGCTACTTGGTGTCCTGAAAGCCTCTTCTCCCCCCGCCGCGTATGACTGGCTCCGGGAGCGGATCGCGGAACAGGAGGCTCACTTTCAGAGGAACACCTTTTATTTCGCCTTCAGTGGTGTGTCGCGACATTTTCCGAAGCATGATCGCATCCCTGATGATCTGGCGGAGAAGGTAGATACTACTGGAAAAGTTCCGGGGTTTAGCATTCACGGTTGGGATCTCTTCCGGCTGGCCCGCGTGATCCTGCTACTCACTCTGGCAGAGCAGGATCAAGAAACCTGCTTGGCTACTCTTTTCGCCGTGCTCGATACCGCCGACGTTCGCGAGCGGGTGGCGATCTACTCGGCCAGCCCATTGCTTCCTTGGCCTGATCATTTGCGCGATACCATCATCGAGGGCCTGCGATCCAACATCGTCGATGTGTTCGACTCCATCGCACTGAATAATCCCTTCCCAGCGGCCCATTTCTCGGAGGCGGCGTGGAATCAGATGGTGCTGAAGGCTCTCTTTCTGTCGCGTCCGATCTATCGCGTCTATGACCTTGCGCAGAGACGAAACCCCGCACTCGCTCTCGCAGTATCGGAACTGGCGCACGAGCGCTGGGCAGCGGGGCGAAAGCTTTCCTCTGAGGCTTGGAGAAACTGCATCGGCTTTATCGATGAGGGGATCGTGAAGGACCTTCGTCATCTGCTGAGTACGGGAGAAAGTCACGACCGTCAGGCGGCGGCGCTCGTTCTCGCGGAAGATTCGAGTTCTTTGATTTCCGAAGATTTACGCGAAGCTCTGAAGGGAGAAATCGCCGCCGTCGCTGATGGGAAACTTTCTTGGCAAACGCTAGGCGAGGCGATCACACCTCTCGTCGTCCTCAACGGCTCTCCCACTCCATCTCAATCTGTGAAGCGATCATGAAATTTCTCGATTCTCACGTCCACATGGTATCACGCACCACTGACGACTACCAGCGCATGGCGGCTGCCGGAGTCGCTGCCATCATTGAACCCAGCTTCTGGCAGGGACAGCCACGAACAGAGGTCGGTACGTTCAAAGACTATTTCAACACCCTGATCGGTTTCGAACGCTTCCGCGCCAGCCAGTTCGGCATCCGGCACTACTGCACCATCGGCCTAAATCCGAAGGAGGCGAATCATGTGAAACTCGCTGATGCGGTGATGGAACTTCTTCCCCTATACGTCTGTAAAGAAGGTGTCGTCGGAATTGGCGAGATCGGTTTCGATGACCAGACGGCGGCTGAGGAGAAATATTTGCGTCTTCAGGCTCGGATTGCGGTCGAAGCCAATCTCCCCATCCAGATTCACACTCCACACCGGGATAAGAAAAAAGGCACCATTCGGACCATGGATGTGCTGGAAGATGCCGGAGTCGATCCTTCCATGGTCGTGATTGACCACAATAACGAAGAAACGGTGAAAATGGTGCTCGACCGAGGTTACTGGACTGCTTTCACCATCTATCCACATACGAAACTCGGTACCGAACGCATGGTGGAGATCCTGCGAGAATACGGGGCCGAGCGCATCATCGTGGACAGTGCAGCGGATTGGGGAATCAGCGATGCCCTAGCTGTTCCCAAAACTGCGGCGCTGATGAAAGAGCGCGGGATCGCGCTGGATCTCGTCGAACAGGTGACGTATCGCAATCCTCTCCTTGTTTATGGGCAGAGCGGTCAGATTGACGAGCGGGACTGGGAAGGTGCAGAGGGGATCGATCCCTCCGCCCTGTTTGAGGGGAACACGCTCCTCCGCGGGGGCATGGATGTCGCCACCGCGATGTCGCAGTATCTGATCATCGAGTAGACTGCGTCGTTTCGGCAGTTCACTTACGCGACTTCGCTCACGGCCTTCCAAGGCAGCCCGTGAGCCTCGGCCACTTCTCGACAGGTAACGTGTCCCTCATGGACATTGATTCCGCCGATCAGTTCAGGGGTGCGCTCACAGGCAGCAGACAGTCCGAGCGTAGCCAATCGCTCCACATAGGGAATGGTGGCATTGGTGAGAGCCTGAGTAGAAGTCCTGGCATAGGCTCCGGGCATATTGCCCACGCAGTAGTGGACGACGCCTTCCTCGATAAACACAGGATCAGCGTGAGTCGTCGGTCTAGTGGTCTCGATACATCCACCCTGATCGACGGCGATATCCACTAGTACCGATCCCTGCGGCATCAGACGCAGCATTTCCCGGCTCACCAGCTTCGGAGCTTTCGCTCCTGGCACGAGTACTGCCCCGATCAGCAGATCTGTGCGGGGAAGCAAATTCAACAGTGCCGCTTGACTGCTCTGAATGGTTTTCACTCCCGGCAGGGTAGCATCGATCCAGGCCATGCGTTTGGCAGAAACCTCCAGAATCGTGGTATCGGCACCGATTCCGGCGGCGATCCGTGCGGCATTGACTCCGGCATTGCCTCCACCGAGGATCGTGACGCAGCCTGGGGCCACTCCCGGCACTCCTGGCAGCAGCATGCCCCGTCCACCCGCATGTTTGGCTAGGTAGTGTGCCCCCACAAGCACGCTCATTCGTCCGGCGACCTCACTCATGGGTTCGAGCAGCGGCAGTCTTCCCTCCAGACGAATCGTCTCATACGCAATTCCCGTTGCCCCGCTGGCGGCGAGCGATTCCGTGAGAGATCGATCTGCCGCGAGGTGCAAGTATGTGAACAGGATTTGTCCAGGACGGAGAAGTGCTAGCTCACTTGTCTGAGGTTCCTTCACTTTCACGATCAAATCGGCAGCGGCGAATACTTCTTCGGGATGATTCGCGAGCGTCGCTCCGGCGGACAGATACTCCTCGTCAGAAAACGCGGCACCAATCCCCGCACTCGATTGCACGATGACTTGCACGCCTCGACCCGTGAGCTGTCTGACTCCAGAGGGTGTCAGGCCGACGCGGTTTTCCTGACTCTTGATTTCGCGAGGGCAACCCACGATGAGAAATGCTTGATTGTTCATGAATATGAGGATCGAAAGGTTTGGAATCCTATTCTTTCATTGGAAAAGCTCACGATAAAAATTTACCGAGATTATTCACTGCTTATCGGGTGAAAGAACAAAGTTTCGTATCGAAGGGTGGCAGAAATTAGCAAATACGTGAATCCGTCTAGTCCATTGCTCCACTTGATTTGTATAACACTCAGACGAAGTTCTCCACCCACACCAATTTATGCTCACTCAGCCCTTTCTCTTCCGAGGGTTTTTTACAGCTTTTGCTTTCAGTGAAAGATTCTTTTCGCTGATTTTGGCATTGGCTGTTTTCGTTTTAGGAGTGCCATCCGTAGCGATTTCTTCCGATGAGACTACGACGCCTCTCTCCACTCCGGAGAATAGGGCTCGACGTATTTCCGGACCTTATGGCACACTGGAATACTATCCCATCACCTTGGAGCCGCCAGAATCGCATCTATGGGCTGCTCTGTATGAGGAGCGAGCCTATTGGAATTTTGGACCTCGGGAGATTTCCGTGATCCAGTCCTTGCTCAGCAGCTTGGGTTTTTTACCCGAAACTCTCGCTCTCATTGATAGCGAAGGGAAATGGGATATAAGCCCACGGGGGCTGGAACTCACGATTACGGATGCCATCATCGAGAGTATGCGCGCAGAAGATCGATCTGCTTTGGCGCACTGGCTCAGGCTCAATAATCCGACTTTTTTCGCAAAATCTGTGATCAATTTGGAGGGCGGAGATTTCGGCGCCTTTGAGTCAGCAGGTATCTCTCCAGAAACGATGGCATTGGTGAAACAAGTGACCTTTCGACGGAAAAATGTGCTCAGTATCATGGATCGCCCGTATATTCTGAGAAAGATCGCAGATCACGAGGAAAAGAAGCGTTTTATCCGTGCTGCATTGGCGACTCGCGGACTGTTCGTAAATCTGATCTTGGATGAGACTGCTGATCTGGATAGTATCATCTCCTACTGGTCAGCTCGTGGACAAAACAAGGAAATAGAATCCGTCATCCGAGGGGTAGCCGCCACTACTGGCGTTACCCGACTCGATCTAGTCCAGATTCTGCCCTCAGTCCCTCGGCGGTATCTTTACGGATATACGAGCCTTAGTGACATCGGACCGTTTAATACACCGGACTGCTTCTGGGCGGCGCTTCAGTTCTTTCAGCGTAAAGCTTCTCCTCGATTAATCGATGCGAATGCCTGCGTGCAGCACCTAGATGGAGAATTTCAAGAAGTCAGCGGACCGCCAGAATTTGGAGACATCGTTTGTATGTTTAAGAAGGACGATAATTCGTTTCTGCACGCCTATGTCCATATCGCTGGGGATATCGTTTTTACCAAGAACGGCACCAGCTTTGCTCGACCTTTTGTTCTGACTGAAAAGTCCGATATGCTCTCCGTTTATCTGGATGAAACTGAACATGTGGATCGGATTTATCGTCATAAAATCTCCGAATAAGATGAACTTCCGACTACTCGGAGCGTGGAATTTCACTGTGTTGTTCCTAGGGCTTCTCCCAAGCTTCTCTTTGGGCCAATCGCTTCCTGGACGCGATGTGATACGCACTCCAGCCGGGCCATGGGGCGTTATGGAATATTATCGTGTTCCGCTGGAAGCTCCGGAAGAATATCTGCGCCTATTATCAGTTCCTTCCCAACAGGCAGAGTGGGATTTCCCCGTAGGTGGAGAACCGGTGGTTCGAAGCACGATGTTAGAGGCGGGCCTCGATCCGGCAGAGATTGATCGCATCGTGAAAGGTTCCTCCATCATTAAATCGCTGGAGAATACGCGTGTGTTTCCCACAGACGAAACTGTCCTCTCGCTACCTCACGATTCTCGGATGATTCTTTATCATTTACTTTCGACTTTGCCTGGGAATCGCTTTCAAGCGCGACCAGTCTATATCGACTCTGAAAATCTCTCCGCCTGGTTTGCAGGTAGCGGGATGCCTAGGGCAGCGATTGAGGATGTATCGATTCTCGCCTACCGCACACCTAAGCATCACGGCTTCTTTTTCTCCGACGTACCATTGCTCTTGCGGCGAACGCTTTCTTCCTCTGATGAGAAAACGATTCTGAAGGGGATTTATCGGCGACAAGGCTTGATGGTTCGCTTGCGCTTTGACCGTGAATCCCTATCTGAGAATTTGGTAAATTACTGGTCTGCCAGCTACAAATACAAGGCGGTTTTTCCGATTCTGAAATCGATCCTAGAGGCACGAGAAGATGGCGCAATTGACATCGCTCACCTCCTCCCTTCCACTCCACGCCAATCGCTCAATCGTTTCCCCGATCCGGGGGATGGGATATCAGGACGCTATCCCGACTGGTTTTGGACCTGCTATAACTTCTTTCGATTCGTTCCAAAAAATGTGTACGCTGATTCTCCTGAAATGGCGGAATTACTTGCCAGTGAGTTTCAGCCTTCACTTCCCCCCCTTCAATTCGGAGACATGATTCTGATCAGCTCGGGAACGAAAATCATCCATGGGTGCATTCATATCGCTGACGATCTCGTTTACACGAAAAACGGGGCCGATATATTCTCTCCATGGGTCATCATGAAACTGTCAGATGTAGTCGCCTATCACGATCTCAGCGGCGATTCTACTCTCAGTGTCTACAGACACCTTGATATCCAGAGTGAAAACGTGCCCTGATGTCTGATTCTCTTCCCAATTTCTACTTCATGCAGGGCGCTAATCGGCTATTGCTTCAATGAGTTCGTCATGACAAATTTCCGTTCTTCATGAAACGACTCTCCCTCACTCTTTTTTCTGCTCTTCCTGTCCTGTTTTTCTCGTCCGTGATTGCTCAGGAAGGGGGAACAAAACAGGAAGCTCCAGTTCTCTCTCCCACAGGATATACCGACACGCCGTTCTTGCCTGGCGGAAAATGGCGCGTGCACGACGACAATCGTCCCCGTCCCGAAGTCGTCACCCCTGGCAAGACGGCAGCCGATGCACCGTCGGATGCCATCGTGCTCTTCGACGGTAAAAATCTGGATGAATGGGTGATGGAGAAAGACCAGTCTGCCGCCGACTGGATCGTAAAGGATGGATATACTGAAGTCCCATCCAAAGGACAGGGTGTCGGCGGATTTATTCAGACGAAAAGAGAGTTCGGAGATGTCCAGCTCCATATCGAATTTGCGACCCCGGAAGTGATCGAAGGGAACTCACAAGGACGGGGAAACAGTGGAATATTCTTTTTAGGGAGTTACGAGATGCAGGTGCTCGACAGCTACGAGAATAAAACATACGCAGACGGTCAGGCCTCCGCACTCTACGGGTACAAGCCACCGTTGGTGAATGCCTCGCGTAAACCGGGAGAATGGCAGACTTATGATATTGTCTTCGAAGCTCCGAAGTGGGATGCCGACGGTAATCTACTGAAGAGAGCCTACATCACGGTTTTTCACAATGGTGTGCTCACGCAGTATCATCAGGACTACCTCGGTGCGACGGGACACAAGCGAGTTGCCGATTATAACACGGTGCGGGAGCGTGGTCCCCTTAAGCTGCAGAATCATAAAAATCCGGTCCGTTATCGTAATATTTGGATTCGAGAGCTGAATCTTCGTGCTGCAGATTGACGCGACCTCTACGCATGTCTCTGAAGCGACTCGGATGGAACGACTTTTTTGCTGACGCATTTTCGCGTTATGCGAAGCCCGGGTGGGTGCCTGCGCGAATCATACGTGATAATAAAATCTCCTACGGAGTTCTGGATCAGGAAGGTCGTGAGCGCGACGCCGTTTTGGCTGGAAAGGTGTATCACGATGCAATGAGTGATGCCGAACTCCCCGCTGTGGGAGATTGGATCGCTCTGGAAATCGGGAAATCCGGCGAAGAAAACGTCATCCGAGCTCGTCTTCCCCGACAGAGTCGCTTTTCTCGTAAAGCTCCGGGAAAAAGCACGCAGGAGCAGGTGCTGGCCGCGAACATATCAATCGTTTGCATCGTCACCGACGCTGGGGCTGATCTGAATTTGCGGCGGATGGAGCGCTATTTCGCCCTGATCGGACGAGGCGGAGCCAGCGCAGTGGTTCTGGTGAATAAGAGCGATTTATATTCTCCAGAGGAAAACAACGCAGCAGCAGTAGCGATCCAAGCATTGGCTCCAGATGCGCAAATCATCATCACCAGTGCGGTCGATGGAACGAACGTGAAGGCGATCCAGAAACTTCTCTCACCGGGAGTTTCCATCACCTTCATCGGATCGAGCGGGGTAGGAAAGTCTTCGCTCGTCAATGCACTGCTGGGGGAGAAAATGAGAGAGGAAGGGCGTGTCAACGAGATCACGGGAAAAGGACGGCACACGACTTCGGCGCGGGAATTGATCCTTCTGCCCTCCGGCGGAATTTTGATCGACAACCCTGGAATTCGGGAAGTCCAAATGTGGACGGATGAAATCACCCTGCGAGAGAAATTTTTGGATGTGTTCGAAATCGCTGCACAGTGTCGCTTTCATGACTGTCGTCACGGTAGCGACGAGGGATGCGCCATCCGAGAGGCTGTGGCAGAAAACAGGCTCGCAGTAGAGCGATTCGAAGCATTTTTAAAGCTCGACGAGGAGATTGCTCACTTAAAAATGAGACTCGAAAAACGGCGGATTACACTGGAACGTCGTGCCAAAAGAGATCATCGCATCAAAGCGAGAAACCTAGCAGATCGCCGAGATCACGAATTCCACTTGAAGCCACGTCCGACGGGCCTGTGAGTGGGCATGATTTTGAGGGATTGCTCAATTCCTCTATCTGCCTTCCTAACCAAAACTCCATGAAAATCAAAACTGCCCGATTCGTGACGAGCGTTGCCGAGTTTGCTCTGTGTCCGTCGTCTCCTCTGCCTGAGTTCGCTTTTATCGGACGCTCGAATGTTGGGAAATCCTCTCTGATTAATCTGCTCTGCAATCAGCGAGGCCTCGCCCAGATTTCCGGAACGCCGGGGAAAACGGCTACGATTAATTTTTACGTGATCAATGAGGCCTGGACCTTGGTCGATCTTCCTGGCTACGGCTATGCAAAGACGGCTAAATCCATCCGAGAGAGGTTCCAGTCACTCATCAGTGACTATCTGACAGAGCGAGAGAATCTTCGACACATCTTCGTTCTGATCGACGGTCGGCATCCACCTCAGAGAATTGATCTTGAGTTCGTCGAGTGGCTCATCGGAGTGGGAGTTCCCTTTTCTCTCGTTTTCACTAAGGCTGATAAAATCAAGCCTTCGAAGGTGACTGAGAATCAAGGTTTCTTTCTCGCTGCCTTGGCTGAATTTACAGAGGGTGAACCCTCCGTTCACACCGTATCTGCTGTTACGAAACAGGGTCGAATCGAACTGTTGTCCGCGATTCAGACAATGATTGCCTAAAGATCGGGCGCATATCGGTAGCATTTTAGAGCCTGATTTTGCCCACGCGATGAGGAGTAATAGCGGTCCGGGATTGACACTTCTCGGATCACCTGCGATGAAATAGCCATGTACACCCGCTTGGTCACCTTTCTCCTGTTCGTCACGACCATCGCTTATAGCCAATCGGGAGTTTTACTAAACGATTTCGAAACCGACCTCGATGTGGACGCAGTACAGTGGAAGTCCCATCCGTCGGACGGTAGCCTTGCTCGCTCCTCGGAATTTGCTACATCGGGATCTTCCTCGCTACACTTTCATTGTCCGGCCTGGGTCAAGGGCCAGCCCGAGTGGCCTTCCTTTGAGTTTGTGCCAAAGACAGCCGATTGGACGCCGTTCGACCGTTTGTTAATCGACATAACGAATCCAGGAGATGCTTCACCTGAATTTCACCTTTATGCAGTGGATTCAAAAATTCGTCTGCAAAGCGGTCTGGGATATTCCTTTAGGATTCAAGGACGCCATTTTGAGCGCTTCGTGATCTCTCTGAGCGATTTTCCGAAGGAAGTGGATCGAGCGCACATTACTCGCTTTCACCTCTTTACCAGTCATCCAGTGCAGGATTTCGATCTGTACATTGATCAAATTCGGCTACTCAGACCGGGTGAGGCGCTTCCAGCCGAGCCTTCGGGCAATTTCGTTAAACAGCTAGCAGCACTCCAGGCCGCACCGATGGCTGAAGCCATCGCTCAACTCACGAAGCAGGGTGACGGGATTCAAGACAAATCTATCTCCGCCCAGTTTCATTCCATTCTCTCACGAGCGAATGAGTTTTCTAATCAATTCGCCAATGACCCGCCGAGCACACTTTCCAAATTCGATGCTCTGACGTTGGAATCTCGAGAACTTGCACGGCAGGCAGAGCGCTTGCTTTCCATGGATCACTTCGTCACTCAATCTCGCAAAGCGGGTCTTCCTGTCGATCATCTTCTGGTAGGGCGAGCTAGTTCGATGGAGAAGATTCCTCCGCGTGATCAGCCTTTCACCGTCGATGCAGCGAATGAGATTCGTCTGAATGCTGCCCGTCGAGGTCACGACAGTCAGCAGTTGCTCATCCTGCCGATTCACGAAACAGCTCATAAGGTTCACCTGACTGTCAGTGCCCTGAAAAACGACACTGGTGATTCTCTTCCAAGTGCTTCTATTCGATGCCGAGTTACAGGCTACGTCAAAACTGAGACCCATCCGCCTTATCATCCTTCCTACACAGGCTGGTGGCCTGATCCCATTCTCGATTTTCTCGGTCCGATTGATATTCCTGCTGGTGATCTTCAGTCATTCTGGGTCAGTGTTTCCGTTCCTGAGAATCAGACCGCAGGCCTCTATCGAGGCGAGATCACTCTGCACCCTGAAGGACTGCCGGATCGCGCTATCCCTCTCTATGTAAAAGTGCGTCGCTATGCGGTTCCCAAAGTCAGTCCGCTTCCGGTAGCGATAACTTTCAGTCCGTCCGATCATCCTCAACCTGACACGAAATCTCTTCAGGCACAATGGCGGAAGCATCCAGACTATCCGGTGAATCTGTGGAAGAAGCAGAAAAATCTCTGGATCGATTTCCTCGCTGATTATTACATTAATTACGACAATCTTTATCGTAGCGGCTCTCCAGACTGGGATGTGCTGACTCGTCTCCGAGATCAAGGGAGGCTGCGTGCCTTTAATCTCCGTCTTTTCGGGGGCGCACTCACACACTCGCCAGAGTCACGAGAACGAGCTCTCGCCGCGACGCGTGTAGATTACGAGAAGGCAAAGGAACTGGGCATTCTCGACAAAGCCTACATATACGGCTTCGATGAAGTCCCGGCAGATCAGTTCCCGACTTTGGAATCGGCTGCTGCGGAGTTGAAGCGCGTGTTTCCCGATCTTCCGATCATGACCACGGCCCTAGACGCATCCTATGGTCTGGAGAGTCAGGTTAAATCCATCGATGCTTGGTGCCCGCTGACTCCCTACTATGATTTGTCTAAGGCCCAGGCCGCACGCAAAGGTGGCAAAAAAGTCTGGTGGTACATTTGCTGTTGTCCCGCTACGTCCCCTCATGCCAACATGTTTGTCGAGAATCATGGGATCGAAGGTCGTCTGCTGATGGGAGCGATGAGCGCGAAATATCAGGTCGATGGATTTCTCTATTATCAGATCTCGATCTGGAATTCCGAAAAGCCCATTACCTCGGGTCCCTATACCGACTGGAATCCTCGGAGTTGGCGCAGTTGGAATGGCGATGGCTCTTGGACCTGCGTGGGACCAGATGGAGTTCCCGTGCCGACGATTCGTCTTGAGAATTTCCGCGATGGTCTGCAGGACTACGCGGCCCACCGACTGCTTGCGGCGACTGTCGCTGCTGAGAAACGAGATCCGAAGCTCTCCAGCGATTCGTCCGCGAAATGGATCGCTGCGGCGACGGATGCTCTCGTGATCCCTGATTCGCTCGTTACCGACATGCTTCAGTATTCACGCGATGCGGAAGTGCTCCTGAACTGGAGAAAGCGAATCGATGATCTTCTCGATGCGAATTTCCGTCCGGAAATCGATCTTTGGGAATCGTCTGGCTTCTCCGTGCGGTAGCAAATTGCTATCCATTCACCTTTCTGAGTCCTACGCTTTTCGCAATTCTGTGAAAGCGCGGATGGTGAGTCCACATCATTATTCGTGAAATCGCCCAAGCTCCGACGGCGATCCCGAATGCGTAACCCAGCAGCTCTCCCAGTGGACGACCACTCGCCAGTCCGGCGAGGGGACTGAGAAAAATTAGCCCCAACATCGCCGCTTTCATGAGCTTCTGAGGCCTCGCCAGCAGACGCAGACGGGTGAGACGTTTCCGGTCCGAGTGGTATTCCGTCACCGTCACCACCGCCCAGTTCCATAGCCAGCCCCGACGAAAGAGGATGTCTGTTTTTCCCGAGATATCGTCTTGTGCCTTCGGAAAAGTCCGTAGGATCGCGGCCAACAATTCCTCGCGCCCGACGCCGTCCTCGCTCCAGTAGGCTAGATCATCCCCCAGCTTCCACCATCCTTTGCGCAAAGATCCGGCCGCATTTGCCCCGACACTGCGGAGACCACGGCCCCAGGTCGCGTAGCGCCATCCTCGCAGTACTCGAGTTCCGCTTCGCAGAAACCCCTGTATGAGAATTAGCACCACCAACGCGAGTCGACTCGATGTGGTATCATACTCCGGAGTAACAGAAGATCGCCCCGCTCGGCCAACCGCAACGTAGAGCGTGCCGAACAACATCACTCCGGCTGGCAGCCAGAGGAAGTGGGCGAATATTCCGCCCAGAGATAGAATGAGCAGGATGACCCACCAGATAATATGGAGAGCTACCTCACCGAACCACGAGTCTCCACCGGGATACATTAGTTGGAATGGCTCATGCCCGTAGTGACCGTGATAAACCGTCGCTCCGAAGCGCCGCCGGCTCACATAGACATGCCCCTGCCACAGTGCTCCGTCCAGTCCACGAAAACGATTTGGATGCAGTGGCATCAGCATGGCCTCTGCACGACCATATCCGATCTGCTGACGAAAGTAAGCCTGCCAGGTGAAGCGTCGATAGTGCCAGACGAACGCTGCTGAATGAAACCCCAAGCGCTTTCCTGTCGCCAACACGCGCCAGCAGAAATCCACGTCATCTCCTGCCGTGCGAAAGATTGGATCAAAGCCGTCAACTTTCACGAAAACATCACGGCGCACTGCGAGATTGCAGCCTGGCAGATGTTCGGCATGGCGGTCATCCAGTAGAACATGACAGGGTCCTCCAGGGGCGGCGGCAATCTGCGCTTGCATGGCGGATTGAGGATGTGGAGTGAGATTCGGACCTCCGGCACAGCCGAGTGAAGCATCCGTAGCGAATTGCAACACGATCCATTTCAACCAATCCGCCTCCACAATGCAGTCATCGTCGAGAAAAATGAAGATTTCTCCTCGTGCCTCACTCGCCCCAAGATTCCGCGCTGCTCCTAGGCCGATGTGTGGCGTCGAAATGTGACGTACGCGCGCGTAGCTTGCTACAATTTCCGCGACGCGGCGGTCATCTCCATCATTGACTACCAGAGTTTCGAACTCGAGATAATCTAGCTTCGCCACTGATTCTAGGCAGGCCACCAGAGTCGCGCTGCCACGGTAGGTGCACACGATCACCGAGATCATGGGTGATTGTGAGAGCGCGGGACCATACATCACTTCATCGGGCTGACTCCAGCTTGCGCTGACAGTCGTCAAAGCGGGCTTGGCTGAGTGATCGCGGCGTGTGAGCCCGAAGCACCAATCCTCGATTGTTCTTCCCCCACGAAGCCATTGATCACTCCATGAAAAAATCGTAACTCCGGCTGCGGCTGCTGTGAGTGCCGTTTTGATCGCCCAAGCCAACATTTCGCCCTGTTTCTCCTCACCATGAGACAACGAGTCCACTCCGAACTCTGACAATAAGAGCGGCTTTCCTCCGGCTAAATTCTGTAGACGATCAAGATAGGAAGCGAGTGCCTCTGGAGTCTCTAGAAAAACGTTAAATGCCACGAAGTCCTGATTCTGCGGTAGGAGATATTCCGTACTCGGATAGTTCGCATAGGCAAAGAGAGCCTCCGGATCGCAGTCGTGACCGAGGTCAATCAATTGTTCGATCACCTCTACGACCTGTGCTGCCCCCATCCATCGTACCAGTAGGGAATCGATCTCATTCCCTACGAAATATCCTGCGACTGCTGGGTGTCCTCGAAATCGAGTTACTGTCTCCACCAATAGATTTTCCGCCTCCCTTACGAGTTCGGCTTGCTTTAGAAAATCGACATGCTGAGACCAGGGTAGTCCGATGAACACGCGGAGTCCCGTGGCTGCGCAGGCATGAAGAAAGTCCAGCGATGGAATCTCATAGAGTCGCAGAGCATTCGCCCCCAGCTCATCCCGAATGCGAAGGAGTTCTCCGACGCCCTCATCTGGAAAGGTCCCGACGGGAAACGGACCGAAGCTCACTGCTTTCACGAAGGCAATTTCACCATTGACGCGAAACCACTTTCCCTTCGCACGCAGCGGATGATCGATGACGGAAACTGGAACCTCTCTAGAAAGCATGAAAAAAATGAGATCAGAACCTGACATGCTCACTGCCCTTCTGCAACTGATGAGAGTGCCGTTCGTGAGACTCGCGATCAATTCTCGATCTTCTCGAAAACTGATTTTACGCAAGAGATTCCCGACTTCAAAAAACTCGCTCACTCAGAAGATCTCGGGAGACGAAGATCGGAGCTAGAAAATCGTTGAAGTCGTCAAAACGCGGCATAGTTCCGAGCGCTTCGCCGAGAGGATGAGAGTCGATGGGTATAAGAGTCATTTTGATCGTATCTCCGATCTTACTGTTACCGATCCGCGTCATCCGAGGGCCGAATCCGTCGTTGTGAGTTGTCCAGTGGAGAACCTGAATGATAGGGCCTTGGCCATCCTTGGGACGAGCCACTCCGAGTTCCTCCAGACGTGTCAGTTGATTGGCAGGACCGAGCACTCGATAACGGTAGATGGAAAAGGCATCGGTGTAGGATATGGTCGAAACATCGCCTGGATCTGATTTCGCCATCAGTTCCAATTGGAGAGTCAGGGCATGCTTATTCGAGGCCTTTTTCTCTTTGAGTTTCGCGGTGAAGAGCTGCACTGCCCCTCCGCTCTTTTGAGGTGGGGTGGTGCTAGGAGTGCTCTGCAGTAGTCCACTCTTTCTCCACTGACTGATCGCATCCACAGCCCAGGCCCCGGCCTGGATTCCCCACTGACGACCAGCAGAGAAGGAAGGATGCTCCCCGTCACCCGATGCGTCGTTCGGCATCGGGCACAGGGGGCGACTATCGAGAAAGCACAGTCCGTTCTGTGCGGAGGACACTTTTGCGAGAGCGGATCGGAGAGTGGCGACAGATCGATCCTGAGCCTCGGGTGAACGCACGTCATCACGGGCATCCGGTGGGCCGATCCACAAGACGCGAGCACCTCCAGCCATCGCCTGGTCAAGGCTGTTTTGAATCAATTTGACTACACCCTGAGGATAACTCCCAGCCAGATCCTCCTCGAAGTTGGTTCCTGCCTGAAAAATAAATACCTCAGGATTGTAACTTGAGACGTAATCAGAAATCGAGCGGGGAACTTGTGAGGTATCCTGCCATCGCCCACATTCTGCCAGACTCGAAGCAGGATGATAGATACGCGTTAGGATAGGTGAAGGCCACTTTCCCTGCCAGAAGTAGGGCGTCCCGTTCTTGACTGCCTCATAGGCGACTTCGTACCCTGCCGATACGAGCGAGCGCTGAAGTTCTTCGGCGAAAGGGAAAAGACTCTGGGAGTCGCCTAGGACAAATACCCGGGTTTTCCCTCCTCCCTTCTTCTCTGGTGGGGAGGACTGGGAGGAGATGACAGGCGCGGAAGGGGGTAAGATTACGAAATTCCTCGGACTCGTCTCTCGGTCTCCACGAGGGTAGCCAGGCAGTGTCAGTGAGTCGCGATTCGGAAGCGCATTCGGAAGCGCATTCGGAAGGGCATTTGAATTCGGGTATCCATACGGCCAAATTGCTGCGGGAGGATGTGTATTCACTGCCAGCGGAACGTCCCGATCCGGACGAGGAGCCGCTGGAACCGTCAGGGGACGTCGCTGAGAAGACGGGTTGTGTGGCTGGGACGATTCCGCAGCCTGCTGAGCGACGGCTTCAGCCTTCTTCTTCTCCCTTCTCTTAGCGAATAGCCCGCCGGAAGAAGAATTTTGTGCAGGTGTGGATAATTTCTTTTTGTCACTTTTATTTCCAAATAAACCAGCACTTGCGTGATCAACTGGAGCGAGCGCCAGAATCAGCAGAGGAAACAGCCAAGCCCAAGGAGAAACTACTCTCTGAGACTGATTTTTCTGATTCAGCTTAGGGAATTCGGAAAATAATTGTCTGCATTGTGACATCGGTTTTCAACAGACGATTCTACGGTCAGAACCATTCAATTCTTTCCTGAATTCGCAACAGGCAGACTGTGATAAAATTCTCACATGTCACTTGGTGGCGACAGGTGCTGTCAGGAATGATAGTAAGTCAGCCATGTCATCGATAGAAACAGCAGCCTCTAGTCCCTCCGGCATCAGTGACTGACCGAGTCCTTTCATAGAGCGGATATCGGCCCGCGCAAAGGTTCTATCAATTCCACCCGGCATACGCAGAGATACGTCAGCAGCATTTTCCGACACAATAATCCCCGTCAATACAGAGCCGTCCTTCAGTTCGAAAGTATATGCCTGATATTGAGGAGCTACCTCTCGATTAGGATCGAGAATATTTCCAAGAATGGTCTCTGCTCCCCCCGCGACAAAGCTGGCTACTGGTGGCCCGAGCTGGATACCTTCACCGTCAGGAGCCTTGTGACAGGTAAAGCATACCTTCTGGAAAACCATCTTTCCTTTGGCTGGATCGCCCTTTTTACTCAATGCAGGTTGGTAGGATGCCACCACATCGCTGCGCTTCACGACAGGGGGGAGAACATCTGTTGCGAGCTTTTGTACGCCACCATTCGCATGGCGGCGGAGATTTTCTATCAGACTCGCAGGGATATCAGATAGGGCGAGTTTCTTGTCGCGAATTGCTTCCAGAAGGGCCGTTGAAGCGGCTGGTTTGGCGAGAATACGGACGGCGAGATTGTCGCGTGCAGTCGCAGGGAGGGTTGCGAATCGTGCGATGAGGCTGTCGAGATCATTGATCGCGCCGACGAGAGCCAGAGTGAGGTCGGCATCCTTGCTCGCTCCGGCGAGAGCTGCTTGGAAGCGCTCCTGCATTCCGGCGGCTGGGAGCTGGGAAAGCAGTTTGACTGAGGCGATTCTCGCTTCTGTTGGGGCGGATGCATTCTCGAGTACACCGATTGCCCGTTCAATGAGCGGCTGCCATCGAGTTTCACTGAAGTATTTCTTCCAGTCGCCTTTTTCCCGGATCATGCCGTCCCGGAGTGCGGTGAGCAGGGTGGCTGTATCAGGCGTGGGTTCTGCGGCTGCGAGCTGATCTCCGATGGATGCGAGCAAAGCGGCATCATTCGCACGGCCGATCATCCCTGCGAGCTCGGCTCGAAATGCATTCGAGGCAGTCTTCGTCGCCTCCCAGGCAGCGGCGAGATCTTTTGGTGTGCGCAGCGAGTTCAGCACGGCGGCTTCCATCCAGCGATCTCCCAGCGATCCGGGAATTTGATCGAGCAAGGGGACTTCAGACGCAAGCACTGCTGGAAATGGCTGATGTGGCGGGATTGGAGGAACGGCTTTACCGCGCTCATAGAGCAGGCGACGTGCTGTCATGCGATGCCATTCGTTGGGGTGCATTTGCATCGCAGTGAGTTCCGCGTCGGAGAGAGTTCCGAGGTCGACGAAAGGGGCAGGCTTGAACCCTTTGGGAGCGATGCGATAGATACGCCCTCGATCATTTCCGGCATCGAGATCTAGATGCTTTTTAATCGGCTCGGGGAGAGACCAAGGATGCTCGATCGTCTCCCGATACATATCGGTGATGTAGAGAGTTCCATCCGGTCCTGTGGCGAAAGACGTGGGACGGAACCAAGTATCGCGACTGCGGAGAAATTCGGTTTTCTCATTCGGATCGGGACGCACTCCGACGGGTTGAACAGAACCCGGGCGAGTGATCATTTTCTTGTAGTGAACAAGATTACTCCCCACATCGCCAACGAAGGCTCCGTCATAATATTCCTTCGGGAAAGCGGTTCCCCAATACATATGAATCCCAGTGGCAGCGACGAGGAATCCTGAGACGCGACCTCCGCCCTCGACGATTCCCTGTACGACTCCGCCCACTCGCCAGCGCGTGCGGACGATGCGCCAAGGTTCATCTGGACTGATACGGTAGACATCAGGGGTAGGGCCGTCCTCGGCGACATCTAGGAGCGGCGCCGGCAGGCTGAACCACGGGTTCGTTTTAATTTGGCTGCGTTCGTAAGCGACCCAGATCAGGTGTCGCGAATTGCTGCAGACGAAGCGTCGGGCCATCGAGTCGAAGCTCATTCCATATTGCGCTGTGCCACTCTCGAGACGCAAATCGAGCGTCTCGGGATCGAAGGAAAAATCCGAGCCGCGCAGTGAAAGGGGATCGACCGAGGCCCCAGCCTTCACGACATTTCCCGCGTTGGGCGCCGAAGCTCCCCAGATTCGATTGTCTGGCCCCCATTGTAGGCTATTGAATAGAGCCTGCATATTCAGGCGCACATCTCCGCTCCCACCGAATCCCGTGAAGACAGTTCGTTCTTCATCACAGACTCCATCTCCGTCATTATCGCGGAAATAGTAGATATCAGGAGTCGCTCCGACGAAGACTCCGCCCTTGTAACAGACGATGGCGCTCGGCCATTTCAGATTCTCTTTGAAAATGACGCTGCGATCAAAAATGCCATCGTGATCATCGTCATAGAGAATGCGGATGCGATCCATCGCTTCCTCACGGTGCTCGGAATAGCCGCGCATCTCGATCACATAGGCTCTACCTTTCTCATCAAAGGCCATCTGGATCGGATCCATCACGTCCGGCTCATGAGCAGCCAATGATAGATCAAAATTGGGATTGACCTCAAAGGTGTCCAGAGCTTTCGCGACTTCTACAGGTGGGATGCGAGGCATTTCGCCGTCCGCGACTTCCAGTTCGGCTTCCGCGCACAGTAGCGTGCCGGTCGTGAATACTAGAGCGACGGAAAGAGACAGGATTTGAACCAATCGGGACTCAGATTGATCGATCCGAAGATGAAGAATATCGCAAATGGTTTTGTGCATTGATCAAGTGGGCAAAATTCGGAACGGAATAGGGGAACCTGTAAACCTAAAATAGATGACGTGAAAATCAAAAGACTCGATCCCGTGAGTACGCCTTCGGTTTGTGTGGACAGATTCGTGAAGTTAGTAGAAAAAATCTGACCTAAAGAGCGGAGAAGGAAGCGTGCTGATCAGAGATCAGAACAATTTGATCAATTAATCAATATTTCCATATTTTCTAATCGATTTTATATTTTACTTTACTTCGAGTGTGTTATAATTTCACGACTTCACCGATTAGGCGGAGTCTCTTTAAATGAAAGTCTGCTGGCGAGCCGCGATTCTATTTTTCTTCCTCACTGGGCTAATTCTGGTGGGGAGTCTCGGCACGTCAAGTTCGCTGACTTTTCTTTGGCCAGCATACGCCGCGTTGGGATTCGCGGCGATTCTTTCCGTGGGGCTGATCCATGAAAAAGTGGCATTTTCTCTCCCTCGATGGAGCACGCTAGCGGTGCTGGCCCTCGTGGGCTGGGTACTCGTGCGTGCGTCGAGTTCTCCCGTAGCGTATTTTGCCCGCGAAGATGCGGCTCTGATCGTAGCCTGCTTTCTGGTATATGCGCTCTTTCTGCACTTTTTCAATTCATCTGCCTGGAGAAAGCGTTTTGTGGATGGACTGGCTCTGTTGGTATTGCTGAATCTCGGCTTCGCGCTGTTGCAGCTCTTCTTCGGGACTTCACTCTGGATTCTACCGGGATATCAGCGGACAGTCTCAGATCAGGCAGGTGGTTTATTTAATCATCCCGACCATTTCTCCGGATTTCTAGCGATGCTTGTCCCTCTGTGGCTAGCAGTAGCGTCCTTTGGCCGCCGCACTTGGACGTTTCGTCTGGGAATGCTGGCTCTAGCGTTTATATCGATCGTTGTCGTCTTGTTCTCGGGGCGTACTTTGGGGATTTTCACTCTATTGGGTGGGATCGCTGCATTTGCAATTCTCTCTACGGTGGTTCTCTATCATCGAACCGATCCCGAGACACGCAGATCCGTTCTGCGAGCGATCACTCTGTCTGCTGTGCTGATTTCGATCCTCCTAGCAGCTTCCTCTAAACCTCTGGTTCGTGTGGTTGATCGCACGCTGCTCTCGAAGGGCGGTAATCTGGTGCTGCCGGAGATATGGAAATCAGGGTGGAAGCAAGCCATGCAGTCCCCTCTGACTGGGACTGGGAGCCGGTCGACATATTTTTATGATCGGCTCTTTCGCACCCCTGAGATGGGCACAGCGGCGGCAGAGCCAGAGTTCACTCATAATGAATTCTTGCAGGCGTTCGCTGATTACGGCCTGATCGGACTGGCATTGATTCTGATAGTTCTCGGACTCCATTTCGCCGAAGGATTCCGTTTCGTGAGGGAGTATGCGAGATTCAGTCCGGGAGGAGGGCAGCGAGCACCGCGCTCGGATCACCTAGCGCTTTCGATTGGATCACTGGCGATTCTTTGTGCGCTCGCAACTCTGGCTAATTTTGATTTCGTTCTGCACCTGCCCGTGATGGCAGTCACAGCGGCGGGACTCTTGGCTGCACTTGCCGCTCCGGATCCGATGGCTCATGCGACGAGGCCAGAGACGACTCGCTTTCTGCTGCCGGGTGGTGCTCTCCAGTTTAGTCAGCGTGCCTTGGCCTGCGGGATGGGAATGGCGATCACCGTCTTGGGGATCAGATTTTCACAGAGCGAATATCATTACGAAATGGCTCGTCGTTGTTTTTCAGAAAATCCGACTGGCTTCGAGCATTTTCGTCAGCTAAAAACAGCCCGATCTATCGATCCCAAAAATCCCTTTATATTTTCTCTTTCTGCCCATGCACAGGTCGCTGCGATCCGCTCGGACATGACTCTAGCTGAGCGTCGTCAGGCTCTGGATCAGGCAAATTTGTACTTCGAGCAAGTAGAGCGACTCTATCCCCAGGACATATTTGCTGCTATCGGTCATGCGGCAGTGCTCGATGAACTGGAACGTCCCAGCGAAGCTCTTTTGCGCCTGCGAGCGGCGCGTGAAAGTGCTCCGCTTTATGGAAATCTGATGCTGGCTGAGGCGGAGCATTATCTCCGCTGTGGAAGAATCGCCGAGGCCGAGCATTCTTATACCGAAGCTCTCAATGCACCGGCATTCCGCGATGTGGCTGCCGCTCAGCGCGGACTAATGACGGTGACCGAGTGGAAACTGATCGCCGAGCGCAGTGGCATCGATTGGAAGGTCGCTCCTGATGCCCTCGAAGCTGAACCTCTTTTAGCCGGGGAGGCAGCAGCCTACCGCCGCCCCTCGGAAGCGAAGGTGACACAGCAAGCCACTGCTGGAAAGACGCCTCCAAAGGTCGAGAAAGTGGAGCCGAAGAAGGATAAGGAATTGGCTGCACCTGAGAATATCGATCTCCCAGAGGTTTCCGAACTCGGTGAGTAAATTCGCGATCCGTGTATGGGTCGCCCGCTCGCCGGAATTGCGGAATCGCGGGATTGCAAAAGCGCTTGGGAAAAGGGATGATGCCGTATGCTCCGTTTTCTTCCCACGCTCGCGTTGTCATTCATTCTGACGTTGGCCTGTCAGCCAATATCTCTCGTTTCCGAAGACTCGAAACCGGCAGTAGCGCCTCAGCCTGCTAAAGCGGAACCGATCATCCCGGAAGGTGATTTTCCAGGGAAGGCTCGAATGATTCTCCCCCCTGTAGTTCATGCGATCGAGGGGTTAGAGACGAATCTTTACTTCGATAATACATGGGTACTTTTGAATCCTGCGAATTACGCGCCGGACGTGATTTGCTCAAAGGGCAGTCAGCAGTCGCTGCGATGGACATGGACTCCCGAAGCGAAGGACGTGGGGGAACTCCCGTTGAGTCTCGAGCTTCGCGACTCTGCGAATGGAATCGTCGCTCGGGCTTCTACGAAGTTCCACGTTGTGGCACGGAAACCACTTCCTGATACGAAACCCGTGCGTATGCTGATTATCGGAGACAGCCTCACCGCTGCATCCGTCTATCCGGAACGCATCCTCCAACTCAGCAAAGAGGACGGATTACCGCTCAAGCTGATCGGGACGCGCGGTCCAGGCGTAGATACGGGACAGCCACTAGGTGAAGTGCGTCATGAGGGCTATGGAGGCTGGACGGCAGAGGGGTTTGCGACCCGTTATCAGAACCCGAAAGAACCGAAGAAGGAGGGCGAAAGACCGAAAGGAAGTCCTTTTTTGTTCAAGGAGAATCCCGACGATCCGAAGGAAGCTCCGGTACTCAATCTCCGCCGATATTGTGAGGAGACCAAGCAGGGAGAATTGCCGAACTTCGTGACCATCCTGCTCGGTTGCAATGATGTATTCGGTGCGACGGACGAGACGATTGAGGAGAGAGGTAGCACCAGCATCCGATACCAGGAGACGCTCATTTCCATGATTCGCGATGCCGTACCGGATGCTTGGATTGGAGTGATCATCATCATGCCTTCGACATTCAGTCAGGATGCGTTTGGAAAGAACTACGGCAGCGGACAGACTCGCTGGCAGTACAGTCGCAATCGCCAGTGGCTGGCGGAGCGTATGATCAAACAGTTCTCCGGGCGAGAAGGGGAGCGAGTCGAACTGATCGGTGCGCACCTGAATGTCGATCCCTACCATGGGTTCCCCACGGAAAAAAATCCGGCGAATCTACACAATGAAACGGACATCGTTCGTCAGAGCAATGCGGTCCATCCTTCTGTATCAGGATATCGGCAGATCGGTGATACGGTGTACGCCTGGCTTCGCTCGCATGATGAAAAATCATCTGGAAAGTGAAAAATCTGCAAAAAAATCTGAATGTTTCCCTTTTTCATTCGTCCAATAGAATAAGCAGAGCGGTCATGTTCCGTTCGCCCACTCATCCAACTCGTCTGATCCACTGCTATGCATACACTGGAAACGCTTTGTACCGCTCTTGGCTTCGCCACTCTTTCCGGATTGAATCTATATCTCGTCGTCTTTGTGGCGGGTCTCTCGATTCAGCAGGGATGGGTCGATATTTCTACCACATACCCGGACCTCGCGATTCTGGGCGATCCTGTTGTCGTCACGCTGGCTGGTGTTCTGTTTTGTCTCGAATTTTTCTCGGACAAGGTTCCTTGGGTTGATTCGCTCTGGGATAGTATCCATACCTTAATCCGACCGGTTGGTGGTGCTTTGCTCGCGATCACCGCTCTCGGTCCGACTAATCCGGTATTCGAAGTGAGTGTCGGACTCTTGGCGGGCGGCGCTTCGCTCGTCGTTCATAATTTTAAGGCAGGCACTCGTCTGATTCTGAATGCTTCTCCGGAACCTGTATCGAATATCGTCGCGAGCGTGAGCGAAGATACGGCTGTGCTGGCAGGTTTGGGACTAATGTACGTCCATCCCCTAGTGGCGGCGGTATTGTTCCTTGGATTCATCGGAGCGTCTTTGTATTTGACTCCCAAGCTGTTCCGTCGAGCGAAAGCCTTCTTCTGGCTCTGGACGCATAAGCTGCTGTCGTTCGGTGTGAGTGGCGAGCGAGAGTTGTCGAACGCTGGGCTCACTGCCTCGGAGATTCAAAAGCTCAGCTTAGCGCTCGGTGGGCGCAAGGCGGATCCGGAATGGTCGACGCCCGTGGTAATCGG
>JBDHQE010000286.1:0-4445 GCA_039806885.1 Verrucomicrobiales bacterium
CGGAAGACCTTTCGCCAGAAACCGATGGCATGTTTCAGTTCTGAATTCGTCCAAAGCGCTGTTTTTTCATGGAATCCCTTTCCCGTCGGACGGACGAAGACAAAAGACTCGTTGAAGGCGTGATCGACAGGGCCACAGACTTCGCGAGTCTTCCGTAGTCCTAGGCCACTTTGCGGCAGAGAACCCGCCGACCACTGATTCCCGCTGCGATGGAAGAGCACGCCCGCATCGCTCCAGCTTGCCGGGAGGGATTGGCCGTCCAGCAGGACTGTCTTTGGTGCGTCCGTGGCCTTTTCCGTCGGTGTAGAGAAGCGAATCGCAGTGACGTTTTTCGTGGAGGCGACGAGTTTTCCGTCCTTTATCTCAGCCCGGACTTCGGCTCGCTCCCAGTGCTTCTCCAAGCCCTCTAGATGTACCCAAGCCATGTCGGGATAGATCAGGGTGTAGGTGACAAAATGCACCTTGTTCGGGTGCGGATTGCGACGTTTGATCGCTTCGGCGACGAGCGATTCGACTTGCGGCTTCGCTTCCGGAAGAATCTTGTGTGGCGCACCGGGCCCGATGACGTGGTAGAAGGCCATCTCATCGGGAGTGCCCTTCACCTTGGCCTCGGCTGCTAGCGGAGAGCCATCGCCCGGATTCACTTTACCAATTTCAGCAGCGGGGGGATTCGGATCGCCCGCCTCTATGCGAGCGTAGCGAATCATGATGTCTGCCGCCTGCTTTTGCCCATCGATTTCGCCTGAGTAGGCGACCGTAGTCGTATTAGCGAAATTGACGACGTAATCAGTGGCATCATACCAGCGATAAAGAGTTTCCTCCCACGGAGTCGGCGGCACTTTCCCCTCCTCATACACATGATTGAACACGCGAGTTTCCGCAAATCCGGCACCAGGCTGAACTGCAGCCCACATGCTGGCGAAGTGCGTCCCGAACTGCCACACAGCCGCTCCGCCCATCGAGAATCCTCGGATCACCAGCTTGTTTCGGTCGAAGTGATAGAAGTGGCTAGCGTGTTCGAGTGCCTCGAAAAGATCTCGTTCGCCCGCGAATTTGTTGGCATTGCAGTAACGACCATAGAGGTGAAGGACGAATGCTCCCTCCGGCGTGTATTGCCCTGGATCGGTCAGGCGCTGACTGATGAACTCTAGATCCGAGAGCTTTTCGTTGCGGCCATGCGCCCAAAAGTCGAGGCGACGAGCGCCAGACTCACTCGGTTTCCAGTTCTCGGGAATCACCATTCCGTAGGGCTGTACCGACCCGTCGATGGCGGATCGGTAGCCTCGCACCACCAGACCGGTCGCACTCAGCCATGATGGATTGCCAGACTTTAGTTCAGTCACCCGCTCCTGTCCGATCTTGAGTAATTGGCGCGCCACATCGATTTGTTTGTTCGTGAAAAATTCGTCGTAGCGCAGCGCCCAATCGACGGCTTTGTGAAAAACCTGAATATCGGGGAGCAATGCCAGCAAATCAGGCTTACTGGCGAGGCTCGTTTTCAGCTCGTCGATCTTCTGTCCCAGCAAACTCACTCCGTTCTGTAACTCTTTGCGATCTGCCTCTGGGATCTCGATGCCAGGCTGTGGAACTAGCTTGATTCCGAGCGCATCCACTACTGGTGGCGGAGGCGTTTTTTGCTGAGCGCGAACGGGAGAGATTGAAAATAGAGTGAGAGGGAGTGCCAGAATAGTGCTGGCAACAAGACGATCAATGGAGTGTTTCATGCCGAAATACGGGCGTGTGCGAGGACAGAAATACAAGCACGAACGTGCAGAATCATCCGAATTTTTATCCCTGAATCCGTAAATTTTTTTATTTTTCTTGCCAATGAAGCAATCCATCTGGCAGACTTAGATCGTAATTAATCCGTCAGGGTTATGGACATCGTTCGGAGGCCACTCTGACTAAATTCGCCACAATGAGTCCGCACACCTTTATTCTCACGCTGTTTCTGATTCTCGCAGCGATTGGAGCCGCGTTTTTCATTCATCTCTATCGAGTCTCCTGCTCGACGGAAGGTCCAGGACTCAAAAAGGTCGGAGCCAAACGCCTTTTCACCTTGGTTCTGCTTCTCGCTGTTTTTCTGATCCTGCTGTCCGTGACTCTCCCGAAGTCACCGTACTATCGCTTCACGGACGTGGTTCCCGAGAAGACGGTTCACGTGACTGCGATGCAATACACCTACATGATGTCCTATGATGCCTTCAAACCGGACATGTCTGACTACAAACCACCGGAAGGCGGTGTGATCACTCTGCCCGCCGGAAAGCCGGTCGAGTTCCGAGTGACTAGTGCCGATGTGAACCACGGCTTCGCGATTTACAATGACAAGTTTGAGTTAGTGACCCAGACGCAGGCGATGCCTCACTATGTGAATCGACTGCGATGGCAATTCGATAAGCCCGGTAAGTACACGCTTCTGTGTCTCGAATTTTGCAGTTCCGGCCATCCTGCGATGCGTGGCATGTTCACGGTCAAATAAAGCCAAGCCTTCCCTGTCCATCTCAACCCCCTTTTTTCTGCTATGCCTACACTCGCATTCAAGAGGATCACTTCTCTTTGGATTATCGTCGTGCTCGTACTCTTTCTCAGCGCGATCTCTATGGGGATACTCATGCGCTTTGCCCAAGGTTCAGTTTTTCCCATGGATCCGGCGAAGTTTTACGTGCTGATGACTACGCATGGAGTCACCATGATCGGAGCCTGGGCTGCGGCGAGCATTCTCGCGTGTAATTATCTGATGGCACGCTATGTAAAGGTGTCCACCGGACTGAATTTATTCGCTCTGGTTGGAACGGGTGTGGGAGTCGCTCTTCTCTGGACTAGCACTTTCTCGGGGAATTTCCATGCGGGATGGACTTTTCTTTACCCTCTTCCCTTTAAAGCGGGAGGTGGATGGCAAGCGGCTGCGGCGAACCAGTTCCTGTGGGGGCTGATGCTTCTTTCCATCGTCTGGCTGATTTGGTGCCTGGGGATGGTATGGCAGATCCTTCAGAAGTATAGCCTCCCACAGGCGTTTGCTTGGCAGCATCTCTCCAAAAAGGAGCCTGCGGTGGAGACTCCACCTCTCATTCTGATCACCATGGTTTCTCTAGTCGGAATGATCGTCTGTTTCATCACCGCCATCATCCTCCTCGCGATGTTTTTTTCGGAGTCGGGCTGGGGACTCTCAGGGAAGCCTGTTCTCGAAACCAAACTCGATCCTCTGCTGATGAAGAATCTCACATTCTTCTTCGGCCATACGATCGCCAATGAAGCGCTTTATCTCGGTCTAGCGGTCGTTTATGAGTTGCTACCGGAACTCGGTGGACGTCCGAAACTTCATACTTCTTGGTATGTCTCGCTGGGATGGAACTGTGCGGTGCTCTTCATTCTTACGGCTTTCTTTCACCATCTCTACATGGACTTCGTCCAGCCGCAGGGATTCCAGATGGTCGGGCAGGTAGCCTCCTATCTCGCCAGCGTTCCCTCGGTGGTCGTCACACTCATCAGTCTGGCTGCTGTGCTCTATGGACGAGGCTTTCGCTGGTCACTGCCGAGTCTGATGTTCTTGGTGGGAGCGGCAGGCTGGATCATCGGTGGAATCGGTGCACTGATTGACGCCACGATTTCGAATAATATCATCCTGCACAATACTCTCTGGGTGCCTGCTCACTTTCACACCTACAATCTGATGGGCAACGTGCTCTTTGCTCTCGGTTTCTTCTGCTGGGTTGCGGATGACTTCCGGGGTACCGTCGATCCGCGCAAGCATGGGCTGAAGCTCGTGTTGATGATCATCGGCGGCTTCGGATTCGTACTGATGTTCTACTTGGGCGGAGCGTATTCCGTTCCCCGTCGTTTCGCATTTTATCCTGCCGAGTTGACTCATGCGCAACTCTTCGCCACGATGGGTGCATGGTTTGCTCTCGTGTATTCACTGGGACTACTTCTCGTCGTTCTTAATGTCCTGAAAAAATGTTTTCTCGTGTTCTTGCCGCAGCGATCCTGATTCTGATCCCATCGCTTTCTACTTTGGGCAACGAGGCAGAAAGTGTGATGGGTGGTGAAAGCGGTATTTATCAGCGACTGCCAGATGCGACAATTCATACGACAAAGGGTGCAGTCGCTCTCTCAACCCTCTATGATCAGTCGCCGCTAATTCTGGCACCTGTTTTTACCCGCTGTGCCGGGATCTGCTCGCCCTTTCTTGCGACTCTGAAAGGGAATTTGAGTAAACTGAACGCACCTGCCGATTTTCGTGTTCTGGTCTTCAGCTTCGATCCGGAGGATACTCCCGAGGATATGCGTGAGATGGCGCAGCACTATGAGTTAGAAAATGATTCTCAGTGGATTTTCGGCACTACGGACCAAATCGATGCTCTGACGGATGCTCTTCGTTTCCAGTCGAAGTGGAATGAAGCAACGCGGCAGTTCGACCACGAGGCCTTGCTCGCAGGAGTTAA
>JBDHQE010000287.1:0-4413 GCA_039806885.1 Verrucomicrobiales bacterium
TTCAGTCTGGAAATGACCGCACAATCTCTGGTACAGCGTCTACTCTGCTCCCGGGCCAAGATCGACATGAACAAGCTGCGAAGCGGCTTCCTCTCGAAAACCGATATGCACGCGATGATGAGAGTGGCAGGCGATTTAGCAGAGGCCTCAATCTTCATCGACGACACTCCCGGCCTCTCCATCAATGAACTCCAAGCGAAGGCGAGAAGGCTAAAGCAACAACATGACATCCAACTGATCGCGATTGATTACCTCCAGTTGTTGAGAGCGCCGGATGTCGGGAATCGGGATGGAAGAGAAAAGGAAATCGCCGCGATTTCTGGTGGAATCAAGGGAATCGCTAAGGAGTTGAACATCCCAGTAGTGGTTTTGGCTCAGTTGAACCGGAATCCAGATTCGCGAGGTGGCGGCAAGCCCCGCATGAGCGACCTGCGGGAATCGGGTTCAATTGAGCAGGACGCCGATCTGATCGGTCTATTGATCCGCGAAGAAATTTATGCTGAGGACGATAAGAAAGACGAACTCAAAGGCAAAGCAGAACTGATCATCGCGAAACAGCGAAACGGTCCGACCGGCGAAGTTCCCCTGACATTCCATAAAGAACTCATGCGTTTCGAGAGTCGGGCGCATCAGCAGGATTGAGGAGAATGTGAATCTTCCCTCGACTTACTCTACGATAAAGAAGGGATTGCGAAGATTCTCTTTATTGTAATGAAGCTCTTCACCGGTCTCACAATCGACCACTCGCCGTCCAGCTTCATTCGCAACAGCGTGGGCGGCGGCAGTGTCCCACTCCATCGTCGGTCCTAAACGTGGATATACATCCGCACTCCCATCAGCAACTAGGCAGAACTTGAGCGAGCTCCCAGCAGACAAGTAAGTCACCTCTTTGCCCTCTGCCTCCAGAGCTGCAACGAATTCGCGCACCTCATCGCTCAAGTGAGATCGACTCGCCACTACAGTAACGCTGCGCTTTTTCGAATAGTGTTCCCCTCCCGTCATTCTGTCCACGGGACCACCCTCCACCGACTTCCAAGCTCCCTGCCCCTCAGCCGCCCAATAGAGTCGATCCCCTACCGGCTGAAATACCACTCCTAAAACCGGACGCCCGAAGCGCACTAGGGCAATATTCACTGTGAACTCACCATTTCTCTTCACGAATTCTTTCGTGCCATCGAGCGGGTCAACCACCCAGCACTCGGGCCAGTTGCGACGCACTTCATAGGGCAATGCCTGAATTTCCTCCGAGATGATCGGAATATCCGGGGTCAGCCCCTTCAGTCCCGCCACGATCACCGCATTCGACTGGCGATCCGCCTCCGTCAATGGCGATGCGTCCCCTTTAATATCGACAGAAAACTCGGTTCCGTACACCTCCATCACCGCCGCTCCAGCGAGCCTAGCGATTTCCTTCACTTTTTCGATATCGATTCCGTCTGACATATTCTACTACCCAAGCCGAAAGCTCGGGGAAGTCAACCGATGCAAGCCCTCAGACGCAGTCTTCCATCGCAAGGATGATTTTGCCAATGTGCTCGGAACTTTCCATGTGACGATGCGCCACTGCTGCTTCTGCAAAAGGAAAGATCTGATCGATTACCGGATGAAATAGCCCTCTGCTGATCATCGGCCACACTTGTGTTTCCACCTCCTTCGCCAGAGCTGCTTTGAATTCCGTACTGCGAGAGCGCAGGACGCAGCCAGAGACCGTCAGTGATCGGGAAATCAATGCCATCAGATCGATCTCAGCGCATCGTCCCTGAACAGCGTTGATCAGAACCAAGCGCCCGTCTGCTCGAAGAAGCGACAGATTCCGAGCGAGATAATTCCCGCCCACCATATCGAGAATCATATCGCACTTTTCATCAGCGAAGGCCTCTGAAAAATCAACGTTCCGATAATTGATCGCTCGACTTGCTCCTAGCTTCGAACAGGCCTGGACCTTCCTTTCACTTCCAGCGGTCGCTAGCACGTCACAGCCGACTGCCTTCGCCATCTGAATCGCTGTCGTCCCGATTCCACTCGAACCACCGTGTACGAGAATTCGCTCCCCTGACTGCAATTTCCCTCGCTGAAAGACGTTCAGCCAAACGGTGAAGACAGCTTCAGGCAAGGCGGACGCTTGGCAAAAATCAAATCCCTCGGGTATCGGTAGGCAATGACGCTCGTCCACGGTGACGAACTCAGCATAGCCGCCACCAGCCACGAGAGCGCACACACGGTCGCCCGGATTCCATCGGCTCACGTGTGATCCACAGGTATCGATGATTCCGGCGACTTCCAACCCCGGCACATCCGCTACGACTCCCGCCGGAGCCGGATAGCGACCCTCTCTCTGAAGAAGATCGGCACGATTCAGCCCCGCCGCCTTTACAGAGATTCGTACTTCGTTCGAAGCAGGAACCGGCTCAATTCGTTCTGTCGGCACGAGGACAGATGCGTCACCTGGCTGGGAAATTACGATTGCTTTCATATTTTCATTCGAGCGAACGCTTCACCTAGCCGAAAACCGCTTTCTCACTCTATCTCCCCTCCCCATTTCTTCACGGCAGCTTCGCTAACTGCTCCGACACCCACTTCATCGCCTGACTGGCTGTATTGTCGTTGGGATCAGCGGTCATACACTGCTGCCACTCCACCTTGGCGATCTCCAGATGCTGCTTAGCTTCCGTCTTATCACCTGACTGTAAACAAGCGAAGCCTGCTAAACCACGGGCACGCGCCAAGCTCCTCCGGTAGGGTGCAGGAGCATCGTCACGCTTCGAAATCTCGTCGAGAAGAGCGAGCGCTTCCTTTAGAGGAACTCGACTTTCATCAAATTTTCTTGAATCTCCTAAAAGTTCGGCCAGATGAGACAATCTCTGCGCATAAGAAAATTTCACATCATCTGCAACAGCGCGACTCCCATCGACGATGGGGCCCAGGATTCCAATGGCTCGCCTTTCCATCGCGATGGCATTCTTCATATTCCCCCCATCTCGTTGCTCCTCCGCCAGAGTGCCATAGATGTCAGCTAGCGTTTTCAGATAGGTCGATTCATACGGATTCGCAGCTACGACGTGACCAAGCACCTCCGCCGCTCCCTCCAGTTTCGCCGAGTCCTTCGCGAGCATGCCCGCACGAGCCAGACTGTTTCCCAAGCCCAGTTGGTAGGCATCCACAGCGGCATCCAAGCGAATGGCTTCAGCATAGAGATCGCTTGCCTGTTGATAAGCATCCTTCGCAAGTCCCAATTCTCCCCGTGCTTCCAGAATCCGCCCTGTAAGAGAGAACGAATGGGCTAGAGCGCCGATGACGCGGTGATTCTGTGGATCAGCCTTCTGAAGAGCCACTAGACTCGCCCCCACCGACATCGCCGCATCGAGCGCCGCCTCGGCGTGTCTCATCTCCAGTTCGCTCTCTGCGATGGATAGGGAGTTTTCATGGATCCGAAGCGTCACCTTGTCCGTGAGCTCTGAATCGCGATTGCGAGCCTCGGCCCAGGCGTGTGATGACTCGGTGTAGTAGTTCCGAGCAGCAGAGAACTGCGCATTTCTCATGGCGAGATCACCGAGCGACCTCTTCGCACGAGCAATGTTCTCTGCAAACTCAACCTTCGCTGTTTTCGGATCTGCCAGTAGCGCTGTGTAGCGGCGCTCCGCTTCGGAAAATGCGGCGAGTGCTTTTCCGAACTCGCCAGTTTCTCGATAGATATTGCCCAGATAAAACTGAGCATTGGCTGTCGATACGATGAAATCAGAAGCATCTCCGTAGGTCTCGATGAGCCGCTCGTAATGCTTTCTAGCTTCTTCCAAGGTAGCCGCACGCGCTTTGCGGAACTCCGGTACATCCGAATCGCGATTCTCCAGAACGAGCTGAAAAAAGCGGTCTCCATTATCCTGAGTCTCTCTCAGAAGCTGCCGAGCGAGCTTCGCCTGACCGAGAAGCTGATTCTTTGAATCCTCCGACTCATTTAACTCGGAAACAAGCTGCTTCTTCCGCATTTCCTCGTCCTGAATTCTCTGGAAGGCCTGCGCTTGCTTCTGGATCATCTCCTGACGCTTGAATTCGGACTCTCGCAAATCGCTCACCACGACGCTTTTCTCTCGGCGAGCCTTAATGTAGTGAAAAAACGCGAGATAGGATGCCAACAAGGTCAGAGCAAGCGAGACACTCAGAGCAACCTTCAATCGAAACACCATATTTTCGCGAATCCGTAGAAGAAAATCGCTCCAGAGCCTCCCTTTCTGATTACTTTCTCGCAACTTTCCATCCAGCGGGCGCACCAATTCCTGCGCGGAAGAAGTCACAGCGCGACCCTGTGCAGGCGGAGGAGTTCTTTCTGCAAAAGAACTCGACATCACAGGTACAGTCGTCCGTGGCAGCGTCTCCTTTACAGCCCCTCCTACAGTCCCGAGCTCCTTCGCGATCTCC
>JBDHQE010000288.1:0-4306 GCA_039806885.1 Verrucomicrobiales bacterium
CTTCTTCCTGAAAAAATTTAGCTTCATGGCCATACTTTGCCTGAAAGTTCATGGGGGAATGGTGGTGATCGGGACTATGCACTGCCTCTCTCACCGCATTGCGTCCGACCTCGTCCAGCTCATCCCATGCCTTCTGTAGGCCAGACCCAGAGAGAGCGGCTTCGATTGCCGCTACGAGTTCGGCCTTCTTGGTTACTTTGAACCCAGGCGCAAGGAAGCTGAGTCGGCAACGCAAATAATCCGTAGTGAGTCCCATCAAGGCATCGTGAAGTGTAGACATAGCCCGAAGTTCTCTGCCGATGTGGAGTTTGCAATAACAGTTTTTCGAAGAAGCCTTTCTAGTCGCGGTCTGCGATAGAATAGGGAGCACTCTTTGGGTATCGCACTTCTGGAGTTTCAGCTTCCATCGGTGCGGGTCCGCTAGCTCATAGACGGATGCGTACGGCCGACCTGACTTTGGTCTTCTTGCTAGCGCGTCCGCTAATGAAAACTAGCCTGTATCTAAAAATCGCAAGAGGACTCGGCCAGCAGGAACAAGCTGCTGAAACATCAATCTGACCTCTTTAGGAAGAGCTACTCGATTAAGCCTCGCGGAATGACCAGTGGGGAAGGTCAATGCGCTTCCCTCCCTGAAGGGCGGACTCGTGCGCTAGAATGCCGGTGAGCGTGATGTTAGCCGCCTCTACGGCGTTGGGATAGCTGTCCTTGCCCGTATCAATGGTGTCAAGGAAGTGATGGACAAGATGCGGATGCGAACCCCCGTGGCCGGCCCCTTGGGTGAAGGAGAGGTGCTCCGCCCCTTCCTGACCGTAAACGCCGTGGCCGGTGAATTCGCGAATTTCCTCGGGAAGACGTTCGGCAAAGTCTGGCGCGCGCACTTCTTCCGGAATTTCCGGCTCGGGACGTTTAGCAGTGTGCAGTATTAGCGGATGATGTTCGATAAGTGGCCACTCGACCGACTTTTTCGATCCGTACACTTCAAATGCCTCGCGATACTGTCGCGCCACGTCGAAAAGGGAGCGGTAGATATGGGCACTCAAATCTGAATTGCGATATTTGACATGCATGGATTCTATCGCGAATGGAGAGTTGTAGTGATGGTGCATTTCCTCGCGTATGGTGCCGGAAGCAAAGCACGAAACATATTCCGCCTCAAAGCGGCCAATGCCCAGTGCTGGCCCCACGCAGTGGGTGGCGTAATGCATGGGGGGCAATCCGGGCCAGTAGCCCGGCCATCCGTCCATGTCTTGCTGGTGGGAGGCCTTGATGAATTGGAGCTTCCCAAGTTCCCCAGTGTCATAAAGATGCTTCATGTAGAGAAACTCCCGTGCGTACACGACTGTCTCCATCATCATGTATTTGAGGCCGGTTTCCCGAACCAGATCGACGATTCTTTTGCAATCGTCGACGGACGTGGCCATCGGGACTGTGCACGCCACATGCTTGCCCGCTTTCAGGGCGGCTAGGGATTGTTCGGCGTGAATCGGGATGGGAGTGTTGATGTGGACGGCATCGATTTCAGGGTTCTTGAGTAGCTCTTCGAAGGATGTGTACTGGTGGTCCTCATCGATGTGAAACTTCGCGGCTACCTCTTTGAGGTGATCGGGATTGCGCTGGCAGATGAACACCTCCCCGCAGAGCGGGTGGCGCTGGTAGATCGGTATAAACTCCGCTCCAAACCCGAGTCCGATAATCGCTATGTTGTTCATGATCTTGAATCCGTGAGATAAAAGTGCAAAAAGAGTGGCGACTCGCCTGAGAACAGGTCAAGGGAAGTTCATTACATTACTCCCAATGGATTGACTCATGCAAAAAGTAGACTGAACCAATGAACGAATCAATGCTGCGGGGCAGACTTTTTGGAAGCGTTCGTCTCACTCTGTGAATTGAAATGAGTAAACGTCGGCATCTTTCATCGAGATGCGCATCCGAACGGGTTTCCCGGCGAGTGCGCTAAGGTCGCTCCCGCTCTTCCAGTGCACCTGTCGATCGATTTCATTTCCAATGAGGAGAATTCCATCACCCATGGTAAAGCCAGGAATCGGCTTTCCGTCGAGATCCTCAAAGCCGATTCTGACGCCACCTGCTGCAGAGGTGGAAAAATTGATTGAGAGATGTTTCCCCGAGAACACGATGGGCCGTGTGACGGCATTTCCGCCACTGTATTCGCAGTGGAGTGAGGCGAATCCGTCTGTCCGCAGCGAATAGCGCCGCATGTGAGAAGTCGGCTGGGCATAGTCCTGATTCACATAGATGGACATTTCAGACGCCCCGGTGGGCACGACATTCAGAGCGGGGTAGTTCGTGCGTGAGACCCAGTTCTGAATCCCGATTCCACCTCGAATGAAGCCTTCCAAGAAGGTTCTGTCGTAGTGCGATAGATTGTCGCCTCCTTCATTGGGACGGGTGGTCATGAAGATGGCGTCGGAGGTGTCTCTGAAATATCTGGGGTCCACGTGAATTTCCTTTGCTTGCTCATCGCTCAGAACTTGGCGCCCCGGCATGAAGCGGGCGGCGATGGCGACGTAGAGATGCGGTGCCCGGAAATATGGATGAGTTTGATTGGTGTAGAGATGCTCAATGGGAGCTTTGCTAACGGGATGGCGATACTCCATCAGGACGGGAGGAGTCCAGGTGAGAAAATCCTGACTTTCACTGCGGACGATACGGCGGACTTTGTTCTCGAAGACGCGATAGTAGGAGACGTAGCGCTTTTCGGCGGATGACCAGAAGGCAACGTTCTGAGAGTCAAATTTCCAAGGATACGAGATACTGTCGTTGGGCATCACCGGATTTTCGGACATCCTCTGCCAATTCAGCCCGTCCTCTGACTTCCAAGCAAACAGTCCACCTCCTTCGATAGTCCCGGCCAGGGCTTTGAACTTTTCATCTTTCGGAACATCAGCGCGAGTATCGACGAAAGGAGAAAAGTTGTGACACGATGTCTTAGCATAGGCTAGAACGATGTTGTTCTTCTTTTCTCCCATGATCTCATAGATGTTCAGATCGGGTTTCGTCCATGTTTTTCCGTCCTTGGATTCTGCGACACAAGTGACTTCGCTATCGCTGCCATCTTTATCCTGAACTTGTTTACCACGGTAGTAGGCTTGGAGGCGTCCATCCGGTAGGGTCAGTATGGTCGCATAGCCAGAAAAGGGACCTTCCCACGGCTTGTCGAAGGCGAAGGCGACTCCTTCGTCTCGCGGGATCGCCAGACGCAGGCTAGTGCCTTTCATCGCGTCGAGAAGAAAGCTATCGACAAACAGTTCGCGTCGCCCATCGATGTGGATGGGATCGGCGGCCATGAGGGGCGTGAGCAGGAAAGGCAATAGAAAAGCGGGGAATTTCATGAGAAGATCGAGATCTGACAGCCCATGCTAACGAGAATGGTGGTCTCGGGGAAGCCGCTCTGGCTACGGGATGACGTATCCTCAGGGTGCTTCGAGAACTCAAGGGGTCGGAATGGACCAAATCGTCACGCCCATCTGATACGATGGATACAACTCCGTCGCTTTCGAATACCAAGCGGTTACCAGTTTTCCATCGGCACGCTGGACGGTGCTGGGGTAGCCACAGTCGCTTTCCAGCGAGTGAGCGAGTCGCAGAGCTTCGCTCCAGGTTTTCCCTTCGTCGTTGCTCCACTTGGCGAGAATTCCATATCGATCAGCGATGCGACATCCATAACTGAGCAGGATGTGCCCGTCTTTTAGGCGGAGCAGATGTCCGTTGAGCTCATAGGGGGCGGTGATTTCCTGTGCTGCGTTCCAAGTTTCGCCATCGTCGTCGGAGCGGGCGATCCACATGGAGCGATGCCGGATTGCCGCCAGCCAACTCTTCCCATTCAAATGGAGCAGAGTCGTTTCATCTCCGGACGGATAGATGGTGGATACTCTGCGCCAGGTCTTTCCATCGTCATCGCTGCGGAAGTGCCAGCAGCGGAAGGAGGAGAAGCGTGTGTTTTTGCTGGGGTCTTTGTACTCACCTCCGTAGCAGGAGACGTGGAGGGCTCCGTCCTCGCCGCGGTCGATGACTCCGAAGGGGATGTAGGGCGACCATCCGAGATCGGGTTTAGGGAAGGAATCATGATGAGTCCAAGTTTTCCCCTGATCACTGCTGCGGCAGACCCAGAGGGGAAGTACGTCGTCGCGGAAATCTGCCTGTTTGGGTCGCTGCGGCTGTTTCTCATTCGTCCAGCCCGAACAGAGCACGATGAGATCGCCGTTTTCGGCCAGTCCCGCCGCGTGATTCATGCGGTTCGTGTTCGGGGCGTTGGGTGCTGGGATTCCCTGTTTTGCCCATTGTTCTC
>JBDHQE010000289.1:0-4297 GCA_039806885.1 Verrucomicrobiales bacterium
AGATCTAATGATACCTATAATTTCCATAGTACAAGTGCTTTTTTCGGATTTTTTACCCCTACCTGAGTAGTTACAAAGAGAAGGAGTATCCCGTTTATGATCTAGTGATGTGCCACGGCGACTTCTTGAATGCCGATCATTCCTACGTTCACAAGAATAAGAATCTCAAGGGCTTTGGGAGCTACGGTGACATCATGATTCGAGACCGGAAGATGTATGTGGCTCCAACACCTTACGCACTGACCAACGGAACGGAGCGCCAAGTGACCCTGATTGGATCGGATTCCTTTCGGCTTGCCAGCGGCCTCAAACCGTGCGGGCAGTTCAAACGGGTTGAGTCGCCAAAGCTGATTCGCGGATACAGCTTTGACATGTTGACCCACGAATTGAAACCATCGCACATCGACAACCCCAATGCAGGTGTAGAGCATCATTTTAAAGTATTCCGGTCTTCCAATTCGACTGGACCGACCGTAACCTTGAGGTAGAATGAAGCTATCTTTCACTGGATTGTTCTCTGGAGCTGGTGGACTAGATCTCGGATTCGAGATGGCAGGCTTTCAGCACCTGTATTCATCCGATATTGACGAGTGGAGCGTGAGAACGCTCCGTAACAATAGGCCGAAATGGGATGCAAGTGAAGCCGATATCAGGGAGCTAACAGCGCGAGACCTTCCGGACTCTGACGTGATGCTCGCGGGATTCCCATGCCAAGGGTTTTCTCTTGGAGGCAATAGGCAAGAGGACGACGAGCGAAACTTCCTCTTCAAAGAGGTTGTGCGGCTCGCGAAGACCAAGAAGCCGAAATTCGTGATTATCGAGAACGTCCTCAATTTAAGAACGATGAAGGAACCGACGAGCGGCAAGCCATTCGTTGACGTGATTACCGGACACTTCGAAGCACTGGGGTATTACATCAAGCACAACATCTTCCGGGTCTCAGGCTTTGGAGTGCCCCAGACCAGAAGGCGATTTATCTTCATAGCGAGCCTTGACCCATTCCCCAAGATGTTTCACTGGCCATCACCCGAGCCTGACACGCCTGCATCCGCTTACCTTGGCGACATTGCCGCTAACCCATTTATCGCACTCCCTAACCACTCACCAGAGTGGGGATTTAACAGTCGTGTCCACGAGGAGACCGATCAGCCTTTTGATCCAATGGAAGAGCCCATTCCATGTCGATTTTCAAGAACTGGCTCTGATGGTCACCCGATCAGGTCGCTTGACGCACCGTTTCCAGCGATCGACACAGCAACAATTTGGGGTTGGGCACAGGGCAACGTCGTTGCAGAGCGCAAAGAGAAGGATCGAGTCAACGGGGCTTTCGTTCGAAACAAGAATACAGACCTCAAGCTATGGCGAATCAGTGCAAGTCGCTTGAGGAGCTTCACAGACAGGGAGTATGCTCGGCTACAGACTTTTCCTGACTCCTGGGTATTTCACGGAGGGAATAAGCGTCATATTCACAGGCAGATTGGTAATGCGGTTCCTGTCCAATTTGCCTTCCGCATCGCCCGTTTCCTAAAAGCAATCAACAAGGCTCAAGTTTCAGGCAAGGTGATGGAGTCTTTTTCTCGAAATCGGGCATCACAGATTGAACTGGAATTATAAGAAGCCCAACATTAAAAGCCGTAGCAAAGCAGACGCTTTGACTGCGCCCCTTGTTGAACAAGCCCGTAAGCGTCGAGATTAAGGATCAGGCAACATTTCTCGACAGTTCCCCATGCCATGATAGACGGTGCTCTCGTATCCGACACGTGTAAAAAGACTTACAGCAAATCATCGAACAGCCCCGGCTGGAAGGGTTTTAGAGCCTCTTGCTCGGCTTTGAAGAAGTCCTTCTTCGTCTTGCCACGCTTGCGCCCCTCTCTCGTATGACAGTCGTAGGCGTAGTCGGGGATGGGGACATAGTCTCCGGAGTTGCGCAACTCTTCGGCAAGGTTTTCAGGGTTCAGCCCCTCTGTCTGGTCATAGATGAAATTTTGCAAGTGGTCTGCGTCGCGGCTCTTCTTGGCCATGCACAGAAGAATGACGGCTTTTGAAATAAAGATTCGCCCTCGGTGCCGCTTCGCCGGGATGCCTTCGTTGATGATGTAGTAAGCATCATAGAGAGCCTTTACTTCGCCCGTGAGAATGCCCCAGCAGTCCTCGGCGCTGATTGTGAGAAGTCGCCTCCAGCAGTAGTTGCCAAAGCCACTCTCCCACAATTCCAGCGCCCAATATCCCGCAAGTGAGACATCACTGCGACGAATCGCCTTCTGCATCGCAGAGGAGACTTCGCTGAATTGATAGCCTCGCTTGGTTCTGAGCTGCATTGGATCGGGAGGAATTAGATAGGGCTGTTCGTTCGCTTGCATGGAAGGAGCCTCTTGCTCGTGGCTCGTGTGGTCCATCCGTTAAGATCTCCATTTTCAACCAAGGGTCCGCTTGGGTCGCGGTAAAAGAGGGGTGTTCGGGGGTGAGGCTACAATCACGAAATTGGTATGCTCTGGCGACGCATTGCTGAACGACGGATTTGTCAAAGGAGACCTGAATCACCTGAGACCGGAGCGTCTATCCCGTCCGTCAAGCACCGACCTGACCGCTGAACGGTTTTCGATCGATCGCCCATTTGACTGATGTGATATGATGGGAATCTTCCAGATGGAATTTGAAAACTACGAACGCGCCCACGAGGCCATGATCGAACGGGCCGAGCGTGAGTTCCGGCAAAGCCTCCGAATTCCCAAGCTGACTATTGTTCAGAACGCAGCTTCCGGCCGATTCTCGATTCATCGCGGCGATCCGTCAGACGAGGACGGACTCGCGACCAAGCGCGGCGGAATCAGGACGAGCAATGGGCGCTCATGAAAAAGGTTTCACGTCAGCGGGCTGAAAGGGCAATCGTATTGCGATTCCGAAAATTGAACGGTGACTCGGCCTTTCGTTCAGGCACCTGCCATGACGACCACTTTATCGAATGGAGGTCGAATCTACTCCCCGGCGTCGAGATAGAGGCCGTCAGGGACGACCTCTCCGGAGGCAGCGGGGGTGAGTTGTATGACGAACCCGGAGGCGCTCCCGCAAAGTTCTGTGCCCCCTATTCATCTTCGGCCCTCTGCGTGAACTCCTTCGGCGTTGCGAGATCGGAACCGGCGCTCCTTACAATCTTCGGCCTGTCCGGTTTCACGACGTGCACGTTTGAGAAGAAACTGCCAACCGGGCTTGGTGGAACGCCTCCGAATCTCGATCTCGTCGCCACGTCACCAAGTGTGCGTCTTGCGGTGGAGAGCAAATTCCTTGAGCCTTTATCGCGCAAAGCTCCGAAGTTCGCAGCCTCCTACGGCGACGCGTACAAACACTGTGGAGATGATGTGCTCAACAAGGCTTATCTCGCAGTCACCTCTGGACGGGAGCGCTTCAACTATCTTGATGTCGCCCAACTCCTGAAGCGTTCCTTGGGTATTCTCAAAGCTCCTCAACCGCCAGAGCGGAACATACTTGCTTACCTCTTCTGGGAGCCCTCCAATAGCCTGAAATTGGAGCCCTTCGAAACACATCGACAGGAAATCGCGAGATTCTCCGCACTCATGGCGGAAAGCCGAATTCAGTTCCGACATCTGAGCTACGCGCATCTCTGGTATTCGTGGAAATCTGATCAGTACCCGGAGAAACTCCGACAGCACGCGGGTCGCCTGATCGAGCGATACGAGCTAGAATTGTAGGCATTTCGCCTCCGGTCGCGGGGTCCGTCGGGTGAATTTCAGGAAATCGCCACGCTTTGCCGTCGTGGCGCGTGGGCTCCTGGCTCTTGTAGTCCTCGAAACGAATGTGAGCCTTCCACTTGCGCTTGAGGTGGCGCTTTTCTGTGGTGATCCGCTCGGCGGAACGGAAGAGTGAATTGCCGCCGAGGTTCTTATCGCGATTCTGCACAAAACAGAATCGGGCCTCGTTCCATACAAGCCGATGATCGAGAAGTTCTTGCAAGGTGGCGTCGATGTCGCACTTGCATTTTAAAAGCTCATCCCAGCGGGGTATGCCTCCGTGCTCATCGCGAATCACGCCTACCGCCCCTCCGACCTCCAAAGGGATCGTTGCGCTGGAGCAGGCGGGGATCACTCCTCTGATGCCACCACGAAAGCGAGAATCAGATCGCCTGGTTTCAGCCCTGATTTCTCCGCAGGAGATTCCGGGGCGACTTCCTGGATGCGCAAAGCACCGGAAGCATCTTCATCGATGGATACGCCTAAATATCCGTTCGCTATGCTTTTTCCGACCGCAGATTCCTGAATCTCCGATGAGATCGCCGTCTTCA
>JBDHQE010000290.1:0-4291 GCA_039806885.1 Verrucomicrobiales bacterium
TGCGGGGTACGCCACCTGCACCGAGAGCCTCTCGGAGGTGATCGGCGGCCTCGAGCGCACGTCGCGGCAGGTGACCGAGGCGAGCGAGCGGATGGCGGTCACCGTCGGCGAGGTCGTGCGCGCCACCGAGGAGATCGCCCAGTCGATGGGCGAGGTCGCCGAGAACGCCAACCAGCAGGTCTCGATGATCGAGGACAGCCGCACCGAAGCGCACGAGGCGTCGTCGCGCTCGGCCCAGGCGCTCGCGGCGAGCGACGACGGCGTCGCCAGCTCCGAGCGCGCGACGCGGGCCATGCGAGCGATCCACGAATCCTCGTCCACCATCGTGGAGGCGATGGGCGCGCTCGCGGTGCGCAGCGGCGAGATCAACGGCATCGCGGGTTCGCCGTCGTCGCCGACGAGGTGCGCAAGCTCGCGGAGGAGAGCCAGGCGGCCGCCGGCAACATCGGGCAGATCGTCGCGGCCATCGAGGGCGGCACGCGCACGACGGTGGACCTCGTCCAGGCGAGCTCGGAGACCGTCGCGGAGGGCCGGGTCATCGTCGAGCGTGCGCGCGACGAGTTCCAGCGCATCGGCGAGGAGGTTCGCTCGGTGGGCGACAGCGTGCTGACGATGGTCCAGTCGAGCGACGGCATCGCCGACGCCGCGGGCAAGACGAGCGCCGTGACCGAGCAGGTCTCCGCGGCGACGGAGCAGACCTCGGCGTCGCTCCAGGAGATCCTCGGCAACGTCGACGAGCTGGCGTCCACGGCGAGCCAGTTGAGCGCACTCACCGCACGCTTCTCCGCAGGTTCCGCACGCCCGGCCCTGCGCGCAGCCTGACACCACAGCACACGAACGAATTACCGGAGGGAACCCATGTCCGAGTCCACATCCAGCGCCGAACCGAGCGCACCGAGCACCCCTACCGCAAGTGGTCCACTTGGCTCCAAGACGATTCCTCTCGCCAAGATCCCTGGTGGTCCTCGTCCTCCTGTAGGTCGTGTTACCACCCCTCTTCAGCCAGGCGGCCCGACTCATCCTGCGCAGGCGGGATATGCTTCATCTGAAACAATTCCTCTCAACCAATCTCTCCCCTCCACGGTTAAAATCGAGGAACCGGAAGAGGATTGGGAGGAAGAACCCAAAGACCCCGGACTCATGCCATTCGCGATTATCGTTCTTATTCTCTCTCTCGCCGTTCTGGCCATCGAATTGCTCACTAAGCTCGGCAGTAGTTGAATCTGTTGCATCGCTCTCTCTAGGGACTGATCAACGGAATCGAATGAGGGTTCAGTGACAAGTACGGATTCAGATCTGTACTTGCATTGTTCTTCTCTCGTATCTAGCTTACTCCGCTCTTTGTGGGTTTGTGTGAGTCTCTGTTTCTTGTTGATTCGAGTTTCTTTAATTAACGCGTCTCTACTGAAACGAGGCGTTCGTGATCTTGCTCTGCAGTAATTGGCCTCTTCATCGATTTCGGTATATACTCCCTTTCGTCCTTCTGATTTTCTTTAGCTCTTTTATGAATTCCCAACAATCCTTCCTATCTGATGGATCAGAGAAGCGCCTCCCACTCATCGGTGCGCTAGCGCTCGTGTGCCTTGCCATCGCATACCGCATCGCGATTCCGGTGTTCAGCCTCCCTTGGCACTCCGCCCCACTCATGGCGATCGCCTTTGGAGGTGGGATGCTGCTCGGTGGGCGAACTTGGTGGATCCCAGCTCTCGCGCTGGTGATGAGTGATGCGGTGTTAGGCTTGATCTACTCAGGTGGAGGTATGGGTTCTTATACCGTGATGTCTGCTATGGTCTACATCCTCGCTGCTTGGGGTGGAATGATGGTCGGACGCAAAACTGATCGCTGGCTGGCGATGTGGTGTGGGACGCTGATGAGTGGCGTGGCCTTTTACGTGGTGGCGAATACCTTTTCTTGGCTATCCATGCCAGAATATGCCAAGACACTCGCCGGATGGTGGCAGAGTCAAACTACCGGCCTTCCGCAATACACGCCTCCCGCATGGGCCTTCCTGCGGAGCGCTTTGATTGCTGACACTGTCTGGTGCGTAGCCGCCGGACTTCTCTGGCTGCCTCGTCGATCAGCTGTGGGGGAACAAATCAGCGTTGCAAAGTAGCGTGACAAAGTAGCGTGAAATTGCTGAGGGCTTGAGCTTCAGCATTCCGGTTTTATCTGACTCTGCATGAGGAGAGTTCGCTGCGTGCGACTTCTCCTCTTTTTCTGTTTTGAGGATTCCGTAGGTGCTCTATAGTCCGCACATGTCTGAGGCATCTCACCCGTTTTTATCCAAAGAATTTCATGTCCGATGGTCCCGGCTGGTTCCGGAGGCTATAGAAGAGGACATCCGACTCGCGCTGACTCGCGCTCAACAGAATATCGATTCGCTGGGGCAAACTTCCGATTCAGAAATCCTGACCTTTGAAAATACCCTGCTCGCACTGGAGAGTGCGACTGAAGAGCTTTCCACTGCTTGGGGGCTGATCGCTCATCTCGATTCAGTTCGAAACTCGGAAGAGTTACGAGGGGTACGTAACAAACTGATCCCAGAAGTCACTCAGTTTTTCTCCCAGATCCCGCTAAATTCTGCCCTGTGGAAGCGGATCAAGACCTACGCCGATACCGCTGAAGCCAAAAATCTAGAGGGATTACGAAAGCGATTTCTCGAGGAGACAATGAAGGATTTTATCCAAAGCGGCGCGGAGCTTCCTGACGACAAGAAAGCGAGACTCGAGGAAGTCCAGTCAGAACTCGCCCTAGTAACCCAGAAATTCTCTGAAAATGTCCTCGATTCTACGAACGCATGGGAACTCGTCCTGCACGATGACTCGCGCTTAGCCGGACTCCCGGAATCCGCTCTGGCCGTGCTTCGTGCAGAGGCTGTGGCGAAAGGATTGAGTCAAGACAGCGGAGAACCCGTCTATCGGATCACACTGAAGGCTCCCGTTTACGTCCCAGTGCTCGAGTATGCGGAAGCTGAGGACTTGCGAGAGGAAGTCTGGAGAGCGAGCACGACCATTGGGAGAGGCAGTGAATTCGACAATACGGAGAACATCTGGAAGACTCTTGCGCTGAGGCAGGAGCGTGCAGAACTCCTCGGAAAAGCAAACTTCGCCGATCTAGTTCTGGAGGACAGGATGGCAAAAAATGGAGAGACCGCTGAACAGTTTGTCGGCAAGCTGGCTGATCTGACTCAGCCCTACTTCGCTCGCGATATCGAAGAACTGACCGCCTTCCGAAAAGCATCTGATCCGGATTGGAACGGACTGTTTCAGCCTTGGGACGTCGCATACTGGTCCGAGAAATTGCGTAAATCGAGTTACGATTTTGACGAGGAAGAACTTCGCCCCTATTTCTCCATCGATCCGGTGATTCAGGGCATGTTCCGGCTCTCGGAATTCGCGTCACTGAGAGAGCCACTGCTTTCGCTACACCTGGTGAGAATATCATCTCAGATGCAATTGAAGTCTGGCACCCTGATGTGCGGTTCTACGATCTGCATGATGCGGACAGTGGAGAACATCTTGGTTCATTCTACGCGGACTGGCATCCACGGGAGGACAAGCGTGGCGGTGCTTGGATGAATTATCTGATCACTGGCCTGCCACCGCATGAAGGGCATCCGCGTGAACCACATCTAGGTCTGATCTGCGGGAATCTTACGCCCTCGTCACCAGATCGCCCTGCTCTGCTGACTCATCGGGAAGTGGAAACGATCTTTCACGAGTTCGGTCACCTACTGCATCACTTGCTCGGTCAGGTGGAGATCAAGTCGCTCAACGGAATCCATGTCGTTTGGGATTTCGTCGAACTGCCTTCACAGATCATGGAAAATTTCTGCTGGGCACGAGTAAGCCTTGATCGCTTCGCGAAGCATTACCAAACTGGCGAGACCATTCCTGAGCCACTCTTTCAAAAAATGCTCGCAGCGCGAAACTTCCAATCCGGAATGGCACAGATGAGACAGCTAGCCTTCGGGAAGATCGATCTCGATCTGCACATCCATCACCAGAGGAAACCAGTGGATGGTGATCTCGACAGCCTAGCCCGACAGATCTTACAGGGTTACGTCATGCCTCTGGCTGTAGATCCTCCTACAATGGTACGACGCTTTACACACCTCTTCGCCGATGCCACTGGATATGCTGCGGGGTATTATTCCTACAAGTGGGCGGAAGTCCTCGATGCAGATGCCTTTACTCGCTTCCATGATGCTGGAGTGGTCAGTGCAAAGGTAGGACGTGAATTTCGAAAGGCGATCCTCAGTCGTGGGAATTCCGCCGACGCGGCTGAACTA
>JBDHQE010000291.1:0-4228 GCA_039806885.1 Verrucomicrobiales bacterium
AAAATCCGCTGATTCTGGTCGCCGTGAAATCCAACGGTATCGGCGAAACGTGCGATATCCAGCCACCAGACAGCCATTCGCTCTCCGAAATGGGGAGATTCGAGCAAAGCATCGACGAGTTCGGGAATGGAGGCGATTTTTCCTGAATCTTTCAGAGAACTTCCCGCGAGGGCGACTGTCGGGGGCAATCCCGTCAGATCAAGGCTCAATCGTCGTTGAAGGGCGTGATTGGGGGCGGATGGGGACGATTTTAATCCCGATTCCTTCAGCTTCTCATGGATGAATGCATCGACAGGATGCTCTTTCGCATATTCAGCGGGGAGTGCTGGACGTGAGAGCGAAGCATAAGCCCAGTGCGGTTCGTAGATCGCTCCTTCGGCCACCCAGCGCCGAAGGAGTTCTTTTTGCGCATTCGTGAGAGTTTTGTGAGACTTCTTCGGAGGCATCGGTTCGCTCTCGTCGAAGATGCGGCGGATCATCTCGCTTTTGCCCACATCCCCCGGTACGATGGGCGTCACCCCGTTTTTTGTTTCCCTCAGAGCGAAGTCGCGGATATCCAGTCGCATCTCCGCCTTACGTGTGCCGGAATCGAAACCGTGGCAGAGGAAGCAGGTATCGGAGAGAATTGGCCGAATATCGCGATTAAAGCGAATGGGATCATCCTTCGCAGAGAGTCCAGAACCCTGAGCAAAAAGCACAAAAGAGGAGAGAGAAAAGAGAAAAAGGCCGTGGCGGGCAATTGTGCTCATTAAGGGGAGAACAGGACTCCAGAGGTAGTTCAGCGAGAATAGCAGAAAATTTTGAGAGAAGAAATAACGCAATCGCGAAGCAGTGTGAATTGTGTCGGATTAGTTCAGTTTTTATTTATTTGATTATGAAAATTATTGAAAATAATAAAAATTAGACTATTCTTTGAATTTAAATGACATCTCCTGTCTCTCTCGACACCCACACACTCATCGTGCATGAATCCCTCTCTGCACTGGATCGTCTGGAACCTTCTTGGCGATCAATGACTCTGGCGACCACTGCACCGTTCCAGACCTTCACTTGGAATGCCGCATGGTATAGCTGCTTCACCCGAGGCGTCTATCGTCCTATTCTGTTCGAGTTACGCGATTCCTCCGAAACTGTCGCCATCCTGCCCTGCTATCGTGACGGGAAAGCCATTCGACTGGCAGCGGATCGCATCTGTGATTATCAGGATGTCATCGCTCGGGATGCCGGAGCGGTCGTTCTTCTTCTCGCTCATCTAAGAGATTGGCTGGATACCGATGGACGAGGCTTCCACTTTCACTTTGACCGGCTGTCCAGTCGTGGACTTCTGCACTCGACGCTCATTAATCCAGAGACCGCACCGCATCGATCCCTGCGCTTCGAAAAAGCGGGAACGTCCTGCCCATACACGAATCTGCACGAAGGCCTCGACAGCTACCTCGCCGCTCTGCCACGAAAATCACGCGGCGATCTGCGTCATTCTCTCAATCGCTTCGAGCGCGAGGCTGCGGATGCAAAGGTCAGAATCTATCGGGATTTCGAGATTCGCGTCGAAGATTTGTGGAATGCCGCCGCTTTTCATGTCGAGCATTTTCGGCAAGAGGGAAACAGTCCGTTTTCCGATCATCGTCTGATCGATCTTTTTGGTCAGATCACGAAAGATCCCGAAGTGGGATTTCAGCTTTCGCTTCTGAAGCTTCACGGAGATCTGATCGCCATCGATTTCGGATTCGTTCGCGGAGGATGCTATTATGGCTATTTGTCTGCATTCGATGAGAGTCGAGCGCGGATCGCTCCGAGTAAATGTCTGCTGCTGAAGCGTATAGACACATGGGTCGATGAGGACCGTGTCCATACGCTCGACTTTCTGGCTGGAGACGAGAGTTATAAGCGGCGCTTCACTGGCGCATCGGATTATCAAGTCAGCTCCGTTCACTTGATGACGGACGATTTGACGAGCCGTGCCCGGCGGATCGGACTGGAATCTGGAAATCGGGTTCGCAGGATCGCGAAGCGCCTGTTGGGCCGAGAGGATGGTCTGGCACGGTGAATTTTTCTGAGAGGAGAGATTTCGAAATCGTATTTGTCACGATTCGGAAGAGGGAACGGCAGAATCGATTTTGGAGGCTTGTGATCTGATTTCACAATATCACTTACTGCACGCTATTGCGTATGCTTCGACCGGGATAGGTGCGAGGCGTGAAGAGCATACTCTCAGAGTAATATGATCTTGAGTCTTGATCATTAAGTCCGATTCGAATGCTCTGACAGGAGGTATGGAAGGCACCTGTAGCGAGCTTCTCGGGCGATGAGAAAAAATAATGAAAAAAAACGTTTATTTATGAAACAGGCTTCTTGACTCTTGATTCGATTTCGTATCAAATCACGAAGTTCTCGGAAATCTTCTCCTCCCTTCATGAAATCGAACTCTTTTTGCGGTTCACCTACGTTAACGGCACTTCGCCGTCGCACCAGCCTGCTGCATCTCATGATGCTCAGCCTCTTCCCGGGACTGATGCAGTATAATGACACCCTAATGGCCAATCCTCAAGGCGGAGTAGTCGTCGAAGGGAATGTCCGATTTGGAGGGGGGGCTGGCAATCTGCAGATCCTGCAGAATAGTCACAACGCGATTATTAACTGGGATCAGTTTTCGATTCAGGCGGGGGAGTTGACGCAGTTTCGTCAGCCCAACGCGAACTCTGCCGTGCTCAATCGAGTGACGGGCGGTGATCCGAGTGCGATTCAGGGTGCGTTAAAAGCCAACGGGAATGTTTTCGTGATCAATCCGAACGGGATTCTGGTCGGGCCCAGCGGGACCATTGATGTGAATGGACTGGTGCTTTCGACTCTGGATGTCAGCAACGGTGAGTTCTTGGCTCGTGGCGACATGAATTTCAAAGGTTCGAGCAGTGCGGGAGTAACCAACATGGGGCGGATCAATGCCATCGGAGGCGATGTTTTCCTGATCGGGCGGACGGTGAGCAACAGTGGCAGCGTGAGCGCCAGCGGTGGTCGTGTCGGTTTGGCCGCCGGTGAGGAGGTGCTGCTGACGGCGAGCGAGGGGGCGAACGGTGAGCGGATGTTCGTGCGTCCGAAGGGAACAGGGGGAGATACGGGAATTTACAACGACGGCACCATCGAGGGAGCTGCGGTGGAACTGAAGGCACATGGAAACGTGTATGCACTGGCGATCAATAATAAGGGGACGGTTCGTGCCACGGGATCTTCCAATCGCGGAGGGCGAGTGTATCTGCGCGCTGCGGGAGGAACGGTGAAGAACACTGGCTCGATCCGTGCGAGTAGTGCCGGAGCAGGTAGTGGCGGGCGCGTCTTGATCGAGGCTGCGTATGCTCGAGTGGAAGGGATGCTGCGTGCTCAGGGCGGAGATGTCCGCGTGACAGGGACGGATCGCGTGGAAGTGGGCGGAAAGATGGATGTGACCAATGCCAGTGGAAAAGGCGGGTCTGTCGTGGTGGAAGGTCGCGATATTTCTCTTGAATCGACGGCGAAGATCGACGCGAGCGGTGCGACAGGAGGCGGAAACATACAGGTGGGCGGCGGCTTCCAGGGACGAGATTCCACGATCCTGAATGCAGATACGCTGGCGGTCGCGGACGGGGCTACGATTAGCGCCGATGCGCTCTCCAGTGGCAGTGGGGGCAATGTGATTTTGTGGTCAGATGGAGATACGACTTTTGCCGGGAATGTCTCGGCACGAGGAATTTCGCAGGGTGGATTTGCGGAAATTTCAGGGAAGAGCACTCTCGAGGTGAGTGGTGAGGTCGATCTCACGGCTAATTCAGGGGCTGCGGGGACCCTGCTGCTCGATCCGACGAATATCACGATCTCCGCTACTGGAGGGAATGGCCTTGGCAGCAGCACTATCAGCAATGTATGGCTTTCTCAACAACTGGATGCGGGGAACAACGTGGTCGTATCGACCAACTTTGGCAGCGGTGGAGCCGGGAATATCACTGTGGGCCGTACCGATAGCAATGCAAACTCCCAAGCTGATCGAATCCAATGGTATCAAAACAGCGCCACCACTGTCGGAGGAACCCTGACCTTCCTCGCGATGGGAAATATCTACTTCAATACAGCGGTCCAGAGCGCCGGTGCCGGTGGTGTCAACGTCGTGGCCGGATGGAATGGCGTGACGGGCTGGAGTGGAGCGGCTACGGGTGGCTCGGGTGCGATCACATTTGATATGGGAGTTGTCTTGGCGACG